>JADYUX010000019.1 GCA_021532125.1 Arcanobacterium haemolyticum
CGGGCCCAAAAAACACCCACACAGCACACAAAGAAGGAAAGCCGAAACCCCTCAACGACGAGATACCACCGGCATCCTTCCCTCCATTTTTCATACCTGTAACCACCACCACATCCACCAACACACAACAATCCATCGCTTGTCACCCCAATTCCATGGCGGTCATGCATCTACATTGCAAAGCCGTGTGCTCTGTGTAATACGTCGCCAAAACGAAATAGGCTCAGGGCGGCAGGTAGACTCTATTCCAGTGCGTCTGCGCAGTAAGAGCTTTTTGTTTGCTAATAATTTAACCAAGAGGACGGGTATGTCAGAGGATAACAACATGTCAGAAAATTCCGAGCGCAGGGAGCGCCCGTCCTCGGGTTGGAAATCCGCGTCGGAGCGCCGCGGTTCTCAGCGCTGGTCAGATCGCGAACGGCGAGACGACCGCCGCGGCTACAACAACGATCGTTCTGAGCGTCGCTTCGAAGATCGCGGTGGACGTGGCTTTGATCGCCGAGACGACCGTGGTTTTGACCGTGGTGGTCGCCG
>JADYUX010000003.1 GCA_021532125.1 Arcanobacterium haemolyticum
AACACACTATCAAGCACCCAAACACCACACCCACACCCCAAACCAACCACCACAACAGCAGCCAGCCCAGAAGAGGCGGATTCTTACTCTAATCAATGTTTACCAGGATGTCAAATCCTCGTAACCATCTTCCGAGAAAAAATCTCATCGACACGGTCAGCTTTTCGCTTCAACCTCGCGGTTTTAGCTCTTTCGCATCCCGGCGACAGGTAAATACATTAATGGCCTCTGAACTGCTCCGTCAAACCGAAAAGGCGTGAACCAGAACACGCTGGTTCACGCCTTTTCTGCCTAAGCCCATTCAGGTTGCTCAGCTGCGGCCATTTCGTCGCATATTCTCGTGGCTACGGTGCATCCGCCACCACGAAAATGCGCGCGCTTCACCTATTTCACACGTACAACCGCCAAGTTCTTCTTGCCCTTTCGCAGCAGGATGACGCCGCCCGGCAACACATCCGAATCGGCAACCTTAGCTTCGACATCCGTGAGCTTCTCGTTGTTGAGGTAGAGCCCTCCGGACGCAATCGTTCTCCGGGCGGCGCCAGTTCCCTTCTCCAAACCGACACTCACAAAAAGTTCGACAAGCGAATCTCCCAGGGCACCCTCGGCAGACGGCAGCTCGGCGACAGCGTCGCCAAGAGTGGCGCCGTCAAGATCATGCAGATCTCCACTTCCAAAGAGAGCGCGCGAAGCCTCTTTAACACGCTCCATAGCATCCGCTCCGTGGACCCAGGTCGTTACATCTTCCGCGAGTGCCTTCTGAGCTTCACGTGCGGCTGGACGCTCGTGCACCAAGCGCTCAAGCTCCTCGATCTCGTCACGAGTGCGGAACGTGAACACCTTGAGCATGCGGATAACATCCTCGTCGGCCGTATTCAACCAGAACTGGTAGAACTTGTACGGGCTGAACATCTGGGGATTGAGCCAAATGGCGCCGCCCTCAGTCTTGCCGAACTTCGTGCCATCCGACTTCGTAATAAGCGGATTCGTCATAACGTGGACGCTCTCGCCTTCGACCTTGCGGATGAGGTCCATTCCGCCGACGAGGTTACCCCACTGGTCGTTTCCGCCAACCTCGAGTGTGCATCCGTAGCGTCGGAAGAGCTCAAGGTAGTCGTTTGCCTGGAGAATCTGGTACGAGAACTCCGTAAAGGAGATACCTTCCTCCGAGTTGAGGCGTCGCGAGACGATGTCTTTCGCGAGCATCGTGCCCATGCGGAAGTTCTTGCCGATGTCACGAAGGAAATCAATTGCCGATAGTTCTGATGTCCAGTCGAGGTTATTGACGATGCGAGCGGCGTGCTCCCCTTCGAAGTCAAGTAGGCTCTCAAGCTGGCCACGTAGGCTATCGGCCCACCCTGCAACCACGTCGCGCGAGTTGAGCGATCGTTCGCCCTTTTCGCGCGGATCGCCGATAAGCCCGGTAGCTCCGCCGACAAGAGCAAGGGGGTTGTGTCCAGCCATCTGCAAGTGGCGCATCACCTTAACTGCGACGAGGTGTCCATGATGGAGTGAGGGAGCTGTGGGATCGAAACCGCAATAGAACGTCACAGATCCCTCGTCGAGCGCCGCACGCAGCGCGTCAATATCGGTGTGCTGGGCAATGAGCCCACGCCACTGGAGTTCGTCGAGGACGTCAGTCACGTTCATTCCTTTCAATCTGGGGCCGCACTTCGGCCACGGTTCCCAGTTTGCCCGATTCCTCGTAAGGGCGCGAACTGTCTCGCGGTGTGTTCGCTTCCAGAAGGAGAGAACGAGCACCCGCGCCTTCAGCTGTGGGGGTCGAAGATTGGGAATGGGGCGCAGAAGTACTCCTGCGCCCCAGTATCAGCAATCGTTCCGCTGTATTTATTCAGCGACGATCCGCGACGTTGTAAAAATTCGACGAGCGGCCAGTGCGTCGCGGCATGATTCTCGTTGTTCGGCGACTCGTTCAGGAGCAGTGCCGCCCTTTCCGCGCCGTGCTCTTACCGACCCCTCCACGCTCAAAACCGATCTCACCTCGGGAGTGAGGCGCGAATCGATGTGCGTCAATTCGTCGTCGGTCAAATCCCACAACTCAATGCCACGCGATTCGCACTCTTGCACGCAGGCACCGGAAATCTCATGGGCGTCCCGGAATGGGACGCCCTGGCGCACGAGCCACTCCGCAATATCGGTTGCCAGTGAGAAACCTTGAGGGGCCAGCTCAGCCATTCGCTCAAGGTTGAGTTTCATCGTCGCGATCATTCCGCTGACGGCGGGTAACAAAACATCGAGGGTATCGACCTGGTCGAAGACAGGTTCCTTGTCTTCCTGGAGGTCGCGGTCATAGGCCAAAGGCAGCCCTTTGAGCATTGTGAGGAGCCCCGTGAGATCGCCGATGAGCCGCCCGGCTTTTCCGCGCGCAAGCTCAGCTACGTCCGGATTCTTCTTTTGAGGCATGATCGACGAGCCCGTGGAAAATGCGTCGTCGAGCGTGACGAAACTAAATTCCTTCGTATTCCAGATAATGATTTCTTCGCTTATCCGTGAGATATCAACGCCAATTTGCGCCATAATCCACGCGAATTCGGCGACGACGTCCCGCGATGCGGTGCCGTCGATGGAGTTTTCTGTGACGCCGGCAAACCCGAGGTCGGCGGCTACTGCCTCGGGGTTCATTCCGAGGGTGTTTCCCGCCAGCGCGCCGGAGCCGTAGGGGCTTCGCGCAGCCCGAACATCCCAGTCTTCGAGACGTTCAATATCGCGGAGCATAGGCCAGGCGTGAGCGAGGAGGTGGTGGGCGACGAGTACTGGTTGCGCGTGTTGCATATGCGTACGTCCCGGCATGATCGCGTCACCCGCAGCCTCGGCTTGAGCCAGGAGTGCATCAACAACGTCAAGGAGCTTTCCGCCGATGATTCGTGCCTCGTCGCGCAAGTACATGCGCACAAGTGTCGCGATCTGGTCGTTTCGTGAGCGCCCGGCTCGCAACTTGCCGCCGAGCTCATGACCAGCGCGTTCGAGAAGCCCGCGTTCCAGGGCCGTGTGGACATCCTCGTCGGCGGGTGTGGGGGTGAAGGCGCCTGTCGTCACGTCGTCGTCCAGTCGCTCCAGGGCGTCGAGCATTGCCGCGAGTTCCTCAGCACTGAGAAGACCGGCCGCGTTCAAGGCTCGGGCGTGTGCCCGCGACCCAGCGATGTCGTAATGCGCGAGACGCCAGTCGAACTGGGTTGAACGGGATAATTCGATGAGTGCGTCGGCCGGGCCTCCGGCAAAGCGACCGCCCCACAGTGCAATGCTTTCTGTCATGGCTTCATCGTACCGAACAGCGCTTGGAGTGTTTCGTTGCGTTTTATTGACGACGACGATCGCCTCACAGTCGATCGCATGTCTGGGAGGCCCGGCTCATAGGCCGCGCGGGAGACCGGTGTCCGCATTGACAACGCCCGCCGATTTTGTCGCTGGCGCCCCCTAGACTTGTCCGCATGACACTTCTGGGACGATCTTTCTTGAAAGAATGTGACTTCACTCCCGCAGAATGGGCATCGTTCGTCGATCTCGCGGAGTCACTCAAACGCGAGCGCCGAGAAGGCCACGAGCGGCAGCGACTTCAGGGGAAAAGCGTCGCGCTCATTTTTGAGAAGACATCGACGCGTACCCGATGCGCGTTCGAGGTTGCCGCTTTTCATCAGGGAGCTCATACAACCTACCTCGATCCAAGCAGCTCGCAGATCGGGCACAAGGAGTCTGTAGCAGATACCGCCCACGTCCTCGGGCGGATGTTCGATGCCATCGAATTTCGCGGGGATCACCAAGCTGATGTCGAAGCCTTAGCCGCGCACTCTGGAGTGCCCGTCTATAACGGGCTCACCGACGAATGGCACCCGACGCAAATGCTCGCGGATGCTCTGACAATTCGGGAACACACTCGCAAGCCTTTCTCTGAGGTAGCACACGCATATCTTGGCGACGCCCGTTTTAATACGGGGCGTTCCCTCCTCGTATCCTCCGCCATGCTCGGAATGGACGTGCGTATCGCAGCGCCCAAGGCATATCAACCTGACGCTGAAGCTGTCGCTATTGCCACGAGCTTCGCTAAGATCACAGGTGCTCGGATAACGATTACCGAGAATGTCGACGAAGCCGTGGAAGGAGCCGACGCAGTTTCTACTGACGTCTGGGTATCCATGGGAGAGCCTAAGGACGTGTGGCGCGACCGGGTCGAAGCTCTCCTCCCCTACCAGGTCAATGCTTCAGTTATGCACGCCACACACAACCCTCAGGCGATATTCATGCACTGCCTACCGGCCTATCACGATCTCAATACGGCGGTTGGCCGTTCGGTCCACGAGATGACGGGGCTTGACGCGCTTGAAGTTACTGACGACGTTTTCCGAGGGCCTCACTCGGTTGTTTTTGACCAAGCTGAAAACCGTATGCATACGATCAAAGCTGTCATGGTTGCCACACTCAGTTGCTAGGATTCCTAGCGATTCGCAACGTATTCAACGAGGAAACACATGACACACCATCACGACGAATCCGGTTCTCTCCGCGATCCTCAGGAGGAACCTCACAACACGCACCCACATGAAACCCAAGCACCACGCGAGCACCACCAGGAACTGCAAGCTGAAAGCGGTAGCCCGCAAGGAAAATCTCGCACCCGAGAAGCGAATCCTCTCCGCCCGTTAGCCCTACCTGTCTATATCCCCGCCCTGATCTACGCCATCGGCGACGGAGCGATTAAGCCAGTCATCGTTCTCGCAGCTCTATCGATCGGATTCACTGACGCCGGCTCATCAGCCGTCGTCGGCTTATTCGGCCTGGTCGGGGTTTTCACGGCTCCTCCACTTGGGCGCCTTATTTCACGGATCGGAGATCGCAAAGCGCTCGTCGGCGCCGGAATTGTCACCATCGGGGCGATCATCCTCTCGCTTGCCTCGCTCATCGTCGGAAACGCCCACCCCGCCTTTGCGCGTTCGTCGTTCATTATCTCGCTCGTCATTATCGCAATCGGTGCGAACATCTGGGCCCTCGGGCGCCAGGCCTACGTGGCAGAGCACGTCGATGCCTCATGGCGTGCCCGTGGGCTCTCAACGCTCGGAGGCATGACTCGTCTGGGTGACCTCGTCGGTCCAGGATTCTCCACTCTCCTCATCGGCATGTGGTTCCTCGGCTCAGTGTTCTGGCTCGCCCTCATCATGACGGCAATCTCCACCCTCATGGTCGTCGTCTTCTTGGTGCCTCCAGCAGAAAAAGAATCTGCTGTCGATATCCTCGCCACAGAGGAAAATCCTTCTGCTCCAGCCTCACAGGCGCCCGCCATCACGGAAGCACCCCGTCCCACAGTCGTCCGCTCCGTTTTCGCAACGGTCGTTATGGGCATCGGGCTCAACGCCATCGCGATTTTGCGCGCAAACCGAAACGTTATCGTGCCGTTGTGGGGTGCATTCCTCGGCGTCGACGAGACAGTTATCACGGCGACATTCGCAATTTCTGCCCTCGTCGATTCGATCATGTTCTTCGCCGTCGGCGGCCTCATGGATCGTCACGGCCGCCTTGCCGCGCTCATCCCCTCGCTTCTCGTCATGCCAGCAGGCATCGTCACCATGCTTCTTTGGCAGGACGTCGTAGGCTTCGTTGTCGGCGCATGCATACTAGGAATCGGAAACGGCTTCGGAGCAGGAGTCGTCATGACAACCGGCGCCGATCTCTCACCCACTGTGAACCGCGCGACCTTCCTCGGCCTGTGGCAAGCGATCGTCAATATCGGAACCGCCGCCGGCCCATTCATCGCTTCAGGAATGACGCACGTCCTTGGAGTTGGCGCAAGCCTGTGGGCGACAGCCGGTATCGGCGTGGCTGGCGCCCTATGGCTCACCCTCCTCATACGCTCAGCCTACGAGCGCCTGGGAATCGATCTACGTGGACGCCCCTTACCTCCACGACACCAGCAATAACACGTGGAACTGCAGGACGGATTCTCGCCAACGGCGGACGTGAGCGCATCTGGGCCTGTGAACTCGGTAGAGGTCAGATTCTTCTGGCCCCAAGCCGATTCCTCTCACGCCCACATTTTCTGACGATACGCGTGGTGCCGCCCAGATGGGCGGCACCACAAAGCCTCACTCCACAAGCAAGCCGGCAGATTCGTCGTCAATCAATCGCGATATCCCAGCCCTGCTCACGAATGAACTGTACGTACTTACCCCGCAAAGGATTCGGGTTCTCCATCCGCACACGGGTCTGATGCGTAAACGAATCAACACGACGATTGGCCTCACGCAAGTCGTAATAGGTTGTCATCTCGTCGTCGTAGTCACTCAGCGTCTCCAACCACGACGCCGGTTCCTCATACGAATTCTCCATCAGGCGAAGGTCCATACTCATACGAGGTTTGAGCTGCGGCTGCTGTGCAGGATGCCCGAAAGCAACCCCCAACACCGGGAACGTCAATTCCGGCAAATTCAAGAGGCGAATCACCTCAGGAACATTATTGAGAATTGACCCAAAGAATGTTGTCCCCAGCCCCAACGACTCCGCGGCAAGGACAGAATTCTGTGCCATCAAGCACGCATCTGTGAAGCCTTCCGTGAAGGCATCAATCGTGCGAGCGCCATGCCCATTCGAACCGAGCTCGTCGAGGATACGCTGACTGCGGTGCGTATCAACAATAAAAACCAAGAGCTCGGGCACGTCAGCTAAATAGTCCTGCGCAGCAATCTTCGACAGCTCCACCTTAAGCTCCGGGTCTGTCACATGAATAATCGACGCATGCTGGAGGATTCGCGACGACGCCGTCGCACGCGCTGCCGCGATAATCTGCGAAAAATCCTCCGCACTCACAGGCTCGTCACTGTATGCACGGATCGTTCGATGGGATAACTGAGTCTGGATCGTTTCGTTCGCCATACCCACGATTGTCTCACCCACCCACGCGAAAAGAAGCGACTGCTCACGAAAAGCCACCGATTCTTCGTCGAACGCGGACAACACTCGCCGTGAGCACCTGAGGTTCACACGTGCGCATTCTCTCGATGGACACCACTAGAGGCCCCGCCGCATACGTTCTAGTCTTCAACTGAGAAAGGCATGTATGGCGAATTCACGATATTTCACAGTTCCCGGGTCAGAACGGACTTACGACAGGAACAAACTCCTCGGAGTTTTGCTCATCCCCCTGGCAATGGCGCTCCTCCAAGTGAGCTCCGTCGATAACCTCCTCCCTGCTATCCAGAGTGGACTTGGGGCATCGAGTTCGTCGATCCAATGGGTACTTTCGGGATACGCACTCGCTGTAGGAATTCTCCTCGTTCCGTCGGGGCGCCTCGGAGACGTCTTCGGGCGCTCAGGAATGTTTACCATCGGTCTTGCAGTATTCGCCGCAGGCTCACTAGCCTGCGGACTCTCCTCCAATCCATCCGTGCTCAATGCCATGCGCATATTCCAAGGGATCGGTGCGGGCATTTACTCGCCACAAGTAACGGGACTTATTCAGCAATACTTCGTCGGTCGTGACAAGGCACGCGCATTCGGGTTCATGGGACTCGTCATCGCGATGTCTGTCGCTGCTGGCCCCGTCATGTCCGGGAGTTTCGTCGCATGGCTGGGCGACGAAAACGGGTGGCGCTGGAGCTTCATCATCAACGCGCCGCTCGGCATAGCTGGCCTCATATGCGCTGCGCATTTTCTCCCGTTCGGGAAAGAACGCCGTCATGTTGGCCAACGCGCCATGGCTACCGATACTGAATACGCCGATGAAGAAGCCACCTCGGGGCATCCGACATCAGGTCGGCGTGGCGAGAAAATCGACCTCGATCCCCTCGGAATGATCGTCCTCTGCCTCGCGGTGCTCTGCGTCATGCTGCCGTTCATGATCGAGCAATCATGGCGCTGGTTCTTGCTTCTGGGCGGCGTGATTCTCGCTGTGGTTTGGCTCATCTGGGAACGGAGTTACAAAGCTCGCGGCCACATTCCCATGGTGAACCTTGACCTCTTTAAACTCGAATCTTTCTCCTTCTCGGTCGCGATTACGGGGTTCCAATTCCTCGGCACAACCTCGATCTTCGTCATCTTGTCGATGTATCTCCAAAACGGAGTTGGGGCGAGTGCGCTCGCTGTGGGGCTTGTCAGCCTCTCGAACGCGCTGTCGTCGGCATTCTCGGCTATGTGGTCGGGGCGCCATTCGCTCGAACACGGTCGGGCTATCCAGGTGGGTGCGCTCGCCGTTATCGCTGGCGCTTCGCTACTTGTCATTGCGTCGGCGTGGGGGATCTCGCGCGGTGGTTCGCTCTGGCTCATGGTGCCCTCACTCGTCATTCTCGGCTTGGGTATGGGCTGTATGGGTGCCGCAAATCAGACGGTCGCCATGCTCGATGTGCCTCTGGCGCACGGCGGGACCGCGGGTGGTGTGTATCAGACGACACAGCGCGTGACGACCGCCATTGGCAATGCTCTCGTCACCGCGATCTTTTTTGCCCTCAGCGCTGGTGCGCAGACCGGAACGACGAAGGGCGACCATCAGTGGTTCGTCGCTTTCGCCGCTGGGATGTGCGTTATCGTCGCCATCGTGCTGTGTGCGCTGACTGTTGCAACAATGTCCTATCGCCGGGCGAAGAAGCGTCAGATTTCTCCTCATGCCGCGGATGTTGCCGCGGTTGTCGAGAAGTGAGTAGGAACTCTCCACCGCCACGCCGCCTAGGCGCCGCCACCACGCAAACACCCATAAAACGCCACCCACAATCGGCATGAGTCATAAAGATGAGGGAGGGAACACCACCTGGTGTCCCCTCCCTCAGTTCGCTGCGCCGAATAATAGCGCCCTCACACGCTGAACTCAGTACACGTTCGCCTTGCCCATAGCGACGCCCTTACCGAACTTCACGTCGCGGGCCGCCGCCAACTTCGACGTGAGACCGAAGATCTGGATGAAGCCCTTGGCGTTGGACTGATCGTAGGAATCGCCCTCGTCGTAGGTGGCGAGGTTGAAGTCATAAAGCGACGTTTCGGACTTGCGTCCCGTCACAACGGCGGTGCCCCCATGAAGCGTCATGCGAATGTCACCCGACACGTATTCCTGTGTGTCAACGATGAAAGCATCGAGAGAACGCTTGAGTGGCGAGAACCACTGGCCTTCGTAGACGAGATCGGTCCACTTGTCGACAACGGTGCGCTTGAAGCGAGCTTGGTCGCGGTCGAGCGTCACGTTCTCTAGCTCTTTGTGGGCAGCGAGGAGTGCCATAGCGCCCGGTGCTTCGTAGATTTCGCGCGATTTGATGCCGACGAGGCGATCTTCGACGATATCAATACGCCCGATGCCTTGGGCACCGGCGCGGCGGTTCATCTCCTGAATTGCCTCAAGAGGCGTCACCGGGCGTCCATCAATGGCAACCGGGATACCCTTCTCGAACGTGATAATGACTTCGTCGGGAAGCGGCGGGTAGGTGGGGTCGTCCGTGTAGTTGTAGACGTCCTTCGTCGGCGCATTCCACAGGTCCTCAAGGAAGCCCGTTTCAATGGCGCGACCCCACACGTTCTGGTCGATGGAGAACGGGTTATGGTGCGTCGTCTCGATAGGCAGGTTGTGCTCATTCGCGTAGTTGATGGAGAACTCACGCGTCATAGCGAGATCACGCACAGGTGACAGGCAGGTGAGGTCCGGTGCGAGGGAGGTGATGCCGTTTTCGAAACGCACCTGATCGTTGCCCTTGCCGGTGCATCCGTGTGCCACGACGGTTGCGCCGAACTGGCGGGCCGCTGTGACGAGGTGCTTGACAATGCATGGGCGAGAAATCGCCGAGATGAGCGGGTAGGCATCCATGTAAAGCCCACCGGCCTGAAGCTCCGGCATGCAGTATTCCGCCGCGAACTCTTCGCGCGCGTCGGCAACGTATGCTTCGACCGCGCCACAATCGAGAGCTCGTTGGCGGATCGTTTCAAGATCCTCCCCGCCCTGGCCAAGATCGACGGCGACGGTAACGACTTCCATTCCCGTTTGCTCGGCGATCCATCCGATTGCTACGGAGGTATCGAGGCCACCAGAGTAGGCCAGTACCACGCGGTCCTTATGCTGTGACATGTTTTCTCCTTGTTGTGTCAAAGTTCGTTGTGCGATGAATGGCGCGATGCAGGTGCCGCGTTCCCGATGGTCACCTTTGGCTCGACAATGACCGAGGTCACGCGCACATGGCAGGTATCCTCACGCAAGATTAGGTGAGCCGGGCCAGCTCTGTGCGCAGCGCCGTAGCCGAGGCTTCGTCTTTCGTGATGACGAGCACGGTGTCGTCACCGCCGAGAGTTCCGATGACTCCGTCGAGTTTCGCTTTGTCGACGCTAGAGGCAAGGAGCTGTGCAGCCCCCGGTGGGGTGCGCAGGATGAGTTGGTTTCCTGCCTGCACCACGCTCGTGAGTACCTCACTTGCCCATCGCTCGAGGAAGGAACGTGCGCCTTGAAGCGGGCTTTCGGGATTCGGAACGTCCTGCACTTGGTAGGCCTGGTTTCCTCCGGCGTTCTTCACTTTGATGGCGCCGAGTTCGTCGAGATCTCGTGAGAGCGTCGCTTGGGTGACGAGGATACCTTCCTCCGCGAGGCGATCGCGCAGTTTTGTTTGCGAGGCGATCTCCTCCGAGGAGAGGATCTCAATAATCCGTCCCTGGCGCGCGCTTCGGGTGTCGGGGATGAATTCTTCTAGCAACCTGTCTCCTCTACTAGAGCCTCAATGAATGGTGTGAGGTGGGTTTTGTCGATGATGAGTGGTGGTGCGATTCTGATGGTTGTTGGATTGGGCGCATTGACGATAATCCCGCGGTCAAGAAGCTTCTGGGCAATCGTAGCTGAATCTTCAACGACGATCCCCCGGAGAAGCCCTGCGCCACGCACAGTAAATCCGTGGGCTTCGAGTTCATGTGTGAGCCACTCCCCCGTACTGCGCACGTGATCTAGCAGCGCGCTCACCTCAGTGAGGGTGGCGAGCGCCGCAGCGCATGCGATGGCGTTGCCAGCGTAGGTGGAGCCGTGGCTCCCAGGTGTAAAGAGTTCCGCTGTCTGTCCTGCAGCCACGCACGCGCCGATTGGCATACCGCCTCCGAGCCCTTTGGCAAGGGTGACAACATCAGCGCGTACCGCTTTGGCTGATTCGAGCCACCGCCCGGTGCGCCCCATTCCTGTTTGGACCTCGTCGACGACGAGGAGGGCATCGTACGTATCAGCGAGCTTCCGAGCCATTCGAAGGATATCGTCTGGGATTGGCACCACTCCGGCCTCACCTTGGATGGGTTCGACGAAGATCGCTGCAACGTCTGGGCCGAAAGCCGCGGTAAGCGCCTCCTTCGTCGGCTCGACAAACGCTACGGGCCCAGGAAGGGGCTCGAAAGGTTCACGAATTGCCGGTTTTTCTGTGAGGGAAAGCGCGCCGAGAGTTCGTCCGTGAAAAGAGTGGGTGAGCGCGAGGACCTTGCCTCCAGGTTTGTGGAGCCGTGCGAGCTTGAGAGCCGCTTCATTTGCTTCGGCTCCCGAATTGGCGAAGTAGACCTTGACGTTCTCCTCATATCCCTCGGTTGCGAAAATCTCGACGATTTTCTCGGCCAGTTCAATTTGGGGAACTGTGGCAAAGAAATTCGACGTATGCGCGAGTTTCCCTGCCTGGCGCGTGATAGCCGCAACGTAGCTCGGGTGGGCGTATCCCAGTGCGTTCACGGCAATTCCACCGAGGAGATCGAGGTATTGCTTGCCCTCTCGATCCCAGGCGTACACACCTTCGCCGTGGTCAAGGACGAGCTTTGGCTCGCCAAAGGTATTCATGAGTGCGCGGGAGTAACGCTCCTTGTAAGCCGCGCTGGAGGTCGTTTCGTCGTTCATTTTCCCTCGCTTTCGGTCACGAGCGTCCCAATGCCTTCGTCGGTGAAAACTTCGAGAAGCATGGAGTGGGCGAGGCGCCCGTCGATAACGTGGGCGTGTTCCACTCCTCCGTCAACGGCTCGTAGCGCCGCCTCCATCTTCGGAACCATTCCCGACGTGAGTTGAGGTAGAAGCTCGCGCAGCTTCGTCGTCGTTATTTCTGAAATGAGCGACGACGAATCGGGCCAGTTGAGGTACAAACCTTCCACATCGGTGAGCATGATGAGTTTGCGGGCGCCGAGCGCTACAGCGATGGCCGAAGCTGCCGTATCCGCATTGACGTTGAGAACGTCGCCGGGCTCATCGACATCGACGGCAACGGTCGAGATCACCGGGATTCTCCCGTTATCGAGCAAGTCGGTGATAGCCTGCGGATTCACCTCAACAACGTCGCCCACATGTCCGACATCAACAGGCTCACCATCAATCTTCGCCATCCGCCGCTTCGCACGCAGCAAACCGGCGTCCTCCCCCGACAACCCCACAGCATACGGAGCGTCGATGTTGAGCAGCGAGACGAGCTCCCGCTGAACTTTACCCGTGAGAACCATGCGGACGACATCCATCGTCTCGTCAGTTGTCACACGGAAACCCCCACGGAACTCAGATTCAATGCCAACCTTGCTCAGCATGTCGTTGATCTGTGGTCCGCCGCCATGCACAACAACCGGGCGGATACCAACGTGATGCAAGAAGACGATGTCTTGGGCGAAAGCGACGCGAAGCTCGTCGGAAATCATCGCGTTGCCACCGTACTTGACGACGACGGTTTGACCAGCGAATTCCCGAATCCACGGCAAGGCCGCAACGAGGACGTTCGCTTTAGCTTGGGCTGAATGAAGGCGCGACGGGGTCATGACGAATATGCTGAATTCTCTGTGACGTAATCATGAGTGAGGTCGTTCGTGAGAAGCGTGACGTTCTCGTTACCAGCCTTGAGATCGATATGGATATGTACCTCTCGGCCGGTCATGTCGACGAGGTCGCGTGATTCGTGAGCCGCACCGCCCTTGCACACCATGACACCATTGATCGACACATCGACCTCGTCCGGATTGTACGGCGCAACCCATTCGGGGACCGTGCCGATTGAGGAGAGTACGCGACCCCAATTCGGGTCGTTTCCATACACCGCAGCTTTCAACAGATTCGAGCGCGCAACGGATCGCGCCACCGCGACTCCGGCAGCTTGCGTCGATGCGCCCGTCACCTCAACCGTGATGTCGTGGGAAGCGCCCTCGGCATCAGCAATGAGTTGGGCGGCAAGATCCTGGCACACCTGCGTGAGAGCGCGCGTGAACTCCCCGAGCTCTGGGGCGACCGACGAGGCGCCAGAACTCATGAGAATCACCGTGTCGTTGGTGGACATGCACCCGTCCGAGTCGATGCGGTTGAACGAGAATTCCACCGCTTGACGCAGAGCGGCCTGAGCGGATTGCGCATCGAGCTGCGCATCCGTCGTGAGAACGACGAGCATTGTGGCAAGCTGAGGAGCAAGCATGCCTGCACCCTTGGCCATCCCGCCGACTGACCAGGATTCGCTTTCGTACGCGGCAGTTTTCGGCTTGGTATCTGTCGTCATAATCGCTCGCGCTGCATCTGCGCCGCCATCGGCAGACAGCTTTTCCAAGGCGTGAGCGACTCCTGAACGGACCGCGCGCATGTCGAGCCGTTCACCGATGAGACCCGTTGAGCAGACGGCGATTTCGCCTGGCGTTGTTTCGATGCCCCGCGCGACGAGGTGGGCGGTCGCGACTGTATCGGCGTACCCGAGTTCTCCCGTGCACGCGTTTGCACCGCCCGAGTTGAGTGCAACTGCCCGGAGAGTGCCGTCACTCACTGCCTGACGTGTCCACTTCACTGGCGCGGCGAATACGCGATTCGACGTTGTGACAGCGGCAGCAGTATACGATGGTCCTTCATTGACGACGAGGGCGAAATCAAGCTTATTGTCATTTTTGAGGCCGCATGCTACTCCTGCGGCGTGAAAACCTTGGGGCGTTGTGACACTCACGGTGCTACTCCATTCACTGTTAGGCCTGTAGTTTCTGGCAGGCCAAGTGCAAGGTTGAGCGACTGGATAGCGGCTCCTGCCGTGCCCTTGACGAGATTGTCGATTGCGCAGATCGCCGTGATTCGGCGACCGTCACGGTCGAGCGCGGCTCCGACGAGCGCCGTGTTAGCTCCCATAACTTGACCGGTTGTTGGGAAATCTTCGACGAAGGTGACGAAAGGTTCGTCGGCGTAGGCCTCACGATAAGCGCTCACGACGTCTGCGGCAGTGACTCCCGGATGAACGGGAATTGAGACGGTGGCGAGGATTCCCCGCGACATCGGTACGAGTACCGGTGTGAAGGAGAGGCTCGTGGTCTGTCCTCCCGCCGCACGCAAGTTCTGCGCGATTTCGGGGATATGGCGATGAACGCCGCCGACAGCGTAGGGCGCCGCGGAACCAAAGGCCTCTGCTGCCATGAGGTGCGGCTTCATGGCTTTGCCCGCCCCAGAATATCCAACTGCGAGAGTTGCGACGATGCCGTGGCCATCGGAGAGGGGAACACCGCCGGTAAGAGCGGTCAACTCTCCGGCCACCGCTGGTTGAGAGGCGAAAGTAACTGCGGAGGCGTTACATCCCGGAGCGGCGATGAGCTGGGCGCGGGTTAAGCGTTCTCGCTGGCTCGGGCCATCTGAACGGATCAGTTCCGGCATGCCGTAGCACCACGGGGCCGCCGGTTCCGTGCCATAGAAGGTCCGCCAATCCTCCGGAGATTCGAGGCGGTGATCGGCGCCGAGATCCACGATCCGGCACAGCGGATTGATGTCGAGTATTGCTGCAGTGACCTCGGCAGAAGCCCCGTGTGGGAGGCCGACGAAGACAATATCGGCTTCGGCGAGAAGTTGGGGGTCTGTCGCAACGACGTCCAAATCTGCGTATCGGCGGATGTGCGGATGGTATTTTCCAAGTTTGCCGAACGACGAACCAGCGCACACCGTCTGGACGTCAACACCCGGATGGGCGGCGAGGAGGCGCAGTACTTCGCCACCTGCGTATCCGGTGGCGCCCGCGATAGCTACTTTCATCGTCATGTGCATAACTATACGCGGCAACGTATGATTTCCACCCGCTCGTCCATGGTGCACTACGACACATGCACACCGGCACAGACACAAGCAGAGCCAGATCGACAACCTCAGTACGCCAGGCTACGCCACCAACCGGCGCAAATCTTCGTCGTTCATCTCGTAAGACTGCCGCGAGTGCTCAATCACCGCCACGAACGACTCTCGCGCACGCCGCTCAAGATCCTGGCTGAATACACGATGAATACGCACGCCCAACCGCGCCGCCCCTCGTCGTACCGCCATTCCCGACAGTAGAGCAAGAAGCCAACCCCACGCCAAACCCCCTGCAAGGAGAAGCGTCGGCAACGGGAAAACTCCGTAATACGGCGGATCTGGTAAACGAAGCGCCAGCCACGACGCAACAAGCATTCCATCAAGCCACACCAGACCACCAAGCATCACGGCCCATCCAAGGAGTTGGAGGACCTGCACGAGCCTCCACCAGCCAGGCCGCCGATCCTGACCAAGGTCAAGGCGGGTAAAAATATCGTCCGAATCTCCGATCAAGCGACCCGCCTGGCCGCTCGCATCCTCCACCGTTGCCGTACGCCACGATCTCGGAAGCCCCACGCACGCATCCTCAGCGTATCTCGCACACGCGGAATACGCGGCCCGGGCATGGGCCGGAGAGGGCGCAAGAGAAACAACCGGAGCAACACCCTCGTTGCCTGCCGCAGATCGCAGATGCAAACGTGCAAGTGGATCAACCCGCACACGATGTACCCACGCCACAAGCGGCCACGACGTTGCAGCCCGACCACGCCGCAACCACGATTCCTGAGCCGAAGCAACCACCGTCCCGACCCCGGCAGCCTTCGCCACCGCCGCCGCAACCGGCGCAAAATCTGGAAGCTCCGGTAAAGGCGCCGGCAGACCACCCTCCCGAACCATGCGCTCCCTCAACGCCGCAGACACAGCGCCAATATCAGCCCCCAGGCGGGCACGAGCCGCTTCTTTTTCTCCCACGAGACCCGACAAAGAACGACGAAGATCGGAAATACCCTCACCCGTGCGCGCTGACGTCGCAAAAATCCGAGCATGCACACCCTCACGCTCAAGGATCGCTCCAAGGTCAGACACAATCGCCCGACGCTCGTCATCGTTCACACGGTCAATCTGATTAAGAACAACGAGAAGAACACCCGCATGGCGGGAAAAGCCCGGCAAATAGTCGCGATGCACAACCGCATCGGCATATTTTTGCGGATCAAGCACCCACACAACAGCATCCGCACGAGCGATAAGCTCGTTGGCCCGAGCCGCATTCGATTCTTCCGTGGAATCAATATCCGGGAGATCGACGAGAACAGCAGAATCCCCGCCAGGCACATCCTTCACAATCGAATTCTCGTGAACCCCGAGCCAATCGAGAACCTCCGACGCCGGCTGAGCGGAAACGGCGTGCGGGACACTCGTCGTCGGACGCTTCGCGCTCACAGCGACGACATCGCGACCAACAATTGCATTGACGAGCGACGACTTACCTGAACCCGTCGTGCCAGCTACCGCAATCACCGTGAGATCCATACTCAACGAACGACGCTCACTCACCTTCACCAGAAGCTCACGAGCCGGAGCTAGCTCTTCCTCCGTGAGGTACTCCTCTCCGCGCGACACCACTGCCGAGAGACGCGCAACCGCCTCATCGAGGCCACCGCCGGTCCGTTTAAGCGCTCTCATGCGACCTCCCGAGCACGAGCAGAAGCCACACCGGCGAAAGCAGCCGCCACCTTCGTCGTCATTCCTTCCACGGCACGCAACTCATCAGCGGCCCGCACAAAAGGCTCCATCTGACCATCCACAAAAGATCGAGCGCGCTCCCGCAGATCAAGGCGAGCGCGCTTAGCCATCGAGCGCACCGCCTCATCACCGAACACGGCCTCCAGCACACGCTGAGCCACAACGGCAGTTCCGCCTGCCACAGCAACCTCGCCGCCAGTCAGACCAGCAGTCGAAGCAAAAATCACCACCATAAGAGCAACGCCAAGAGCATTGACGCCAAAGGAAAGAACTCTCGCCAACGAGCGTTTCGAACGCCCCTCATCCTCAACCATCCGGAAGATCGACCGTTGCCAGTCTCGGACAGCCAGCGAAGCCTCCTCCGACATCACTGCATCGCGAGAACCCTGCTCCACCGGGAGTGGAAGGCCCTGGGCATCCCAGGCACGCGCGAGCACACGCTCAGCATGCTCACCTTCAGCGACAAACAACGAATGAAGACTATCCTCGATCGCGTCCGTAGCGCCCTCGGGAGATACAGAGGCACGCCCACCAAACCACCGGGCAACGCGATCACGCAACGACGCGACGCCTGATTCGAGTTTCTTCATCCATTCGCCCGTACCGGCAATCTCCTGCCAGCGATCCATGACTTCTCCACGCAAGAGAGCACCATTATCAAGTGACGCCACGATCGTCTCAACAGCCTGCGCCCTCGCCTCATCCACAGCTTCATTGAGGACCCGCACGCCGCTTTCCTGCTCCGACAACGCAAGGTGAAGAACCTTCTCTTTCGCCAGGAGAGCATCGACAGCCCCTGCCACACTCTGGCGCGCCACGCTCGTACGAGCAGCCGCATCGCTCGTCAAACCGGAAATCCACCCCCGCAAAGGTTCGAGCACCGACTGAGGGATACGCCCATCGTCAAGGTGCTCACCGATGACAAACAACGGCGCCGAACCAAGACCACGCTCACGCAGCCGACGAACAAGATCCGGCCTGATCTCCTGCTCAACACCATCGGGAACTCGATTGAGAATCACAGCAACGACAATATTGCGGGCGACAGCTTCGCCAAGAATCTCCCAAGGAATCGCATCTGCATAGCGGGCCGCAGTAGTCACAAAAATCCACAAATCGGCACCTGCCAGAAGCTGCGTTGCCAGCTCCCGGTTCTCCACCGCAACCGAATCAATATCCGGCGAATCAATAACCGCTAGGCCGCAAGGTAACGTTTCCGCTTCGACGAGAGCGATCTCCGTGATCGGCGCACCCGGCGTGACAGAAGTATCCGGCACGTCATCACCAACCACACGACGAAGGGATGGAAGGATACGATCG
This sequence comes from Arcanobacterium haemolyticum, assembly GCA_021532125.1. Lineage (GTDB taxonomy): Bacteria > Actinomycetota > Actinomycetes > Actinomycetales > Actinomycetaceae > Changpingibacter > Changpingibacter haemolyticus_A. Next base: position 18,044 of record JADYUX010000003.1, read on the forward strand.
CCCTCAAAGTAGGAACGTTCACCCCGGGCATGGACAAGAACCGGACGACGAGTAGTTGGGCGAACAGCCGACGCCTTGCTCACCACGCGGCCAACGAGAGAATTGACCAACGTCGATTTACCCGAACCCGTTGAACCACCAACGACGGCGACGAGCGGTGCATCCAAGCTCGCGTAACGCGGGATGATGTAATCGTCGAGCTGCTGGAGAATATCTTTCCGCACACGCTGGCCTGTATCCGCCATCGATGCAGGTAAGACAAACGACGCCTCTGCCACCTCACGGCGAAGATTCGTGAGAGCAGCAGGGACGTCGCTAGCCGGAAGCGGGAGCATCTTAAGCTTCGCTCAGACGGGGTCGAAGATCCTCAGCCGGTGGCATCCAGGAATCAGGATCAGCACTCACCTGTTCACCCGAACGGATGTCCTTCACCTGCTCGCCCTCCTCCGTGAGGAACCAGACGAACGGAATACCGCGCTTATCCGCGAACTTAATCTGCTTGCCGAACTTCGTCGACGTAGGCGATACATCCGCACTAATGCCGCGCTTGCGCAACGCCACCGCCGTCAGCTCAGCATGGCGACGCTCAGATTCGTCGTTCACTGCGACAAGCACACACGTTGGGACGCGACGCGACGGCACAACAAGTCCCCGCCCAAGAACACGCGAGATAATTCGCGACACACCGATCGAGAGACCGACACCCGGATACGTGCGTTTTCCATCCGATACGAGGGAATCGTAGCGGCCACCCGAGCAGACCGAACCCAAATCCTCGTGGCCAATCATCGTCGACTCGAAAACTGAGCCCGTGTAGTAATCCAGACCGCGAGCAATCTTGAGATCCGCGACGACCGATCCAGGAAGAAGCTCATTCGCGCCCTCGATGAGATCAACAAGCTCATTCAACCCCTCGTCGAGAAGATCGCTCGTGTATCCGAGCGCACGCACGGCATCTGCGACCGACGCATCCGAACCCGTAATCTCCGCGAGCGCCAAAGCGAGACGCGCCTGTTCCTCGGAAGCCCCCACCGATTCAGCGAGCATCTGCGCGACAACCTTCGGGCCGACCTTATCGAGCTTATCGACAATACGGAGAGTCTCAACGACATCCTCAAGACCGATCGCTTCGTAGAACCCCTGCGCAACCTTACGGTTCGAGGCACGCACGACAACCTTCGGAACAGGCAACTGCGAGAGAGCATCCACCATGACGAGAGGCAGCTCAATCTCGTGGTGGAACGCCAAACTTTCCGAGCCGACGACGTCCACATCGGCCTGAACAAACTCCCGGAAACGGCCATCCTGTGGCCGCTCACCGCGCCACACCTTTTGGATCTGGTAACGCTTGAACGGGAAATCCAACTTTCCGGCGTTCTCGAGGACATAACGCGCGAGGGGCACCGTGAGGTCGAAATGGAGGCCAAGCTCGGCATCTTGCGCTTGCCCGCCCTGAAGACGATGGAGAAGGTAAACCTCCTTCGACGTTTCTCCCTTACGCAGAAGCTGGTCGAGAGGCTCGACCGCGCGCGTTTCAATACCGGAGAAACCGTGAAGCTCGAAAGTATCGCGCAACTTGTCGAGAATTTGCTGTTCGACAATGCGCCCCTCGGGCAACCATTCGGGGAAACCTGACAGCGGAGCAATCTTCATGGTGAATATTCTACCGGTGCTTGACCACGCTGACATACGTCGTTGTTACACGCCGCGCACGAAAGAGCTGCGAACTAAGCCGCACACTCGTGCGAGAGAACGCACCCCACTACTACGGGCGACGATCGAGGTACTCGCGCAGAATCACCGAATGCTTCACCTCGCGGCCCATCGTTGAAGCGGGGCCATGCCCAGGGAAGAATACCGTGGCAGGAGCAATAACACGGGAGAGGGTACGCAAAGATTCTGCCGCGACCTCGTCGTTCCCACCCGGAAGATCCGTGCGGCCAACGCCGTCACGGAAAATCACATCACCGCTGAGCATGAGAGCACTCGTCGACGAACCTTCGGGGAGCCGGACTGCCTCGGGGTCCTCGTCAATAACTCCCGCCAACAAAAACACCGTCGAGCCCTCCGTATGACCGGGAGCTGGCACCCCACGGAGCCAGACGCCCTCAACTAGCGGGAAGCCACCGTCAACAAAGACGTCCGCAGGGATCTCCTGTACATTCGCCGGACGCTGCCACGGGTGCCCCGAAACAGCCTCAAATGCCTCGCCAGGAACAACCGCCGTACGTTGAATCGGGTTCTCCATTCGGTACATATCTGGTCCCGGAACGTACACGGGTTTATCGCCGGCGACGAGGGCTGCATCCCAGACATGGTCTGCGTGGCCGTGCGTGCACAGGACGGCTCCCAGTTCGAGCCCGCGCGATTCCAGCGCCTGCGCGACCCAGCGTGCACTTCCAGCACCCGGATCAACGACGAGCGCCGAGCGAACGTCAGAATCAGCGATGATATAGCAATTCGCCTCGATGAGCGTCTGAGAATAGCGCAGGAAGATCATGCCTCAACCATATGCGTACGGACGTAGAGACGCCAGATAGGTCAACCCCAGACCGCAGGCCCCGCATGGATGACGAATCCGGGAAAACATCTACTTTCAGGCAAAAAAATGGCATACTCAGATGGTCTATGTATTCCTGGTCGTCCATACTTCCCGGGATACACAGCACCAATGTTGAACGCGCACGGCATACTGATGCCGTCTCCATCAAGGAGCACCTCATGAGTGAAACCACTCCCAGGCCAACACCCAAACCCGTACCGCGACCAATCCCCCGTCCGCGTCCAGGCACCGCACCAGTCACACAGGTGACAACACCCGTTGACGAAGCGGCAGCAGCACGCGCAGCAGCATGGGGCCGTGTCGATGGCGACGGCAACGTCTGGTTGAGGTCCGACGAAGGCGAACGCATCGTCGGCCAGTACGCCGCCGGCGGCTCTCCCGAGGATGCTCTCTCCCTTTACGTTCGTCGCTACCTCGACCTCCAAGCTCACGTCGCACTCCTCGAATCGCGCGTGGAAAACATCAGCCCCGAGGAAGCGACAGCGGGGCTCAAAGTTCTTGACGAGCAGCTCGTCGAACCCGCCGTAGTCGGCGATGTCGCCTCGCTCCGTCAGCGTGTGTCCGCCATCAAGGAGCGCGTCGCAGTTCGACGCGAAGAGGTTGCTGCAGCTCGCGAAGAAGCTCGCGCCAATGCGATCGCCGAACGCACCAAGCTCGTCGAACGCGCCGAAGAAATCGCCCAGTCCGATCCGTCAAAGATTCACTGGCGTAACACTCAGGAAGAATTCTCCAAGCTTTTCGAGAGCTGGAAGTCCGCCCAGCGTCACGGCGCCCGCATCGACCGTCCCACCGAAGAAGGGCTCTGGCAGCGCTTCTCCAAGGCACGCACCCAGTTCGATCGCATGCGCCGCCAGCACTTTACGGAACTCGAAGCGCAGCGCGCCGAAATCGTTGCCGCCAAGAATGCGCTCATCAAGCGAGCTGAAGATCTCTCCGATTCCACTGAGTGGGGCCGCACGAGTAGCCTCTTCGCTGGTCTCATGGATGAGTGGCGCGCACTCGGCCACGTCGCCCGCCGCGAAGACGACAAGCTCTGGGCGCGCTTCCGCGAGGCCCGCGACAAGTTCTTCAACGCTCGCTCGGCACACGACGAAAGCGTCAACGCCGAACGCGCCGCCAACCGCGACGCCAAACTCGAGCTCATCGCCGAGGCAGAAAAGATCCTCCCGGTGACGGACGTTAAGGCGGCCCGTGCTGCACTGCGTACCATCGCAGACAAGTGGGACGCTATCGGCCCGGTATCACGCCACGATTACGACCGCACCGAAGGCCGTCTCCAGCAGATCGAGGACGCCGTCCGCGATGCCGAAGCCGAACGCTGGCGTGCAACCGACCCGACGAAGAAACAGCGCTCCAACGGCATGGCCGCTCAGCTTGAGCAGCTCATCGCCGATCTCACCGAGCAGATTGCCGCCGCCGAAGCTGCAGGCGACACCAAGAAGCTCAAGGAGCTTCAGAGCGCCAAGGAAGCACGCGAAGCCTGGCTCGCCCAGGTGCAGCAGGATCTCTAAACGGTCGCTATCCGCTGACGGGGGGAGGTGGGAAACCACCTCCCCCCGCTTTTTCTCCGGGATGGCCGACCGACGAAGCAACATTCCTGTGGATAACTTCCCCTTGCCTCGCTACCTGGGCATCCGCGTTCACATTCCCAGCCATCACCCCTACCTGTGGAAAAGAAAAACGCGCAGCGAAGCTCATGCGATACAACACTCTCATGGCTCACTCCACATCCACCCGCACAGCCTCCACAACCACCACGAGGTTCCACGTTCAAGGCCTCAACGGAGAGTTCTCGCTCCCCCACTCGGAAGTCCACGCCCTCGCATGCGACGACCTCGTCGTCGAATACGCACCCGGCCACTACGCCACCCGCGACCTCACACACACCCCTGGCGCCAGGGCAGCACTCCTTAAGCCGTTATTCCCCGAAGGATCGGCACTAGTCACCTGGAGCGCCCTCTGGGTTCACACCGCGTGGCAACCGCGCCCAGGGAGGCCCAGGCTCACGGCTGCTCACGCCAATTACGGTCGAGAACCCATCGTATTTCGACGAACCATCCCCGATCACGCTCTCATGAATATCGGAGGCTGTGCCGTCACCTCGCCTGCGCGAACAGCTCTTGATCTTCTCAGCTCCTGCGAGCCGAGCGAGGCCCTTGACGGAACCTTTCGCCTCATCCACGACGGCCTGACAACCCGCGAAATGATCGAAGCACTCGGCCGCGAACAGGCACGCAAACGGTGGAAACGACTGTACGACATCGTCGTCGCACTCGACGACTACGTTTCCCATAGCCGGGCGCGCCCAACGTCACCCGGTAGTCGATAGCCAGCGAGCGCGCCTACTTCTCCGTTGCTGGTCCTGAAACTGAATCATTCGGCGCCTTCGGACGAGCTGAGCGCTGCACCCGACGCTTATCGCCCTTCTTCGATCCCGTGACCCGGTATGCGTCGTACACGCCCTCAACTTTTCTCAGCTCACGAAGAACCTGCTCAAGATGCCGCGGATCAGCCATCTCGAAGACAAAGCTCGACTTCGCCACGCGCTCCTTTGAGGTTGTCATCGTACCCTGAAGAAGATTCACTCCATGCTCAGAGAGCACCCGCGACATATCCGTGAGCAGCCCCTGGCGATCGAGAGCCTCAACCTGGACCTGCACGAGGTACACCGCATCTGCGCTCTCCGACCAATCCACCGGAATGAAACGATCCGGCTCACGTTGGAGCGATACGACATTCGGGCAATCGGCCCGATGAACAGACAAGCCATTGCCGCGTGTCACAAAGCCAATAATCTTGTCCGGCGGAACCGGGGTGCAACACTTCGCCAGCTTGACGAGGACATCCGAAGATTCCATCGACTGAACGACGACCGCCGAATCTCCCGCAGCCGTCCGGCGATGTTGAATTCGCGTTGGCGTCACCGCCTCGGCAAGAGTCTCTTCAACGCCGAGGTTGCCACCTTGAGATTGGATGAGGTGTCGAACGACGGTCTCGGCAGAAATCGCACCTTCACCGATCGCGGCATAGAGCTCGGTAACATCCGCCCGGCTGAGATCCTGAGCCACTCCACGCAGCGTGTCGTGGCTCATCAACCGCTGCACCGGCTGGTTCTTCCGGCGAATTGCCTTCGCCAGTTTGTCCTTGCCCTCTTCGATGGCTTCGTCGCGGCGCGAATGTTTAAACCACGACTTAATCTTCGCCCGAGCGCGCGGCGAAGCGACGAATTCCAACCACCCTTGGGAAGGTCCAGCGTCGGCACTCTTCGAGGTAATGATCTCGACATTATCGCCAGATTCTAAGCGGTGATCCAAGGTGACGAGACGATCGTTGACACGAGCGCCCACTGTCCGGTGCCCAACCTCCGTGTGGACTGCGTACGCAAAATCAACCGGGGTCGAGCCCGCCGGAAGTTCCAGTACCTCACCTTTCGGGGTAAACACGTACACCTGGTTGCCCGAGATCTCGTAACGCAACGAATCCAGGAACTCCGTCGGATCAGCTGTTTCTCTCTGCCAATCAACGAGCTGGCGCAACCAATTGAGCTGCGTGTCCTCCGCGCTGGTCTTGGCCTGCTGTTGCGAGCCGGCATTTTCCTTGTATCGCCAGTGAGCAGCAACACCGTACTCCGCGCGTCGGTGCATGTCATATGTGCGGATCTGGACTTCGAGGGTGCGCCCGCCGGGGCCAATAACAGTCGTGTGGATCGACTGGTACAAGTTAAATTTTGGAGTGGTGATGTAATCCTTAATTCGACCTTGAATGGGCGTAAACAACGTATTCGCCACGCCCAGGGCTGCGTAGCATTCGGGGATTGTTTCGACGAGCACCCGGACGCCGACGAGGTCGTAAATATCCTCGAAGTCTTTACCCCGGAGGATCATCTTCTGATAAATCGAGTAGTAATGCTTCGGGCGCCCGGTGATGACGCACTTAATGTGCGCGTTCTTGAGTTCCTTCTCAAGCATCGACTTAATCGTGGCAATATATGCCTCACGCTCGGGAGTACGCTCGGCGACAAGCCGCTCAATCTCGGTGTAGACAGCCGGATACAGAGCCTTGAAGGAGAGATCTTCAAGCTCCCATTTGATCGAGTTCATACCCAGACGGTGCGCGAGCGGAGCGTAGATTTCGAGCGTCTCGCGCGCTTTATTCTGGGCACTCTCGGCAGAGACATACTTCCATGTGCGGGCGTTATGGAGGCGGTCGGCAAGTTTGATGAGCAGCACGCGGATATCTTTCGACATCGCGATGACCATTTTGCGGACAGTCTCAGCCTGAGCCGCTTCGCCGTATTCGACCTTGTCGAGCTTCGTCACGCCATCGACAAGCAATTCAACGGTCGAACCAAATTCCTTGCGTAGCTCAGCAAGCGAGTATCCCGTATCTTCGACGGTGTCATGAAGGAGAGCACCCACAATCGTGTCCTCGTCCATGCCCAGCTCGGCAAGGATCGTCGCCACAGCAACAGGATGCGTAATATATGGCTCGCCGGACTTGCGTTTCTGCCCCGCATGGCGCTGCTCAGCCACCTGATAGGCGCGAATAATCCTTGCCTTATCAACATTCTTCGCACCGAGTGCACGGATGAGGGGTTCAAGAGCAGCAGGAACCTGCGGAGCAGAGCGCCCCGTCAGCCATGTCAATCGAGAACGCACCCGTGGCGTTTGTGATTCACTCATCGTCGACCCCCTCGATGTGTTGTATCAATATATACACGGTTGGCCGCACGCATGCGTACGGCCAACCTGTCTACGTAACTGGGACGGAATCAGAAGGTGAGAACTGCGTCCACCTCGCGTCCGGCGAGCTTGTCGCGCCCGCCGAGCGCCTCCAGTTCAATGAGAACGCACAAGCCTGTTGGCTTACCGCCCGCGCGTTCAATCAATTCGAACGCGGCATTTGCGGTTCCTCCGGTGGCGAGCACATCGTCAATGACGAGCACACGCTGGCCGTCTTCCACCGTAAAGGGCTGCAGCTCCATGCGAGCCGATCCGTATTCGAGGTCGTAATCCACGCCAACGACCGGGCCAGGAAGACGTCCAGCTTTACGCACGGTTAGCATACCCACGCCCAGCGCGAGCGCGAGAGGAGCGGCGAGGATAAATCCACGCGATTCCAAGCCTGCTACCGCATCGACCTTGCCCTTGTAACGATCAGCAAGGATCTTGATGAGGGCAGCAAAACCCTCAGCATCCGCGATAAGCGGAGTGATGTCTCGGAAGAGGACTCCCGGTGCCGGGAAATCCTGAACCTCACGCAAGTGGCTCTCAACGAGCGCTACTGTTTCGTCGGGAAATACTCCGCTCACTTCTTGTTCCTCTTCTTCCTGCGGGGCTGGGCACTGACTCCTTGATGATGGCCGGCTTCACGAATCGCGCCATGAGCGGGCACATACGCGTCGTCATCTGTGGTTTCGCCCTGAGCGGCACGCTCTTCGCGGAGCTTGATGACGCGCTCAGTGTGTTCCTTAATGACCGGGTTGAGCTCAGCCAGGGTAACGGCAAGCGGCGAAGCGATGTAAATCGAGGACAAGGTGGAGAGGATCAGGCCGACGAACATGACGAGAGCGAGATCCGCGAGTGTCCCGGCGCCCAGGATCATGACACCGATGAACAGAATCGACGCCACCGGAAGAATCGACGTCAGCGACGTGTTAATCGAACGGATAAGCGTCTGGTTGACAGCAAGATTTGTCGACTCAGCGAACGTGTAGGACGTCTGGTTCGTCAGCTTCGTCGTATTCTCGCGAACCTTGTCGAAGACGACGATGGTGTCGTACAGGGAGTAGCCGAGAATCGTCAAAAGACCAATGACCGTCGATGGGGTGAACTCGAATCCGAAGAGGCAGTAGATTCCCACCGTCACCACGAGATCGTGGAAGAGGGCGAGAATACCGCCGGCCGCGTTACGCCACGCCCGGAAGTACAGCGTCAGGCCGACAGCCACAAGGACGAGGAAGACGACGAAGCCGCGGATCGCCTTCATGAGGATATCTTGGCCCCACGATGGTCCGATGTAGGTCGATGTCACGTCAGTCGCTTCGACACTGTATGCCTTTGCGAGTTCCTGACGGATCGACTCGGTATCTTCATTCGAGATGTTGCGGGTGACCGTCTGAACGCGGATCGTCGAATCGCCGACCTGCGTGACCCTGGCCGAGTCGTCACCCAGGTAGTCCTTCATGACGGTTGAAGCCGGCGCCTGATCCGTCGTCGTGGTATTCGATACCGTGAACTGTGAACCACCCGTGAATTCGATGCCGAGGTTGAGCCCCTTCGTGAAAATGAGGACAACCGACAAGATGACCGCAGCAATCGCGATCGAGAACCAGATGCGGCGCTTGCCGACGAAGTCGAACGACTTACGCCCGGTGTAGAGATCGTTACCAAAGCTGTGCATCGACATCAGTGTGCCTCCTCTTCCTCGGAGGACGTTTCAGCCTTCTTCGCTTCACGCCGCTCTCGTGCTCGACGTTCCGCCAGGGAAAGATGGCCATCCTCTGTTGTCTTTGCGGAGCCGCCCTTCGTTTCGATGTCGGCTTCGTTCTCTGTAGGTTCCGCGCCTTCGGACTTTTCGATGTCCGATTCGACAGCAGCCGCCACACGCTCGGCGGCTGTTGCAACGCGCCCGCGGCCACGGTAAACCGATGTGCGGCCGAGCGCCTCCGGGTCCATACCTGAGAAGCGGTGTCCCTCTCCGAAGAACTTCGTCCGGACGAGAAGCGTCATGATCGGGTACGTAAACATCATGACGATTGCGAGATCGATCACCGTGGTCAAACCAAGGGTGAAGGCGAAGCCTCGCACCGAACCCACCGCAAGGAAGTAGAGCACGACCGAGCAGAGGAGGTTGACAGCGTCGGCAACGATGATCGTACGCTTCGCGCGATGCCAGCCATGTGATACCGCGGCAACAAGCGAGCGCCCTTCGCGGATTTCGTCGCGGACACGCTCGAAGAACACAATGAAGGAGTCAGCCGTGATACCCACTGAGATAATAAGGCCAACCACGCCAGCCATCGAGAGTCGGTAGCCCATCGTCCACGACAGCAAGCACACCATGAGGTACGACAAGGCCGTTGCAATGACAACCGAGCCAGCAGCAACGAAGCCAAGACCGTGGTACTGCCACAGGAGATAGAGGACGACGAGCAGGAGGCCAACGAGACCCGCTACGAGGCCGGATGCCAGCGACTCGGAGCCGAGCGTTGCAGAAATCTGTTCCTCCGACTGAACCTCAAAGTTCAGGGGCAACGAACCGAAGTTGAGCTGGTTTGCCAGCGTTGTGACTTCTTGGGAGGTGAAGCTACCCGAAATCATGGCGCGCCCGTCAGAAATGACGACGCTCGGGACAGCAGCCGAAATCACCGTACCGTCGAGGACGATCGCGAACTGGTTGCGAGGCTGAGGAAGGTTGATGATACGGCTTGTGATGTCGGAGAAGGTCTTGGCGCCCTCCGAGTTGAGCTCCATGTTGACAACCCACTGGTTGCCCTGCTGGTCGTAGCCCGACGAGGCTTGCGTCAGCTGAGTACCCTCGATTTCGGCTGGACCAAGAATGTACTTCACTCCCGGAGTCGAACCACATGCAGCGAGCGGCAGTGCCGGATCGTCGGCACCGACCGACTTGCTGACACCGGTGGTGCAATCGAGCGTGAGGGCCTGGTAGGTAACCGCCTCCGTGATCCATGCCGGGTCCGATGCATCGGTCGGTGTGGTTGCAGGCTGATCTGAAATCTCGCCATCACCGTTGATATCGGCGATTCGCTTTGCCTGCGCCTCAAGCTCCTCCTGAGTGTAGGTCGGCGCGACGCTCGGCGTTGCTTCCGCAGATGCAGACTCTGAGGCTTGCGGTGTCGCTTCCTCCGCAGCGGGGCTCTCATCAGCCGCGCCGGCCTCTGCAGTCGGTGCCGTCGACGCCGTTGCGGCGTTATCAATCTGCGCCACAGCAGCAGGTGTCAGAACCGAACCGCCAGAAAGCTGGAGAACGGGACGCATACGAAGGACAGCCGACGTGCGGACGAGATCGAGAGTCTCCTGCGACGGTGTTCCGGGAAGTCCGACGACGATGTTCTGGCCACCCTGCGAAGTGATTTCGGCTTCGGCCACACCAGAGGCATCGACACGCTGACGAATAATCTCAATCGCCTGGTTGACGTCTTCCTGAGTGATCTCAGAACCGTCCGTTGTGACCGGAGTCAGGATGAGCTGCGTGCCGCCTTCGAGATCCAACGCAAACTCAGGTGTCCACTTGGAATTCTTCGTCACAAGTGAGCCAACGAGCAGCGAAACGACAAGGCTGGCAACGAGGACAATCAATAAGATGAGGCGGCGCCAGGGCACAACGTGACCCGCCTGGGTGCTACGGGAAGGCATAAGTATTTCTCTCGGAGGGAGGCCACTCAGCTACGAGCGGTGCCATCTTCCGAGGAATCCTCGGAAGAAACTGATAGGTCTGCATTGTCGTCAACGACGTAATGATCATCAACATCTTCGTCGTCGTTCTCAGCGAGCGGAAGATCGGAAACGGCGTTAATGGCGTTCTTCAGCCACACCGTCTCGTCACCGGACGGGCTCTGCAGCGTAACTGCGTCACCGTCAATATCGACAATCGTGCCGAAGAAACCAGACGTGGTCACGACGTTATTTCCGAGCTGGACAGCTTCCTCACGCTGCTTGGCAGCAGCCTCGCGCATCTTCTTGCTCGAGCGCGACATCCACCAGAACATGAGAACCATAAGTCCGATGAAAATGAACATCGTGTATTGCTGGGGCACGGGCAGACTCCTCAGAAAGGCAAGATAATTACCGCGCTAGTCTACTCGGTAGGCGCCACCATTGGGAACACGAAGCCATTTTCTGAGCGATGAAGCACCCCAGATGCGCTAATCGAAGAGCACACCAGTATCAACCGGAGCATCAGGCACGGGCGGAACCAAACCCAAGTGATCCCACGCGAGCTGAGTTGCCGCACGCCCCCGAGGGGTACGGATGAGAAAGCCCTCGCGGACCAAATAAGGCTCAGCCACCGTCTCGACCGTCTCGGGTTCTTCACCCACAGAAATGGCAAGGGTCGTTAATCCCACAGGCCCTCCGCCAAAACGCGTGCACACAGCCTCAAGAACGGCTCGATCTAGGCGATCCAGACCTTTCTTATCCACCTCGAACACGCTCAAGGCCGCACGAGCCGCATCCAAGTCGAGGACACCCGATCCGCGCACCTGCGCCCAATCCTGAACGCGGCGCAGCAGCCGATTGGCGATTCGTGGCGTTCCTCGCGACCGGGAAGCAATCTCCGAAGCGGCATCCCGGCTCAACTCGGCGTCGAGTTTGATCGCATTACGAGCAACGATCTGCGTGAGCTCATCCGTGGAGTAGTAGTCGAGATGACCAGTGAAACCAAAACGATCACGCAACGGCGCCGGCAGAAGCCCCGCCCTCGTCGTCGCTCCCACGACAGTAAACGGCGGCAACGGGAGCGGAATCGACGTAGCTCCCGGGCCCTTCCCCACCATCACGTCCACCCGGAAATCCTCCATCGCTAGGTAGAGCATCTCCTCGGCAGTACGCGCAAGACGATGGATCTCGTCAATAAAAAGCACGTCGCCTTCTTGGAGGGAGGAAAGCACGGCCGCGAGATCACCCGTGTGCTGAATCGCCGGGCCAGAAGTCAGCCGGAGTGAACCGCCAACTTCGTTGGCAATAATCATGGCGAGAGTTGTTTTACCCAGCCCAGGCGGGCCGGACAACAGTACGTGGTCGGGGGTGCGCCCGCGAGCCAGCGCTGCCTCAAGTACCAACGAAAGTTGCTCTCGAACAATCGGCTGCCCGACGAAATCATCGAGATACTTGGGGCGTAGCGCAGCTTCGGCGGCGCGCTCAGAATCGCTGGCCTCTGGAGAGACAACGCCAAAATTCTCCGACACTCGTTACCTCCGATTCCCAAGAACCTGCAGACTCGCACGCAAAAGCGTGGGAACGTCACCGCCAGGATTCGCTTCCTGCGCCTGGTCAAGTGCCGCTGCCGCATCGCGCTCTGGCCACCCCAAGCCGATGAGTGCCTCCACAACATCGCCCGCAACTGCACTACGTGGCGCCGCGTTTGTTGCCGACGACGAACCGCGCGCCGGCCCGAGCTTCGTCGCCAACTCCAAAATCAGACGCTGAGCACCTTTCTTCCCGATCCCTGGCACACGTTGCAAGGCCGCCGTATCCTCATTCGCCACGGCCGCCCGCAAGGCGTCGGGTGTATGCACGGAAAGCACCGCGAGCGCAATACGTGGCCCAATCCCCGATACTCCTTGAAGAATATCGAACGTATCGCGTTCATCTGCATCCGCGAAGCCGAACAGCGTCAAAGAATCTTCACGGACGACAAGCGACGTGTGAAGAACGGCCTCGCTTCCCTCACGTAACGATGAGAGCGTGGTCGGGGTTGCCTGAATCTGGAATCCAAGCCCACCAACATCAACGACAACGTTTCGGGCGCCGAGCGAAAGTACCTCGCCGCGGACAACAGAAATCATGGTGAGCCTTTCTCGAACATCTGTTTGAACAGTGTAGCCGATCCGTCACCGAGACGGCGGCTCCTTGGGCGCCACCGCACCGTGGCGACGCGACATCCGCTCGGCACTCGCCCACATTTTCTGGGCGGGAGTCAGGTCGCGACCCTCCGCGCGAGGAAGCGTGCCAGCACCTCCATGCTGCGCACGATCCGGCTCAGCGTGGAGAGAGGCCGCTCCCCCACGCCACGCCTGCGTAATCGCAATCGCGAGTGAATCAGCCGCGTCGGCAGGTCTCGGAAGCTCAGGGAGCCGAAGAATTCGCTGCACCATGATCTGCACTTGCTTCTTCTCCGCCCGGCCACTGCCTGTTACTGCAGCCTTCACCTCCGACGGCGTGTGCATACCAAGCGCCAAACTCCGGCGCGCCGCCGCGAGCATGACAACGCCAACGACCTGGGCAGTTCCGATCACAGATCGCACATTTGACTGCGCGAACACCCGTTCCACCGCCACAACATCTGGGCGAAACTCATCCAAGACCTCATCGAGACCGTCGGCGATAAGGAGAAGGCGTTTATGTGGAGCGAGTTCGGCGGCCGAACGCACCACCCTCAAATCCACGAGAGAAACGCGCCGGCCGCCTTCAGTGTCGATTGTGCCGAGGCCGCACCGGGTCAAACCCGGATCAACCCCGAGAATCCTCACTCTTAGTCTTCTTCCTCGAGCTCAGCCATGACCTCGTCGGGGATATCAACGTTCGAGAAGACGTTTTGCACGTCATCACAATCGTCAAGCGCGTCGATAACCTTGAGGACTTTCTGAGCCTTCTCCTTGTCAACTTCGACCTTCATTGACGGAACGAACTCAACTTCAGCGGAGTTGTACTCGATTCCAGCCTCTTGAAGTGCCGTACGCACAGCGACGACGTCGCTTGGCTCCGATTCAACAATGAACACGTCGCCTTCGTCGCGAACTTCCTCAGCACCCGCATCGAGAACGGCCATGAGGACGTCATCTTCGGTGAGCTCGCCCTTCGGGACCTCAACGACGCCGCGACGGTTGAACAAGTACGACACCGAGCCAGGATCAGCAAGCTGCCCGCCGTTACGCGTGAGGGCTACACGCACTTCGGACGCCGCGCGGTTTCGGTTATCCGTGAGGCACTCGATGAGCACGGCAACACCGCCCGAGGCGTAGCCTTCATACATGATCGATTCGTAGTTGACAGCGTCGTTTCCTTCGCCGGAACCACGCTTGACGGCGCGGTCGATGTTGTCAGCCGGCACCGAGTTACGCTTAGCCTTCTGAATGGCATCGAACAAGGTGGGGTTACCAGCAGGATCGCCACCGCCCGTGCGCGCAGAAACCTCAATGTTCTTGATCAGGCGCGCGAAAAGCTTGCCGCGCTTGGCGTCAATGGCCGCCTTCTTATGCTTTGTGGTGGCCCACTTAGAGTGTCCTGACACAGATTTCTCCTCGGGTTTGAGCTTTTTACCGCACCCATTCTACGCGCTCGGAGCAACAATCCCCGTTCTTCGTGGTTGAAGTCTCGCGTTACGGCACGACGAAGCCTGTTTACGCTCGGTCACGTCGGCCGGCATGCTGCGCTATCCGGGGTCAGAACACCACGAGGGTTATCGACACGGCAACGCACTCAGACACCACCGCCTCGCGGAAACTCACCTCAACTTGATAACGATTCTCATTCTCGTTATTGTTGCTCCCATGATTCAACAACGACGTTTCTTAACCGCCATCGTCTCAACGACCCTCGCGTTCTGCGCCCTGACAGCGTGCTCATCCAGCACCGACACATCAGCAGGCGCCACCTCGCGCCCTCATTCTCACAGTCATGAACACGGTCACGGCCACGGGCATTCGCACGACCACGCCGACATGGAAGGCGCGGAAGAAGTCGATCAGCTCTCCCCACGCCTCGTCGTCACCTACGATGGCGGCATTAAAGTGCTCGACGCTCAGTCGGGCAAGGAGATAACCACCATCCCCACGTCTCAATTCACGCGCCTCAATACCGCTATCGATGGGCGGCACATCATGCTGTCGCAGGGCGACGAATTCCGCATGCTTGATAGCGGCCTTCTCGCCCAGTGGCACGAGGACCACTACCACTACTTCCAAGCCGACCCTCGTCTGACGGATACTCACGTTCCGGCTCCGAAGGCCGGTCACGTCGTCAATCACTCCGGCGCGACTGTCCTTTTCTCAGACGGAACAGCAAAAGCTCAGGTATTTGGTAGCCGAGCCTTCCATGACTCGCAGTTGTCCTCACAAGAAGCGATCACCTACGCAGGCACCGACCCGCATCATGGCGTCGCCGTGCTTCTCGCGAACGGCAACCTTCTCGTCACCCACGGAACGACAGAAGAACGCCATACGCTGCGTGAGGTAACTCCCGGAGGCGAGATCGTCCAGGAATTCACGGACTGCCCAGGCGTGCACGGCGAGGCTGCTGCTCCGTTAATCAATGGACGCGACGTCGTAGCATTTGGTTGCACCAACGGCCCGGTTGTCTATCGTGACGGCAGTTTCCACAAGGTGAATGTCGACGAGGAATACCAGCGCTCCGGCAATATGTTCAGTTCTCCTGCCTCGCCAGTTGTTCTCGCCGATTACAAGACGATGAAGCCGGTGAAGGGCGGACCCATCGAGCGTCCAACCCTCGTCGGCCTGCTCGATACACGCACGAATGAACTCACGAAGGTTGACCTGGAATCTCCGTACTGGTTCCGCTCTTTTGCGCGCGGTGAGAACGGCGAATCACTTGTCCTCACCTACGATGGCAAGCTCCACATTCTCGACTCGTCCACCGGAAAGCATCTCCACACGCTCGATGTCACAGCACCGTGGCAGGAGAAGGAAGATTGGCAGCAGCCTGGCCCAAACGTCAAGACTTCGGGTGATTACGCATGGATTTCGGAGCCTGCCGCGCGAAAGATTCATGTCGTCAAGATTTCGAGTGGAGAGCTCGTCAAATCTTTTGATCTTGACGTAGAAGTTAATGAAATGGCAGTTGCCACCGGCAAAGCGGAGGATACCTCCGCCAAATAAAGGCCGGGTAAAAGCTCGGCCACACACATGAATGTCGATGAGGCGTTGGGTCCGATCTTGAGGGCCCAACGTCTCATCTATCTAGTTTTCCCAGATTTCCTCGAGCTGTCCGTCCCACCCGTCGCGCCAGGAGCGGGCCCGGCCTGCAAATTCGGCGGGGTAGAAAGCTGTTCCCTGTGCTTCTTCTGCCGGGATCTCCTCGGGCTGCCACCACCGGTATTCGTCGAGAACTTCTTGCTCAAGGTCGGTGAGTTCACGATGCTCTCCCACACGCGCAGCCTCGTCGTTGTCGAGGAAAAGGAGGAAGAAATACTCGTGTTGGCGCCGTGTCTCTGAGGCGAAATAGAACGTTGCGTGGCGGTCGAGGACCGGGCCGACGAGTCGGTCGGGCGACACGACGAGTCCCGTTTCTTCGTACAGTTCACGACAGGCGCCTTGGCGTGGGGTTTCGTCGCCACCGTAGCCTCCACCTACGGTAAACCACCAGGCGTGGTCGGTGTCGTCGATATCGTGGCCGTAGATGAGGTACGTGGCCCCGTCGGGTCGAAAGATGACAATGCGGGCTGCCTCCCGTGAGAGTATTCCATCTGCGTCGGGTGTCCATTCGGATTCGACGTCTGCCCTAGTTTCTTTGTCCATACCTCACTCCTGCTTTGATTCCGCTTTCTTGCCGTGGGTTCATGCGCTGACGTTCCTGCATCATGTGACTCCATCGGGCATGTCGCGGCGATACCCAGGCCCGTATTTCCCCATGCCGCCCCGCGCTATGCGCGTGCGGAGGGCATATTACGCTGGGCGTTGCCCCGTGAAAACTTCGCGTAAATAGACAAGTAGTTGAAGCCGGTTTGCTTCACTTCGCCGATTCTTCTCGCTGTTGACGGTGCCGTCACGTAAGGCGTGTGAACGGGAATACCCGAGCTGGACAAGTTCATCTTGGAATCGTTTCATCGCTCGCTTACCCGTATCAGCGTTCCCTCCGATACGCGCAAGGTTGTTTCCGGCCCATGTTTGGGCAGTTTGCCGGTTGTGCATCGTCTGGATCATGGCGTACTCGTTCCGTGTGAGCCACCCGGCTTCGAGGTAGTCGTACAGCCCGCCGAGCACGTCCCGGCGTTCACGTGCCCTCAGGTATCGAATCACCGCGAGCGCCGCGATATAGATAGGGATTTGGTACATGAACCGGGCGGTGGAGGACATTCCTTGCACTGCTGAGTAGTTGTGGAGTGCGTGGAGAAGGGACGCAAGCGCGTATCCGGCGACGACGAGAGGGAGCGCCGCGGCTTTCGTCCGCTTCTCCAAAGCGAATCCAAGGAACATTCCCGTCATAGCTGTGGCGAGTGGATGAACAAAAGGATTCTCGATGGCTCGCGCTTGGAAAACGGCAGCAATCTCGTCGAAATACATGCTGAAGTACAAGATGTTCTCGGTGAATGCGAATCCAACTCCGATGAGCATTCCGTAGACGATGCCGTCAATAGGACCATTAAAGAATTTCCGGAATAGCGCGATGATAATGAGGAGGCCAGCACCTTTTGTCGCCTCTTCGATAAGTGGCGCGCCGATTACGGTTTCAATCGCCATTTGTTCGTAAGCGTCACCGTAAGCGAGCGCCGATAGTGTCGAGGAGACAAAGTTATTTCCGAACAGCGCCGTGAGCGCCGCTACTCCCGCTCCCCAGGCAAATGCGAGGAAGTACATCGCTCCTGGTTCGGGCTCCCATTGGTCGATCCAACGGATCAGCTCGACGATCGCGATTACTGGCAAGAAAGCGAGAAAGGCAGCCATGAGAGCTACCTGCGGGCCCGACACGGAGATATACGGGAGCATGTAGATGAAGGCGGCCATTGCGATAAGGGCCACAACGATAAACGCCCAGTATGTAGCGATATTCTGAATACTCGCTTCACGCCATACGGGAGCTTTATAGGAAATACGGGCAGGCGCTACGCGGCCGCCGGCTCCTTCGTATCCGCCCGATAATGCAGCTTGATTGCCGTGGAGATCACCCATATACGGCGAAGAACCTGAGTCGTGCATCGTTCTGGCGTGATCACCTAGTGCACCGTGGGTGTAGTCCTCATTCATGGCCGTATCCTTTTCGCTCCTGCAAGGTTGGGTCGGGAACCCAGGAAGTATTATCACAACGCGGGCAAGGTGTGCGCGAGAAACGTTGCAAAATGCTCGTCGTTTCTCGCGGGAAGGTGCAGCGTCGTTATTCGTCGTCGATATCGACGGTCATAGGTATCGGGGCTCGACCAGCAATGCGGAACATGCTGATGAACCAGCCCCGGCGGACCTGTTGAATGCGTGCAACATGGGAATTGTGGAATGAACGTGTCATGCGAACATCGAGCCGGGCGCGTGTGAGTTTGTCAAAGCAATCGCGAGCCCGATCGGGAATCTCGTCGTCGGACAGTTCGTCCACGGTAAGACGCAAGGTGCGGGAGAGATCCGATTCTAAGGAGCGGCGGTCGGCCTCGCCTCCATGGTGGGAGAACTGGTCGAGTTGGTCGAGTCCGTCGTCGATGATCGGGAACATCGACGAGCGTTGGCAGGCTTCGGCTGCGTCGATGAGGAGGATGGCACTCGCGAGGTCGAGCACTTGTGTGTCGGCAAATTCGCGTGCGTATCTCGCTCTAGCCGTCAGGGCATGTTCGAGCGCGAAACGGGACTTGACGACGGTGCGATTGAGACGATCTATCCGGCGAGCAAGCAATGTGGAAGCCACACCGATGAGGAAAATTATCGCGATGACAAGAGCGGCGATGATGGGGAGTTTCATTCGTCGCCCTCCATGCTGTAGGCGCGGATTGCGTTTTCGTAGACTGCAAAAACTTGTGATGCCACGGTAGACCAGTCGTAGCGGTGCGCCTCAACGTGAGCTCGTGCAACTGTTTCCGCTCGGCCTTCCGGATCAGCCATTACTCGCTGCACTGTATCGGCTAGGCCCTGTGCGTCTTCGTTGGGAAAGTGCGCACCGAATGAACCCGATCCGAGCACTGCGCGGAATGCTGGGATATCGGAGGCGACGACGAAGCTACCTGCACTCATGGCTTCGACGAGGATGATTCCGAATGATTCACCGCCCGTGTTGGGGGCGAGGTACACGTCCACCGATGAGAGGAGCGCCGCTTTGTCGTCGTCGCTCACTCCCCCGAGGAATGTCACTGCTTCAGCATGCTCTCCAAACATTGCTTTCGCTTGGTCGATATCGCCGCGGCCAGCAACGTACAGGTGCACTCCGGGCACACGTTCGCGGATACGTGGAAATGCTTGTGCGACGATGGGCAAGCCTTTGCGTGGCTCGTCGAGGCGGCCCAAGAACCCGAGCGTTGGGCGTTCCGGGGTTCCTGTGAAGCGAGGATCGCGTGGGGCGTGTTCGAAGACACCTGTGTAGACGCCGTTGGGGATGACGAATGCGTCTCCTCCCAGGTATTGAACTGCTGTGCGGCGTGCCTCTTGGGATACTGCGATGCGCGACTGGATCTTTTCAAGCACTCGGCGGAGGAATGGCGCCGCGATTTCGAAGGCGCGCGATTTATCGAGTGCCGTGTGGAAGGTGGAAACGACGGGACATTCAGCGCTGATGAGCGCGAGCATCGACAGCGACGGGATAAATGGCTCATGCACGTGAAGCACGTCGAAGTTGCCTTCGCGTAGCCACGTGCGAACTTGTCGATTGACCAGCGGACCGAACGACAGCCGTGCTACTGATCCGTTGTAAGGGATTGCAACTGCTGAGCCGGTTGGCGTGACAAAAGGCGGAAGGTCCTCGGTGTTTTCGGCCGGAGCTATGACCTGGACGTCGTGTCCGCGAGAAATGAGTTTTTCAGCTAAGTCGCGGATGTGGAATTGGACGCCGCCGGGAACATCCCACGAGTATGGGCATGCAATACCGATACGCATTACATTCCTCCTTCGCGGACGTGGGGTGGGCCAGTGAGAGGGTCTCCACTGTGGTCAGATCCCGTACGAGTTTCGGGCGTGGGGGTTGAATCGTTTGACGGCTGCGGCGCGTCAGTCGCCGCAGCTTCCTCGCGGTGGGCGAGCGCCCGGGCTACCTTATCTGCCTCGTGTTCTTTCGCGGCAGCCTGTGCTGCGCGTTCGCGCGTGCGGGCTAGGCGCTCCGGATCGAGATCAGCGACGAATACCTTCTGAAGCATGTGCCAGTCGACGACATGTGCGCGCAGATATGGTTCGATTGCACTCACCCACTCTTGGGTGATCCGGTGGACATCCTTCACACGCTCAGCGTGGGGCGAGGACGGATTCGTAGTGGGAGTGATTCCCGGCAGAATATCGAGGTGGATACCCCACCGTGAGCCGGCCTTCTTTCGCCGTGACCCGCTGAGCTTTTCGTATGAGATGAAGACTGGGAAGAGAGTCGCGCCTGTGCGTTGGGCCAGGAGCGCGGGGCCGGGGGCCACCATTGCGGGTAGCCCTGCCAGCGTGACTTCGAGGCCGGAGGCAGCGAGGTCGCGGTCGGCGAGGACAGGTGTAAAGACGGGAGCCTTCGCCATTGCTTCTTGAAGTTTCGCGAGCGAACCACTGCCGCGGGCAGCGGGATAGATCGTCATCCCGAGGGCTTCGCGGAATCCAACGAAGAACTGGTAGAGCTCTTCTGGTTCGAGTTTTTCGGCCAGGGTGTGTACCGGTGCGAGTTCGTAGTGAGCCCATGCGCCCGCAAAATCCCAGTTACCTGAATGTGTGAGTGCACCTGTGACGGCCCGACCAGCGGCAAGCTCTGCCCGGATACTTTCGAGACCTGTTGCGCTCACTCTGGCGAGGATCTGTTCTTTCGTCAGTGACGGCAACCGGAACGCCTCGTAGTAGTAGCGCATGTAGGAACGCATTGCTGCGTTGGCCAGCCAGAATGCCTCGGCCTTTCCCATACCAGGGCGTAGGCGCGCCTGGTTCTTGAGAAGCTGTTTCGTTCGTTTTGTGGGCAGGGCACCGGCAACCGTACCGACGAGGTTGAACATACCTCTCCCGCAGGATTCCGGTAGAAAATCGACGAGTTTTTGCGCCCTGGCGAAAAGCTTAACCTGATCCATTACTTCCCCTCGTCGAACGTGCGGCCTTTCGCCTGCTTCTTGACGTATGCCATTCGCTGGATGACCGTGGCGAAGGCAGTGAGGAAAAGAATCCACATGGCAACGGCCATGATCCAATCGCCGAGCTCCATGCCAACGAGGAGAGTGCCGACGAGGACGACGACAAGGCGATCGGCTCGCTCGGCAAGCCCCACGCTTGCACTCATGCCGAGGCCTTCGGCACGTGCGCGCGCATACGGCACAACCGACCCAAAGACGAGGGCTCCGAGGCCACCAATGAGAATCCACACGCCGTACTTCGGATCGGCAAAGCGATACGCCCACACGAGGAGGCCGCAGAAGATTGCCGCATCGGAGATCCGATCAAGAGTGGAATCAAGGAAGGCACCCCACGGGGATGATGTGCCGGTCAAGCGTGCAATCTGGCCGTCAAGGTTATCGAAGATGACGAGAACAGCAATCGTGAGCGCCCCCGCCGTCAGATGATCAAGAGGAAGAAGCGTGAGAGAAGCAATGACTCCCGCAATCGTGCCCGTAATTGTGATCGTATCGGCAGAAATATGTGCTTTGACGCATGCTTTCGCAATAGGGCCAAAGAGTACCTGTGCGAGTGGACGACCTGAACGGCTCAGCATGATTCTCACTTTCCTCGGATTATCGGCTTCCAGTCTAACTGCGGCTTTACTCAGCGTGGGTGAGGGTCCCAACCGGACGGCACAGCCATCGTGTGCTCATCATCCGCACCCCAATCTCGGGCTTCGTTAGTTCCGCCTTAGAGTTCCTTCCACGCTTGCGCCACCTGAGCACGGGTATCCGAGAGAATTGCCGGTACAGCCTTCGTTTGAGCAACAATCGGGAAGAAATTAGCATCGCCACCCCAGCGCGGCACAACGTGCTGGTGAATATGCGCTGCGATCCCAGCTCCGGCGACCTCGCCCTGGTTCATCCCGAGATTAAAACCTTGTGGCTTCATCGCTGCAGTCAATGCGCGCATCGCCTTCTGCGTCATCTCCCCCATCTCGGTACGTTCAGCATAAGAAAGATCGGTGTACATCGAGACGTGGCGATACGTGCAGATCAGCACATGCCCCGAGTTATAGGGGTACAAATTGAGCAAAGCGAAACACGTCTCTCCGCGAGCGACGATAAGCCCCTCCTCGTCGCTCAGACCCGGAGCACGGCAGAACGGACACTGCGTAGCACTCGTATCTTCTGGCTTATTCTCTCCCGAAATATAGGCAGCCCGATGCGGAGTCCACAGCCGCTGCAAACCATCCGGATCTCCTGGGAAATTCCCTACATCCTCAAACGTCATCATCTTTCCTTTCCCTCGGAATTCATCCTATGCCCCGCAAGCGACAAAATTTGAGCTCCTTTTTGGCAGCGTTCGCACCGCCAACACGAGGACGACGAATCCCGGCGCAAGTTCACCCGGCGCAGGTTCGCCCGGCACGGCCCCGTGGCTTCGTCGCCCCCTGAATCTCCCCGCACAGCACTGAGGGCCAGGCACCCAAAGCACCTGGCCCTCACAGCATTTCTCTTTAGCGAGAAAGCTTCTCCCCCGCAGGGTCGTTCACACGATCAGCAACAACCTTAACAATGTGCTCGATCGCCTCATCAACTGGCACGCCATTCTCCTGCTCACCATCACGGAAGCGGAACGAGACGGCCCCGGCCTCAACGTCCTCACCACCAGCGATAAGAGTGAAGGGGACCTTCTCCTTGGCAGCATTGCGAATCTTCTTGCCAAAACGATCATCGGAATGATCTACCTCGACACGAATACCCTTAGCCCGAAGCTTCGCGGCAACCTCGTCGACATAACCATCAAACGCCTCAGCCACCGGAATCAAGCGAGCTTGAACCGGAGCGAGCCACGCAGGGAAAGCACCCGCGTAATGCTCAACAAGCACGCCAATGAAACGTTCCACTGAACCGAGCTTCGCCGAATGAATCATCACAGGGCGCTGGCGGGAACCGTCAGGGGCTGTGTACTCCAGGCCGAAACGCTCAGGCTGGTTGAAGTCGTACTGAACCGTCGACATCTGCCACGTGCGACCAAGTGCGTCCTTCGCCTGCACCGACACCTTCGGGCCGTAGAACGCGGCACCGCCGGGATCGGGAACGAGGTCAAGGCCGGTAGCTGCACATGCTTCTTCGAGAATACGTGTAGCAGTAGCCCAATCCTCGTCCGAGCCGATGAACTTATCCTTCTTCTTCCCATCCTCATCACGAGTTGAAAGCTCAAGGTAGAAGTCGCTCAGACCGAAGTCACGCAAAATCCCCAAGAAGAAGTTGAGCAGCTTGGTAATCTCATCCTTCGCCTGCTCAGGGGTGCAGTACGTATGCGAATCGTCCTGAGTGAAGCCGCGCATACGGGTCAGACCGTGCACAACACCCGACTTTTCGTACCGGTAATCGTGCCCCATCTCGAACAGGCGCAACGGCAGCTCACGGTAGGAGCGGCCACGCGAACGGAAAATGAGGTTGTGCATCGGGCAGTTCATAGCCTTGAGGTAGTAGGCCTGGCCTGCCTTCGTCACGTTGCCGTTCTCGTCGGTCTCCTCGTCCACATTCATCGGGGGGAACATCGTATCCGCATAGTACGGAAGATGCCCTGACGTGTGGAAAAGGTCGCCCTTGGAGATCTCCGGCGTGTGAACGAAATCGAAGCCTTCCTCAAGGTGACGCTTCGTCACGTAATCCTCGATCACATGGCGCAGTACACCGCCCTTGGGATGGAAGACGACGAGACCCGGCCCGATCTCCTCCGGGAAGGAGTAAAGATCCAGTTCGGCACCGAGCTTACGATGGTCACGCTTCTCGGCCTCACGGATCCGATCCTGGTAGGCCACAAGCTCGTCCTTCGATGGCCACGCCGTACCGTAGATACGCTGCAAACCATCATTGGACTGATCGCCCTTCCAGTAAGCAGCGGACGCCTTAGTGAGTGCGAAACCGTTACCGATGAGCTTCGTCGACGGCACGTGCGGGCCACGGCACAGATCCTTCCAGGCAACCTCACCATCACGGCGAACGTTGTCATAGATGGTCAGCTCGCCGTGCCCGACTTCCACCGAAGCTTCGTCGGCACCCGAACCCTTTGTCTGGACAAGCTCAAGCTTGTACGGCTGATCTGCCAGCTCAGCGACGGCTTCTTCCTCGGTAACCACGCGGCGGCGGAATGTCTGCCCTTCCTTCACAATGCGCTTCATCTTCTTCTCAAGATCACGCAGAAGCTCAGGAGTTACCGAATCAATGTTGCCGAAGTCGTAGTAGAAGCCATCCGTGATGAACGGGCCAATACCGAGGTTCACCTCGGGGAACGTCTGCTGCACAGCCTGGGCAAGCACATGTGTTGCCGAATGACGCAAGATATTCAGACCGTCCTGGCTCGAAATATCAACGCCCTCAATCGTCGCATCCACGGGAAGCGAAGCGAAAGGCGTAGAAAGATCTTTCAGCTCGTCGTTCACTCGAAGTGCGACGATATTCTTCGCCTTGGCATAAAACTCAAGGCCGGTGGGTGTTTCGGCAAGCTGCTCTGCCGAATACTGCACTCCATCAATATTCACGGAAAATGCTCCTTTATCTGTGCGCACATACAAGGCACGCACGGTCGATGCACGCGCATACAGGGCGCGGGCGGATGCTATTCGGCTCGCAGGAGGCAATCGTCGAAGAATCTCGAAGATACGTACGAACTCTGCAGCTCATGGCTACGGAGCTTTTAACGACGAACCAACGAACCCGAATGCTAGCCATGATACCTGCGCACCTACTCGGGGAGAATATCGAGGGCGGAATTGGGCGGAAGCTCGCACTTGGCGCGACTAAGCACGGTCAGCGCTTCGATAGGCGCGAACACAAGAAGACTGCAAGGATCCCTGCCATAGGATTTATTCGGATCAGTGAGGAGCGACATGCGCAGATTTCTTGTGACAGCTGAACGCGGTGAGGGCAATTGGTGGGTCCTGGCCTGTGACGAAACAGGGTCAGTGTCGCAGGTACGTCACCTCGACGATGCTGCAGAGGAAATGCGGGAAGCCCTCGCATATCAGACCGGTATTACCGAAGAAGACATAGAAGTTCAGGTTGAGGTACTCAGTTCATGGATGAGGCAAACCAGCATCATTCACCCTACTCAATAAATACGAGAGGGCCCCTCAATCGGAGCCCTCCCCACATCCAAGCGATCTATCTACGCATGGCCAATAACGGCATTCGCGATAAGTTTGTCGATCTTGCGCACATCAACTTTCTTGCCGAGGCTCACCTTAATGTGACCGGCCTTCGTCCAGAGCTCGACCTCCGAATTGATGTCAAAAGTTCCAGCATTCTCCGTGGACCACATTGTGATCGATGAATACGGCAACGAGTAAATCTCAATCTTCTTGCCACGGATCCCCTGGGAATCACGCACGATGAGCCGCCTCGTCGTAAAAATTGCAGAGTCGCGGAATGTCTTATACGCGGCATATGCCTGCTCACCCGGCATCAAAAGATCTTGCACATCGGCCGGAACCGGAACTTCTTCGATGAATGTCCAGGCGGCAACAACAGCAGCTTCCATTTGTCTTCCCTTCGTTGCGAATGACTCGAACAGGAAGACTCTACTTGAATAAACGAAAATACTCGCCGCTCAGCATTATTTCAGACGATTTTCGAGGGCTATTGACGTATACCATTCGTCGATCGAGGGAGGTACTCGTTTTCCCTCCCTCGTCAGTGGCTGTTGTTGTGCCTGAAATCAGCGCAGAATCATTATCAGTTCCATACGAAGGAGACATCATGAGCACACTTCAGACAGTTCTTGTTATCGGTTCAACCGGGCAGATCGGGCGCGTCGTCGTCGACGAAGCCCTCACGTCCGGGCTCACCGTTCTTGCCCAGACTCGCAACGCCTCGCGAGCAACGCGCATCCTCCCACACGCAGCTCGTGTCATCGAGGCAGATCCAGCAGATGCCCACGCTCTACGCCCTGTCCTCGCCGAAGCCGATGCTGTCGTACTCACCCACGGCGGCGAATCTGACGGTCATTCCGGCCAAGCGTTCTACAACATCCTCGCTGCTCTCCTCGAAGCAAGCGACGATAAACCTGAGATGCCCATTAGCCTCATGACCTCGATGGGTGTCTCGAAAGATCCTGCCCTCTACGAGTTCATGGCGTGGAAACGCCGTGCGGAGCGACTCCTACGCGCGTCAGGGCGACGCTACACAATTGTTCGTCCTGGCTGGTTTGGGTACGAATCAGATGGAGACAACCGAATTGACCTGCGGCAAGGCGACCTCGTCGGAGGGCAGCCCGGAGTGAGCCGGCGCCACGTAGCGCAAACATTGCTCGGCGCTCTCACGGCACCTTCCGCTACCCGTCGCACCGTTGAGGTCTTCTCGGCTCCAGGCGATCCATTCGACAGCGTTGAGGACGCTTTCGCCGGCACGACCGCAGACGAGCCAGGCTCCGGGAAAGGCGCATTGGACGCGACTGAGGTACCCCTTGATCAGGAGCCAACCGTCGTGCGCAACACTATCGTCACACTCACAAAGTAGGCATCACATTCGGGGAGTGGGAAGCGCAAACAGCACCTTACTTCCCCCTCCCCGAATACTGCCCGGGCCACATGACCGAGATTATTGACTACCCAGAGATGACTGACGACGAAGCCGCACTTGTTGCTTTATATCGGCGCCTTAATAAAGACATGATCGACAGAAATATCGACGACATGGCCGATATTTTCGACGAGTCCTACACCTTGCATCGCATGACAGGTGTGCGACAGACACGTGAACAATGGTTCGCTGACATGATGAACGGACGCATGACCTATGACGCTTCTACGGAAGTATCGTGATCGTGCGTTGTGCGCGGCGATCGGGCGACGGTGACCGGCCGCAGCATCGTGGACGCACAGATTTACGGCAGCAGGAACACGCGGCCGTTGCAGATGACCTTTGATGCACACAAAAACGATGGAATATGGCAGTTCGTTTCCGCCGTTGCCTCATTCTTTTAAGAGTCGGGGATCAACGCACCAATAGTTAGTCAGTCGAGGCAATATGCAGTCTGTCTGGCCGACGAGCACTCGCCTCAATAAGGTCTTCCCAGCCCGGCGGAAAACCCAGCTTAATGAGCCGGTAATCGTCGTTCGTTTCGGTCGCGCGACGAATATCGGCTATCAGTTTCCTTCGACGCGGCGGCGTAAGAATGGCCGATAACCCGAGAACGGCAGCAAAAACACTGTTAGGAAAGAGCGTGAATCCCGGTAAGTTTTCACTAACGTAGACCCGCGTTTGGTGCGGTATAGCAAACTGCGCCGCCATTCGTCGACCATAGAGACGCGAGTGGTGAGCGACGAGGTTACGCAAAACGACGAGTGTCTTCAACAGGTTTTCCAGAGCGTCATATTGGAAACCAATGAGCCGTGCTGCTGCTTTCTGATCACTTGGCAGCATATTTTTGTAGAGCTTCGAGATCGTACCGAAGCTGAGGAGCTCAACCACCACCCACAGCGGGTACTGCCCGCCATATTCCTGTTCGTAGACCTCAAGAAATGGCTCCCGCGACGAGTCAATCGCCGACTCCACGTTCCCCAGGAAGGAATGATGGTGCTGAAGGTCCTCGAAATGCGCAGGATCGAGGTAGCCAATCGGACCATACTTGCGGGTGAGCACATAGGAGCAGGCCACTCGCGTCGCTTGTTCAGCCTCGCGGAGGTAGGGAAAGAGGGCTTCCCGTAACGCACAGTCTGTAGTGTATCGACGAACAAGCTGACCAAACGTGGCTCCGGGTACGAAATTCCCCAATTCGTCGACGAGGTCTGTGTAATAGCCACGGAGATGGTAGTAGTTCACACGCGAGAGGACATGGCGTGCACGCTCGGGATCGTCGACGACGAGGCCCTTCACGGCAAGGTGCTGGACTTGCTCAACGAAACTGAGGTGAGGTTTAAGAGGGCGCGACACTGGGAACCTTCGGGGAGAAAAATAAGGACCGCCATGGTTCACTCCCAACAAGTTGGGGCGTGTGGCGGCCTCTGTTACTGCCCAATCTACCGGTGTTGCCAGGGCAGGTCAATGGGCGTTCGCGTGCCTTTTCATCCGCGATTGGCGGGGCGTATCGCTAAGAAACGGTGGAGTCGCGCTCACACCAGGGATAGATGACGATGCCATGAGCAGCTACACTCCCGCTCCTAGCTGCGCGGCCCTGAAGATCGGAGAGCTTGACGAGAGGCTTCACATCGACGGATAAACGCAATTTGCCCGGCCCTATCAGTAGCCGAAATGTTTGCCCGTTCACGGCGAACCTCACGCATCTGCTCACGTAACGACTCATAGGTTTGCGCGTCATCACTCGCACACGCCGCCGCATGAATGGCCTAGCAACCTGGTTCATCAATATCGCTGATCCTATGATGGGGCAATTCATGAACCCCGAGGGGCCATTTAAGAAATGTGTCGATGGTACACACAACGTTCTCAGTGAAGACGCCATGCATCTACCATTCGCTACACCGCCACCTGAATATATCGAGCGATGTCAGTTATTTAAACGACTGCCAATCTCGTGGCAGTCCAGGGGCTTGACGTGTGACGAGAGGGTTGGGGAGAAACTCGTCATTGATAAGGGCAGCAACTTTCTCAGCCCAGGCTGAGCCTGGTGAATAGGTCTTGAGAAGATAGGTCATGAAAACTAGGGCGCCGAAAACTTTCTTGCTCTCTTGTGCAGGGAGGTCTTCTAGTCCTGAGATTCGCCGTAGTGTTTCAGTGGGTGCTGTCGTATAGGAACGATTCCAGCATCGGGCATGATGTGCCTCGGTGTTTCGCACGACTGTGAGTTGCTCATACCATCGTGCGCTCGGTGATTCTTTTAGGAAGCTACGACGAGTCGGAAGTGGTAGGTCATTAAGGTCGACGATGAGGCCAAGACGTTCATCTATCACTCGTTGATCTGATCGACGCAGACCTTGAAACATCATCGAGATGTCACGGAAGTCGAGGACTTCTGATAATACCCATAGCGGAAACTGTGACTCGTAGTATTGCGCGTAATGTTTGATCGCTGTGTTACTGCTTTCGCTACGGTGGATGCGCTGGTTGAGTCGTTTTCGCCATTCGTCGTGGGGAAATGAGGGGCGGAACACCTCTTTATCTTGGTATCTCAGTGGATCTGGGATGCATAACTGTTGGCAGATGTGGACACGTAGACCCACTTCGATCCGTTCGATCCCGTCGTGTATGAGGGTGCGGAGTTTTCGATCTGCCTCGTATAACGCTGTGACGTCACTGAATCGTGTTCCTGGACTGTAAGTGTCGAGACGTCGCCCATTAACGATCATTCGTGCTGGATACGAGTAGGCTGATAAACGGTAATATCCAACGTTAGAGAGCCACTGTCTGGCTTCGTCCTCATTGACGTCCATGCCTCGTTGCCGCATCAACTCAATTTGTTCGTGCACCGTCGTTCCTGGCTTCAACGCTCGCACTATCGCCCCCTTTGCCGCAAAAGAGGATCAGCCCACTCCCAACTTTCGTTGGGGCGGGCTGACCTGTTGCGGCAAGTCTATCACCGGGATACGACGGATACTACGCATCGTGGTACACAGCCGTTTATCGTGTCCTCGCTCGTCGGTGAGTGACTGTTCGTCCACGTAGGCGCGCCATTGTGTGCGCCATTTTCAGGCCACTTTCCTTATGGATTCTCAGTCCTTCTTTTGCCGGGATAGGGAATGAGTCCTCGCGAGCTTGCCGGGCACTGTGAGCTTCCTCGAGATAAGCGATCATCATCGGGGCGGACGGTCGAGCTCCGTTGCGAAAAAGCCGAAGCAGTCCGCAAAATCTCGTTCGCTCGCCGCAGCTCAGCGTTCTCACGCTTCAGGCGTTTCACCTCCCCGCCTATCTCACGCGTGGCCCCAGGACGTTGACCAGAATCAATCAGTGATTGTTCATACCAGTGGCGCATCAACCCCACCGACGCCCCGAGCCTCAGCACGATCTTTACACTCTTGCGAAATACCTCTTAAGCATGCCCCTATCCTTTCAAAAACAGGTAGGAACAAACCCAGCACGCTCCATTCCTAGCAACACGAAATGACCAATAAGCCGCAATAAGAGCCCTTTGTTCCGGGTAAAGCAAAGGGCCCGATCCTCTCGGATCGAGCCCTTCAATCAGTGGCGGGGACAGGATTTGAACCTGCGACCTCCGGGTTATGAGCCCGGCGAGCTACCGAACTGCTCCACCCCGCGTCGACCCATATAGTCTAGCACGCTGCAGGAGCACTTATCTCCCCTTGGAACC
Organism: Arcanobacterium haemolyticum; assembly: GCA_021532125.1. GTDB lineage: Bacteria > Actinomycetota > Actinomycetes > Actinomycetales > Actinomycetaceae > Changpingibacter > Changpingibacter haemolyticus_A. Next base: position 48,535 of record JADYUX010000003.1, read on the forward strand.
GTGCATCGCCTCACATAAGGCCAGGCGGAGAGCCTGCCATACACCGGGTGGGGCGCAACCTTTGCCGTTGCGCCCCACCCGAGCCCTTGCTTTCTTCCTCGTATCCATTACGCGAGGAGCTACCGGTTAGCCGTTCGAGTCAAGCTCCGTTTGAGCCGCCACAGCCTGCTCGATCGCCGACTGCAGCGCCTTCTGCGCCTCACCGTATGCAGCCCAATCACCGTTCGACATCGCCGAATTTGCATCGTTGAGAGCCTTCTGTGCATTGGACAGCGCCGAGTTCAGCCGCTCCTGCGCACTGCCTGCTGGCGCTGCCGGAGCCGCAGGTGTCGCTGCCGAATCATTCGGCTGCTCGCTCGGCGCGGCGCTTGGCGTTGCCGGGGCTGTTCCCGTACCGCCGTCAACAACATCCTCGGTGACCGGAGTATCGTCCTTCTCAATGTTTGCGTCACCGGCCTGCGCACCAGAATCACCGCCGAAGGTCTGATTCAACGCCTCATCGAGCGTGGGGGCAAAACCGATCTTGTTGCCGTCACCAAAAGCGGTGAGGACATACTGGACGAGTGGGTATTGCGTGCCCGAGGAGGCACTCACATAAACGGGCTGCACATAGAGCAGGCCTCCGCCAACCGGCAGGGTGAGAAGATTACCCATCTTGACAGTTGTTCCACCTTGACGCAGCAAGTTGAGGTTACGCGACACTGACGAATCCGTAAGGAAGTTGTTCTGCGCCTGGCCAGGGCCTGGCACCGTGGCATCACGCGGCAGCTCCAGCAATCGCAACTTGCCATAACCTTCACGTACCGTCCCAGCCTCATTACCGGCGTTGGAATCAACCGCAAGGAAACCAGTCATGACGTTACGCTTCGTCGTACCACCTGGAACGAATCCCGTCGTCAAGGAGAACTGGGCAGAATCCTGACCAGGCATCTGCAAGGTGAGGTAGTACGGCGGCTGCTGTTCTGTGCTGCCCGCGCCAGCCGTTGCCCCCGCGGATGTCGACGATTCAGTTGGCTCGTTCGGGACATTCCAGAAGTCACCACCGGAGTAGAACGCTGCCGCATCCGTCACGTGGTACTTCGTGAGGAGTGTGCGCTGCACCTTGAACAGATCCTCAGGGTAGCGCACGTGCGACATGAGGTCGCCGGACATCTGCGACACATCCGTGAGCATGCCGGGGAAGATCTTGTCCCACGCCTTGAGGATCGGATCCTGCGAGTCCCATGTGTAGAGCTTGACCGAACCGTCATAGGCGTCCACGACAGCCTTCACGGAGTTACGCACGTAGTTCACTTCGTCGCCGCCACCGTAAACTTCCGTACCCTTCGACTGCGCATCTTCCGTCGCGCTCGACAGTGAGGTACGCGCGGAGTACGGGTAGTTATTGGACGTGGTGTAGGCGTCGATGATCCACACAAGGCGCTTGGGGGTCGAAGAATCCCCGTCCATGTCGACGACCGCCGGGTAGGCGCGCGAATCGAGCGTCAAGTACGGCGCCACCTTCGACACGCGGCTCTGTGGGTCGCGGTCATAGAGAATCTGCGAGTTCGATGTCACGCGGTCGGAGAAGAACATGTCAGTGGAACGGAACTTGATCGCGTACATGAGCTTTTCCCAGGCATTAGAAAGCTTCGGTCCACCGTCGCCGGTATAGGTGGTGAACACCTGGCCGTTGGCCGCGCTGTCGTCCGGGTAGTCGATCTCCCACGGGTCGCTTCCTTCAGGTGCACCGACGATCGAATAGTCCGGCGATTGCTGCCCGAAGTAGACGCGTGGCTCATACTCCCCCATCTCTCCAACTGACGGAATATCGCGCTGGAAGAATACTGGTGCGCCGCGGTTCGTCGTCGTATTTCCATATGCGGCAGCCACACCGTAGCCGTGGGTGTACACGGTGTGGTCGTTCACCCAGGTGCGCTGGGCGTTATCAAGGCCAGCAGTGTTGAGTTCACGCACGGCAAGGACTGTGTCGCGATCGTTGCCGTCAATACTGTATCGGTCAACCGAGAGGGAGTCCGCGAACTGATAGTACTGACGATTCTGCTGAAGCTGGTTGAAGGTTGGAGAGACGATCGTCGGATCGAGGAGACGAATCTGGGTCGTCGTATCCGCATCGGCACGAAGCTGACCAGCCTCAGCCTCTGTTTGTGCCGTGTAATTCGTCGTCTCAATATCGTCAAGACCGTAGGCCGTGCGGGTAGCATCAATGTTGCGTTGGATGTATTCGGATTCCATCTCAACGGCATTCGGCGTCACGCGGAAGTTCTGAACGAGCGCAGGATACGCCCAGCCAACGACTAGGCCAGCCACAACAGCAGCCGCGATACCCGTCACTGTAAGCTTCCACATTGACTTAATCGACGCCACGACGAAGAGCACGGCGATAAGCAACGCGACGATCGCAAGGATCGTCAAGCCCGGCAACGAAGCATTGATATCGGTGAATGATGCGCCGGCAAACTTATCGTTGTTGGCGAGAAGCATGTCGTAGCGGCCGAGCCAGAAGTATCCCGCCGCAAGAACCGCGCCGACGGCACCCAAAACCCCGATGTGGAGACGTGCACGGCGCGACAGCACAATCTTGTTGTTCGACCCCGAGATACCCCCGTAGAGGTAATGCCCGAGGATTGCAACCACAGCACTGACGGCAAGAGTGGTGATCGCCAGAGAAAGCAGCGAATGCATAACTGGCAATGAAAATACGTAGAAACCGACATCCTTGCCGAATTCGGCGTCCTGCGTACCAAAGTCGGTGCGGTTAAACCAGGTGAGGTATGTGCGCCACTCAGTCGCGAGAGGCGCACCAAACACGATACCGGCAAGGAACGTGACACCGAGACGCACAAGCCAGGGATGCTCGTCGGCGATCTTCCGGTACGGTGCCATTCCGCTACGCACCTCAAGGGTTTTGCTTGCGCGCGTCACCGAGAAATTAATCGTCGCAATAACTCCGACGAAGAGGGTACCAATGAGGCCGAGCGCTACCGCCCACCCCCACTGCTTCCAATACACTTGGGCCGCTCCGATCTGGGAGTACCAGCGCACATCGGTCCACACTGTCGACAACAGCACGATGACGGTGACAAGTACTGCTAGGACGACAAGCGTAGGTATGAACACTGTCGAGCGTTGCGACAGCGCGGGCGGACGGGGTTCTTGCGACGATGACAATTTTTACCTCGTAGTTCTCTGAGAAATGCCAGGTATTGGCCTGGCCGAGCTCACATCCAAACTTATCCCAACTACGTGGTGAAACACATCTGTCTCCGCTCACCGAGTATTTTCAGCCTCGGCACACCACGAGTTACCGCATGTAGGACGACGAGAAGCGTGCGCACGTGATGTACTTCAGCGTGGCAGAGTACGCCGCGTCAGTACCCAGCGTTGTTTCACCTTGTCACTATGTCCTCTCATAACGGACAATCGACGTGTGACTTCAAGCCAAGATGCAATTCGAGAAGCAGTTCGAGAGATTGAAAGTTATGTGTCTACGTTCGGTTGGGATGGGCCGATCCGCGTATTTGCGCTGATCCGCTCCGCGCAAGCGCTCATCGACAACCCGGATCTCGCTAGTGAACTCCCCTCCGATGTTCCCGTGGAGGCAGCCCAGAATCCTGACGCCCTGTTCTCTGTCGAACAGGAGAATCTCCCACCAGCGGAGTCAATAGAACACTTGCTGGCACAAATCGCCTGGCCCGAGACAGTGGCTGGTGCTGCCATCAGTTGCGAACGCATCACCCTCCCACCTGAAGCTGAGGCCGATCTGCCCGATGATCCTGCCGCCGCAGAGGAATTCCTTGCGACGGACCCACGGCGCGAGGATGTCCGTATCGTTGTGGGCGTTGATCGTGAGGGATCCTCCTGGTGTGCTCTGCGTATGCGTTCACATGATACGAACGACGAAGTCTTGCAATCGGCTGACCTTATTCCCGACCTTGTCGCCGCCCTCAAGGCGACGTTCGAGTAGGACGCCTCTACGCGTGGAGGGGAGGACCACCTGTCGGCGGCCCTCCCCTCTGCTGTATATCTCCGCCTAATCAACTACTCGCTGAGCACGACGAAGCAACCGGAGCGCCGCACGGACGCGTCCCTCACTCTCCTTGCCGGGCTACCTGTTCACAGGTCAGGAGGTCACCAGTCTGCCCCGCGGCAATCGCCTTGGCCGCGTCAATGGAATCCTGGAGCGTTCGCACCGCAAACACATCCATACCCTCAGGCACATAACCGATCGTCTCCGCACAATTGAGTGCCGGAGCCAGGAAATATGTCGCGCCCTGGGCCGCGGCTCCTGCCATCTTGTGTGTGATTCCACCAATCGGGCCGATCAAGCCGTTATAGGACATCGTTCCCGTGCCAGCAATTTTATTGGCCCCACCGAGCGATCCGTCAGTCAGTTTGTCGTAAATTGCGAGCGCAAACATCGATCCCGCGGACGGACCGCCCACGTCTTTGATTCCGTACGTAACATCCACCGGGAACTGGATATCGCTCACGTCGAGGTAGATACCCAACTGCGAGCCGGGACGCACCCAGCCTGTCTCGTCAGGTTCGTATGACTTCGTCGTCACGTCGAATGAAACGTCGACACCCTCGCGCTGCACGCCGACCGTTACCTGTGCACCGCCCTCAACGTGTGCAAGCACGGAGGACAATGCTGAAAAACTTGTCACGGGAGTCATCGTTCCATTGACGGTAATCGACGAAAGCACATCGCCCTTCTGGAAAACGTCCGCGGCGCTCGTACCGTCCTCAACTCCGGAGACCGTCAGCTTCATCGGGACGGCGTAGCCGGCGGCCTCCAACCCCGCGACGGTGCAAGAATCCTGCGAGCTTGCCATCGCCTGAGCATTCTGCTCGTCAACCTGTGACGCTGTCTCCTGCTTCGTGTACATTGCGCGTACTGGTATGAGTTGTTGTTCCTTGGAGAGAAGGGCGATGAGAGCTTGCGCCCCTGTCACTCCAGAATCTGCATTACCTACGGCGCTCACAGTCGTCATGTAGAGATCAGTCTCTGACGCGTACGTCGGGGCCCCTGAAATCGTCAGGAGCTCGGTCCCTTCGTATGCGCCCGATACCTCTAGGGCCGGCCCGGCGTCCTCCACCATATAGGCACCGGGGAGTAGCAATCCCACAGCGAGGAGAACACCAAAAGAACAACCTGCGACACGGGTACGATTCGACACGATCTCCATCTTGCCGCAGCAGTCTAGGAAAATGCCACACGAGGCAGCGGTCGATGATCAGCCACGAATCTTTCACGCCGATGGCGTATCTGCACGCCTCCCGCCTAGCGACCCCGTACTCTTAACATTGACGAGTTGTAAAGGAGCCTCCATGAGCGAGCAAGAGGATAACCAGAGCCCCGATCAGTGGGAGCAGATGCTTCGGGCGGTGCTGGGCGATCAAGCTGCCGAGGAGGTCCTCCATCAGATGCAGGAACAGGGCATTGATCCGTCAACTCAGATGAACGAGATCATGAACCCGGCGAATTTTAACGCCGTTGTCACCCAGGTGAAGTCGATGCTCGGCTCAGCCGGTGACGGGCCTGTTAATTGGAGTGTCGCGGAACAGGTGGCCCGCGAGACGATCTCCCGCCAGCATCTTGACTCCCTCACGGCGTCTGACGGCGATCGTGCCCGCACGTCACTCCAGACAGCTAACCTGTGGCTTGATCCCGCAACATCAATAGATCCATGCTCCGGTCCCAATCAAGCATGGAGCCGCCTCGACTGGCTTGCCCACTCGCTTCCAACGTTTAAGCGTCTCACTGAACCTGTCGCGACGAATATCTCCCGCGCCTTCTCCGAGGCTATGCGCGGGCAGCTTGAGAACGCTCCCGAACAGTTGCAGGCCATGTTTGGCGGCAACCCCCACGAGATGTTCCAGGGCCTCATTGCTTCGCTTTTGGGTGTGCAGTTCGGAATGGGTTTAGCCCAGTTGTCGACGATCGCTTTCGGCACGGCCGATGCGGGTTTGCCTCTTGTTGAAGGCCAAACTGCTGCGCTCGTTCCTTCCAATATCGACGACTTTGCCGACGGGCTCGAATCTGAGGCTCATGAAGTCGAGCTCTTCGTCGCCGTCCGGGAGCAAGCGGCCGCGCGTCTCTACTCTCGTGTCCCCTGGTTGCGCGCCCAGGTGCTCGATACCGTAGCCGCCTACGCTAACGACATCGAAATCGACACCGACTCCATCGAGTCACAGGTTCGAAACATGGGCTTCGACCCAAGCAACATGCAAGAACTTGATCTCACGGATGTCTTTGCGCCCGAGCCCACAGAAACTCAACGCGCAACGCTCACCCGTCTCGAACACATCCTCTCCCTCGTCGAGGGGTGGGTCAACGCCGTGTCCATGCAGGCCGCTATCGCGCAGCTCCCGCATGCCGTCCCATTGTCGGAAATGTTCCAGCGACGTAGCGCAACCTCGTCGCCCATCAATGAAGTTTTCGGCCCCCTCGTCGGCCTTCATATCCAGCCACGTCGACTGCGCGAAGCCACCGCGTTTTGGCAGATGGCACTCACGAAACGTGGAATCGATGGGCGTGACGCCTTGTGGGCGCACCCGGATCTCCTTCCCCAACCGGACGACCTCGAAAACCCCGAAGGCTTCTTTGGCTCTCAATCATCGAGCGTCGCCGACGAACTTGACGCCTTCCTTTCTGAGCTTCTCGACCAGCCCGAGGGAAGGGACGATGTCCCGCACGAGCCGGGTTATGGAGAAAATACCGACGAATCCCATTGAGCACAATTTCGTCGTTTTCCACAGCCTGTGGAAATTTTCTGCAGTGAGGCTAGAATCCCGCTAGCCTCACACCCATGCTCATTGACCCTCGTTTTGGCGTATTTTGGCGAACGCCCTCCCACATCCAAATCGGCCTCGATCCTCGTGTGGCCGTCACTTTCGATGGCCTGACCTCGCGCGAGCAGGAATTTGTCGCTTTTCTCGCATCACATCGGACGCACGCCGAGATAGATGCACTGGCCTGGCGGTTGCGCTTGCCACGGAGTCGCTGCGACGACATTATCGAGGAATTGCGCGAGCATCGGCTCCTCCTCGACGAGTCGCAGCGGGGTATGCCCCTCAACGTCCGCTTGATGAATCTTGATCCGCTGGCGGTATCCATTGCTTATGCTCTCGCCCGCGCAGGTCTACGCCGGATTTACTATGCCGATGCACGCCCAATCACACCGGCAGATCACCCAGCGCTTGTGCAACGTCGCTGTGATGCTCCCACCCGCGATGCTGCTTTTGCGCTTCTCATGGAGACAACATCAACAGATGCCGTGCGGGTGGAACCTAACCCCGAGAACCAGAATGTTCATGCGCCAGTTGACCTGACAATCGTGACGGGATCACGCGCCATCGACCCACTCGCAACCGCTTTCCTCATGGAAGATCGCGCCCCGCATCTTCTTGTGTGGATGGAGGATGTCGATATGTGCATCGGCCCTCTTGTTGAGCCCTATGCGTCTGCGTGTGCTCGGTGTCTCTACAACGATAGGCTCGCTCGTGACCCTGCGTGGAGAGTACTGTTCCCTCAAGTTCTTGCCGCTCCGTCTCTCTTGCCTTCGCCTCATATGCTCCATCTTGTTGGTGAACTCGTTGCCCGGAGCGTCCTGTCGGTCGCCCAGACGCGCTCCAATGTCTTGTTCAATCGACAATGGCGCATCCCCCTGCGCACCGGTCTTCCTTACATGCAAGCGGTCGATCCTCATCCACGGTGCGGGTGCTTAGCGAGCACGCCAGCACAATTCGACGATGCACCACATCATCCGCCGACCTGACCGGCCTCCACGACGTGCCGCATCTCCAAGCCTCGCCACAACGCTGCCATCGCCCCACGCCCTCATCGCGGGAGGGAACCACGTCCCAGCCTCGGAACGCTCACATAAATCCGCGTTCGCCGGCCACAACTGCAAGAATCACGTTGCCCCACGCAGCGAGTTTTGTTGCGCCTATTCCTTTGATACGGCCGAGCTGGGCCAGTGTCGCCGGTTTGGCGACGGCGATAGCGCGTAGGCTCGTATCGTGCAGCACGGTGTATGCGGGACGGTCGATTTCTGCGGCTACGCGGGCCCGCCACTGGATGAGTGCTTCGAGGAGCTCGAGATCGTCCGGATGTTCCCGCGCAAATTTCTCTTTTTCTTCCTCGCGGCGTTTGCGGTAGGAAGTCGTGCGCGATACGGGTTTTTCCGGCTGCGGCCACACGTTCCTCAAGAAGCGCGAGACTTTTCGTGTGGCGCGGTTTCCGTTCGAGGAAGCGTACGAGATGTGGAGATGCTGCTTTGCGCGCGTGATCCCGACGTAGAGTAGCCGGCGTTCCTCAGCAATCCCGCTGTCTCCTTTGGCAAGGGAGATAGGGATAAGTCCCTCGCTAGCCCCGGCCAAAAACACACATTCCCATTCGAGGCCTTTCGCCGCGTGTAGCGACGATAGGGTAACGCCTTCGACTTCCGGTGCGTTTTGGAGTTGGGCGCGTTCTTCGAGCTCGTGGACGAATTCGAGCATGCTTGCGCCGCGCGCATTTTCCATTTCTTTTGCGAGATTGAGAAGTGCGTTGAGCGCTTCCCATCGGTCGCGAACCGCACCGGCTTGTTCTGGTGCGCCGTCACGCCAACCGCTCTGCCGCAGAACTGTCCGCACATTTTCTGAGAGGGAGCCTTCAACTCCGGCACGCGCTGCGGCTCGCAGGGCAACCATGACTTCACGAACTTCGCGCCGCGAGAAGAATCGCTCCGAGCCGCGCACTTGATATCCGATTCCCGCGCGTGAGAGCGCCTCCTCAAACTGAACTGACTGGGCATTCGTTCGGTAGAGAATGGCCATTTCGCGCAGGGGTACGCCTTGCTTGCTCAGCTCGAGGATCTGTGCAGCGATGCCGTCGGCCTCTCCCGTGTCGTCGCCGTATTCGTGCCATTGCACAGGCACTGAGGAAGGTAATTGAGAGACAAGGTGTACGGCGCCCTCGGATTGATCTGGGGCAATGACCTCGTTGGCAACCGTGACGATCTGCGGGCTTGAACGGTAATCACGGACGAGCTCAACCACGTTCGCCTGAGGGAATTCTCGCGTGAATTCGGCAAGGTAATGCGATGAGGCGCCTGTGAAGGAGTAAATCGTCTGTGAGACATCACCAACGACGCACAGATCCTTGCGGTCTCCGAGCCAGAGCTGGAGAAGCCGGTGCTGGAGGGGCGAGACGTCTTGATATTCGTCGACGACGAAGTAGCGGTATTGTTGCCGGATTGCCCGTGTGATGTCCGGGCGGTCGAGGAGAATCCCAACGAGGATGAGTAGCACATCCTCAAAGTCAATGACGCCGCGTTCAGTTTTGATCTCCTCGTATGCGCGAAGGAGCTGCGTGATCTCTGCTGGAGAGTGCCCTGCAACTTCGGTCCGGCCCGCTTGAATGGCGGTGTCAGCGTATTTTTCGTGGGCGACCAGCGACACTTTCGACCATTCAACTTCGGCGGCGAGATCGCGTACAGCAACTTTGTCGGTACTTAAGCCGATGGTAGCTGCGGCTTGGGAAACGAGGGCGAGCTTGTGCTCAACGATGGGCGGAATTTTTCCGCCCACTGCAGTTGGCCAGAAGTAGGAAAGCTGGCGAAGGGCTGCCGCATGAAATGTTTGGGCGGATACTCCTCCGACGCCCAGATCTCGTAAACGTGAACGCATCTCCCCTGCTGCACGTGAGGTAAACGTGACGGCTAGGACATTGCCCGGCGCATAGGCGCCTGTGCGTACGCCATGAGCAATGCGATAGGTGATAGCGCGGGTCTTCCCCGTGCCAGCTCCCGCACGCACGCACAGCGGCCCAACCAGCGTTTCGGCGACGCGACGCTGGTCGGGATCGAGATGGGCGAGTAGATCGTTCTCCATAGTTCCCTAGTCTGGCATGGGGCAGCGACAAAATTTTGACGGTGGCGCAGCTCACTCGGCACTACTGTGCCGAGCAGCTCACACAGCACCACCACGCGACGCCAACGCGCACTAATCCATAACCTTGCTGAAAGGCTCTCCAAGCCAGCTCTGGATGAGGCTCGCCGCAACCGAGGTAGGTGTGGGTAGCGAAATCTCGCCGCTCCGGAGAGCCTGCCGGAACTCGTCGCGCGAGAAGAAGTGGGCATGCGCCATCTCTTTACCATCGACGCTCAACTGTTCTTCTCCCATACGGGTTGTGCCGGTGAAGGCGAGCATGAGGGAGCGAGGGAAAGGCCACGGTTGCGACCCGTAGTACGCGACGTCGTCGACCTCAATCCGAGTTTCTTCGAATACCTCACGACGAACGGCCGATTCGAGGCTCTCACCCGCTTCGACAAAGCCGGCCAGAACAGAGTACTTCCCCGGCCCCCACGCGGCATTTCGCCCGAGGAGGAGGCGATCCTCACTGTCGCGAATCGCCATGATGACAGCCGGGTCGGTCCGCGGATAAACGATATGCCGATTGACGCAGGCCTTTTCCCATCCTGAGTGGCGAACCTCAAGTTCTTCACCGCATTGGGAGCAGTATCGCGCGTTTCGTCGCCAGTTGAGGACAGCGACACCGGCGACCGCGAGCGCGGTGTCGAGATCGGACCACTCGTGCGCCCAGTAGCGCACGGGCCGTAGAGGTGGTGTGTCGGGTTGGACGTCGTTGGGTTCGATGAGGTTGGTGCCATCGCATGCGAAATAGCGTTTATCGCCCTGTCGCCCGAGGTAGACAGACGAGTTGGCATCCCAGCGGCTAGCTTCGTCGCGCGTGTAGTAGGCGAGGGTGTTTGTCGCTGGGTCAATGGCTACGTTGTCTGCAACGACGAGGATGAATCGTGCACCTTCGTCGTGCCGCGCGCTTGCTAATGCGGACGAATCCATGCGGGTGAGTTCGTCACGGTCGATGTAGCCGCGTGCCAAGTTGAGTTCTGGAACGTACATTTTTCTCGCCTCCTCTTTAAGGATACGGCGAGTGGGATTCGGGTGCGGCTCGCCCACGGGCAAACACGAGTGTTTTTCCTGGTCATTTCAAAGACGACGAGCGAGTTACTCACGTTGTGAGGTTTCCGACGGGTTCGGCGGAGGTGATACTCGTGGTCCTGAGCAAGAACTGAGCATGTATAGTCCTGTGCGTATCGACGGGCTGACGCCCGCCTCATGAAGGTGAAAGGCCTATGACTTCTTGGAATAATCAAGGCGTGACGTCGCCTGCTACGCCAGTTATCCCAGGTTCTCTTTATTCTCTGCATGACCCGGTGCTTGAGGCCGAGCCCGCCCAGATCCCCGTACGGTTGGGGGCACACCTTGTGGGCGATGGTGCCGACTTTGCACTGCGGGCTCCCCATGCCTCGGCCGTGCATGTGTGTATTTTTGACGACGAAGCCGGTGAGCTGGTGGAACGTCGTTTCGCTCTCACGTTATCGATGGGCACATGGTCGGGCCATATTCGCGGTATTCGGGCCGGACAGCGTTACGGGTATCGTGTGCATGGCCGCTGGGCACCGGAGGATGGGCTGCGTTACAACCCAGCGAAGCTTGTTCTGGACCCGTATGCTCGGGCCATTACGCGAACTCCCGTCCTCAACGGTGCATTGTATAGCCACCGCACCACCGATGACCTCGTCCCTTACGTACCGCTTGAGCCGGATAATCGCGATTCGGCGCCATATATGTGTTACGGCGTTGTCCTCGGCGAGGACACTTCTGCACGTTGCGCCGATCCTTTGGCTGGATCGCAGGCATTCCCTATCTCCCACCCGTTTGTTCCGTGGGATGAGACAGTCATTTACGAAGGCCATGTTAGGGGCCTGACTGCACGTGCTGACGACATTCCTGAGGATCTCCGGGGCACTTATGCCGGTCTTGCTCATCCTGCTTCGATAGCTCGCTTGACCTCGCTGGGTATCACGACGCTTGAACTTCTTCCCATTCACGCCAACATGTCCGAGCCTTTCCTCACGCAGAAGGGCTTGACGAATTACTGGGGTTACAACACTCTTTCGTTTTTTGCACCTGAGCCATCGTATGCGACGCAGCAGGCCCGAGACGCTGGGCCGCAGGCCGTTGTCGACGAGGTGCGTGCCATGGTGCGCGATCTTCACGCCGCGGGAATCGAGGTCATCCTCGACGTGGTGTACAACCACACCTGCGAGGGGCCGATTGACGGCCCTACTCTCTCGTGGCGCGGAATTGAACCCACCTCGTATTACATGCAGGAACCGGGCCATCCGGGTGCTTTTATGGACACGACCGGATGCGGGAACTCGCTTGATTTCCGCAGGCAAAAGGTCGTTCGCCTCACTCTTGACTCCTTGCGTTACTGGGTGTCGGAGATCGGGGTCGATGGTTTCCGTTTCGATCTTGCCGTGACCCTTGGCCGAAATGGCGAGCAATTTGATTCGCATCATCCGCTCCACATGGCGATCACGACAGACCCCATCCTCGCCCCGATGAAGATCATTAATGAGCCGTGGGATTTGGGGCCTAACGGCTGGCAGACTGGCCGCTTTTGCCCTCCCACTGCGGATTGGAACGATCATTTCCGCGATACGGTGCGCAGCTTTTGGGTGGCGGAGCCACGATCGATGCGCTCGGGCGGCTCGGGCGGCGATCTTCGAGATTTGGCGACGAGGCTTGCCGGCTCAGCAGATCTATTCGGGCATGGCCGTGAACCGGGCGGGCGTGGAACCTTCGCTTCGATCAACTTTGTGACCGCTCATGATGGATTTACGTTGCGGGATCTAGTCTCGTACGACGTCAAACACAACGAAGCCAACCTCGAAGATAATCGCGACGGCTCAAACGACAACAAGTCGTGGAATCATGGCTGGGAAGGAACCGAGGGCGCTCCTGCGTTGGTTCATGCTGATCGCCTTCAAACGATGCGCAACCTCCTTGGGACGCTGCTTTTCGCCGCAGGAACCCCCATGCTGACGGCCGGCGACGATATCGGCCGAACCCAAGGCGGCAATAACAACTCGTACTGCCAAGACAACGAGACATCCTGGGTGGACTGGAATCTTGAACCGTGGCAGGAGGATTTGCGCGCCACAACCACCTATCTTCTCCAGCTTCGCCGCGAGAATAAGGTTTTGCGCCCAACTCGCTTTTACTCCGAAGGCGGGGCGGATCAAGACGCGATGCGCGATCTCGTTTGGCTCGACGCGGACGCAACTCCGATGCCCGAACATAAATGGTTCGATGTATGGGATCGAACTCTCCAAATGTTCCGTTCGGGACGACGAGACGATGCTGACGCGCTGATCGTCGTCAATGGATCGCTCAATCAACGCACAGTCACACTCCCGAAGGGACGCTCCCTTCCTTTCATCCTCGCGTGGGATTCCACATGGGATCGCCCACGGGAGAACAACGACGTCTACGCCCCCGGAGCCATCACATCACTGCCCGCGATGTCGATGCGTCTCTATCTCTCGCTTCAACCTCACACATCCGAACGTGCGCAATAACGGGACGACGAAGCCTTCACTCACCTCGTCGTTCCCGCGAAATTACGCGGAAATTCGTCGTTTCGTCACGGCGCGATAGAATCGCTGCGGGCCCCCAAAGGAAAGAAGGAATGATGACGACAAGCTTTGGAGACGATCTCGAACAGTCGACGAGCGACGCCTCGCTTGCTCATACGCGTGCGTTGAGCAACAAGATCGAAGCCGCAATTGCGAAAGATCCCTCGGAGTTTCGTGTGCTCACGGGAGACCGCCCCACGGGCAACCTCCACATTGGCCACTACTTCGGCTCCCTCCGCAACCGCGTGCGCCTGCAGAAGGCGGGAGTTGAGACCTGGCTCGTCATCGCTGATTTCCAGGTAATTACCGACCGCGATGGTGTCGGCCCACTCAAGGACCGCGTCTATTCTCTCCTCACGGATTACCTCGCCGTCGGCATCGATCCGGAGAAGGCTGTTATTTTCCCGCACTCGCAGATCCCTGAGCTCAATGAACTCATGCTGCCCTTCCTGTCGATCGTCACGGATTCCGAGCTTCGCCGAAACCCCACGGTGAAATCCGAACTCGAAGCGACGGGGAATCGCCCGATGTCCGGCCTCATGCTCACGTATCCCGTACACCAGGCTGCCGATATCCTGTTCTGCAAGGCCAACCTCGTGCCAGTTGGCAAGGATCAGCTCCCCCACCTCGAACAGACCCGCGTTATTGCCGATCGCTTCGAGGCGCGTTATGGGCATCCGGCGGGCACAGACAAGCCCGTTTTCACCCGCCCGCAAGCCCTCCTCTCCGAGGCTGCCCTGGTTCTCGGCCTCGACGGTGCCAAGATGAGCAAGTCGCGCGGCAACACGATCGAGCTGCGGATGAGCGCCGACGAAACTGCCAAGCTCATCAAGAAGGCAAAGACAGACACCGAGCGCATGATCACCTACGATCCCGAGAATCGCCCGGAAGTCTCGAACCTCGTCCAGCTTGCCGCTATGTGTCAGGGCCGCGATCCACGCGAGGTGGCCGACGAGATTGGCAACGGTGGTGGCGGCACTCTCAAGAAAGTTCTCACCGAATCCCTCAACGAAACGCTAGCCCCGATCCGGGCGCGCCGCGCAGAGCTCGAACAGCAACCCGACTTCCTTGCTGAGGTTCTTCACCGCGGTATCGAGACTGCCCGCGAGCGCGCGGCCGCAACTCTCGACGAGGTCAAGGCAGCTATGAACATGCATTACTGAGCGCAAGGGGCGGGTGTAGCAGCACCCGCCCCTATGTTGCTCCTCGTTGCGCTGGTGGACACAGCGTGCCTGCTGGCCTTAGCGATCTGCGACATGGCCGCGCGGGTGGGCAACGACCTGCACAACAGCGCCAAACCGCATAGGCTGGTATTCGTGAGCGCTAACACTACTCCACAAGCATCGCCTTCCTCTGCATCGAAGCAGCCGGGCAAGGAACCATCTGCGCCGCTTGGCGCCCCTGTTTTTTCGCCTGTCGTTGGGCGTATCCCCATCATGGATGTGACGCCCTGCGTCGAGAAGGGACGCCTCGCGGCGAAAGGGACTGAGCACGAGGCTTTCCCCGTCCAGGCAACCGTCTTTCGTGAGGGACACGATCGCTTCGCAGCCGAGGCGGTTCTCGTCGATCCGGAAGGCAATGTTGCTCAGATCGAACGGATGGTCAATATCCGGCCAGGCCTGGGCCGATACGAAGCATGGCTCACCCCGACGTATCCAGGCGCATGGAGCTTCTACGTGCAGGCGTGGTCGGACCCGTGGGCAACGTGGGAGCACAATGCCCGGATCAAGGTTGCTGCAGCGAGCGACATCGAATTGGTCTTCCTCGAGGCAGAAGATCTCTTGCGCCGAGCTATCGGCAACCTTGAGCCACGTTCACCCCAGGCAGCAACACTCATCGATACGCTCTCGGTCGTCTCTCGTGCTTCTACACCCGCGCCTGTACGTTTGGCCGCCGCAACCTCGCCGGCCGTCGATGAGATCATGACGGCCCATCCTCTCCGCGATCTTCTCACGCGCAGTGAGCCGCTTCCCCTCGCGGTCGATCGCCTCCGGGCTCTCGTGGGCTCGTGGTACGAAATCTTCCCGCGTTCATGTGGCGCATACCAGAAAGACGACGGCACATGGGTATCGGGTACGCTGCGCACGGCCGCGCGTGAGCTCGACCGTATCTCGTCGATGGGTTTCGACGTCGTCTACCTCACGCCAATTCACCCCATCGGGACAACGAGCCGCAAGGGGCGCAATAACACGCTCGTCGCCCTGCCCGGCGATCCCGGCTCGCCGTACGCTATCGGTTCGCCCGACGGCGGCCACGATGCTATCCATCCCGAACTTGGAACATTCGACGACTTCGACGCCTTCGTTGCCAGAGCCCACGAACTCGGCATGGAAGTTGCCCTTGATCTCGCCCTCCAGTGCTCTCCCGACCATCCCTGGCTCACCGAACACCCCGAGTGGTTTACGACGAGGGCCGACGGCACGATCGCCTATGCCGAGAATCCACCGAAGAAGTACCAGGACATATACCCCCTCAATTTCGATAACGATCCGGAGGGGATTTACGACGAAATTGTGCGCATCCTCAAGCTGTGGGTCAGCCACGGTGTGACGATATTCCGCGTGGATAACCCGCACACGAAACCTGTCGCATTCTGGGAACGCCTCCTCGCCCAATTCCGGGTAGAGCATCCTGACGTCATTTTCCTCGCGGAAGCATTCACTGCCCCACCCATGCTTCAAGGTTTGGGTGCCGTTGGTTTCCATCAGTCTTACTGCTACTTCGCATGGCGCAATGAGAAGGAAGAGATCGAAGAATACCTTGAGGAGCTCGCGCGCGAATCCGACGATCGTGTGCGTCCGGCTTTCTGGCCGACCACGCACGATATCCTCACTCCCTACATGCAGCACGGCGGCACGGCCGGATTTGCGATCCGTGCGGTCCTCGCAGCCACCGGCTCCCCGACGTATGGCATCTATTCCGGGTACGAGCTGGCTGAGCGTATTCCGCGCCCCGGCTTTGAGGAGCAGATCGACAACGAGAAGTATGAATTTAAGCCTCGCGATTGGGAGGCAGCTGAGCCTACGGGCATCCCTCATCTCCTTGGTGAACTCAATGCGATACGTCACAAGCACACGGCGTTGCAGCGCCTGCGCAACATTCGCATCAACCCGACGAGTGACCCCAATATCGTGTGTTTCACTCGCTTTTCGCGGCCCGAAGAATCACCAGATGGCACGGCGGACGCGGTCATCGTCGCAATCAATCTCGACCCGAGTGAACGCCATAGCGCCACGGTGAGTCTTGATCTCTCGCCGTGGGATCTCACCCCACGACCGGACGGAAAGCCGCTCTTTGAGGTCACAGACGAACTCTCTGGTTTCACCTACTCGTGGGATGAGAACCCCACCGTCATTCTCGATCCAAGCTGGCAATTCGCGCACATCCTCTCCGTCAAGGTTCTCTCATGAGCCCACATGAGGACAGGCCGGGACTCACTCCCGACCCAGAGTGGTTCCGCACCGCCGTCTTTTACGAAGTCCTCCTGCGCGCCTTCGGAGATACAGATGGCAGCGGGACGGGCGACATTCGCGGTCTCATATCGCACCTCGACTACCTACAGTGGCTCGGAGTGGACTGCCTCTGGCTGCCGCCGTTCTTTCCTTCCCCGATGCGCGACGGTGGCTACGACATCTCCGACTTCACCTCCGTCCATCCCATGTACGGAACAATTGACGACTTCTCGAACCTCGTCGACGAAGCCCACGCACGCGGAATCCGCGTCATCATCGACCTCGTCGTCAATCACACCTCCGACGAACACCCCTGGTTCCAGTCGTCTCGCTCCAACCCCGACGGCCCCTACGGAGATTTTTATGTGTGGGCCGACGACGATTCCGCTTACCGGGATGCCCGGATCATCTTCATTGACACCGAGCAGTCAAACTGGACATTCGACCCCGTGCGCCGCCAGTATTTCTGGCACCGCTTCTTCTCCCACCAGCCAGACCTCAACTACGAGAACCCGCGAGTGCAGGAAGCCATCGTGGATGTGGCGCGTTTCTGGGCGCGTATGGGTATCGATGGATTCCGCCTCGACGCCGTCCCCTACCTTTTCGAGAAGGAGGGGACGAACTGCGAAAACCTGCCGGAGACTCACGGATTCCTCGCTCGGCTACGCGCGACACTTGACGACGAATTCCCCGGAACAATTCTCCTGGCGGAGGCGAACCAGTGGCCGGAAGATGTTGTCGACTATTTCGGGAGTGACGACGCACCTGAGTGCCACATGTGTTTCCACTTCCCCGTGATGCCGCGCATCTTCTCTTCTCTGCGCGACCAACGTGCCACCTCGCTGCGAGCCATTCTGAGCGAGACACCCGACATCCCAGCGGGAGGCCAGTGGTCCACCTTCCTCCGTAACCACGACGAACTCACGCTCGAAATGGTAACAACCGAGGAACGCGCAGCCATGTACGGCTGGTACGCCCCCGACCCGCGTATGCGAGCAAATGTCGGGATTCGTCGCAGGCTCGCACCCCTCCTTGGAAACTCGCGTGCAGAAATTGAGCTCGCCCACGCCCTCCTCCTTTCTCTTCCCGGCTCCCCCTGCCTCTACTACGGCGACGAGATCGGAATGGGCGATAATATCTGGCTCGCAGATCGCGACTCCGTACGGACCCCGATGCAATGGAATCCCGACCGCAACGCGGGCTTCTCCGCCGCCGACCCCGGAAAGCTCTACCTGCCCGTCGTTTCCTCGCTCGTATACAACCACCAAGCCGTCAACGTCGAATCGCAACTCGCCCAACCAGCCTCACTGCTTCACTGGCTACGAGGAATGCTCGATGTGCGCCGGCGCCACCCCCTCCTCGGGCATGGAAGCTTCCACCTCGTCGAATGCGATAACGAATCGGTCCTGGCCTTCGTCCGCCAAGCAGAAAACGCTGCGATTCTCTGCGTTTTCAATCTCGCCAACACCGCCCGAGCAGCCACTCTCGTCCTCTCGGACTTCGTCGGGTATCACGTCACCGATGTTTTCGGTGGCGCCGGCTTCCCACCGATGACGGACAGCTACACAGTGACGCTCGGCGCGCGTGACTTCCTGTGGCTCAGTCTGTCGAAACCACACGAGCACGTCCAAGCACCTAAGGAAGGCGCTCCGGCCGACGAGTCCCTCGTCGCCACCGACTCAGACAGCTAGAATGTCCACGAATACCATCACGAGAGGGAACCTTCGTCCTTATGGAGCCTGACAGTCCGAGCCATCTAGCATCCGCCATATCATCATGGGCCGCCAACGAGAGGTGGTTCCGCGGTACGGACATCGCCGACGCCGCCTCCAACGCTTGGGAATACGGCACCACTCAAAGCGGCGCCCGCCTCGTGTGGTTGTGCGCGGGGATGTACAACATTCCCCTCGTGATGCGCCGCGATCCAACATCGCATGGCCCTGCGATCGCCACGTGCGGCTCCTGGCATATCTATGACGCTACGGCAGATGAGGAAGGCCAGCTCGCTCTCTTTCACCTGTCATTCTCCTCAGCTCCCGCGAGCTTCACGAGCACGCCCCACGTCCCGGAACCTACGGTGCTCTCCGCGCATAAACTGACGAGCGAACAGTCCAACACCTCAATCGTGTACGCTCTCGCAGACGGCACACGCGCTATCGTCAAACTCTTTCGCGTATTCACTGCCGGCCACAATCCCGACGTTGAAGTTCAAGGAGCACTCGCCGAGACAGGTATCGTTCCTCGTCAGCTCACCTCGACTCGCCTCGCCAACGGCAAGGACGAAGCCGACGTTCTCGTCGTCCACGAATTCCTCGAAGGCGCAACAGACGCATGGCAAGTTATGAGCGATGCCCTGCGTAACTGCGACGGCACACTCGGAGAACTTGAACCTCGAATTGTTGACCTTGGCACCATCACTCGTCGTATGCACGACGAACTCGCCTCGCGCCTCGAAACAGCTCCCGCCGATGGCGAGCACATCGTCGCAATTCGGGAGTCGTGGCGCGAACGCGCGCGAGCGGCGATTGAAGCCGTCCCCGAGCTCGCAGAATATGAGGGCGAAATTGAGATCATGTATATCGCAACCGCCCACGTCAATTGGCCACGATTCCAACGAATCCATGGTGACTACCACCTCGGCCAGGTCATCGATGTTCCCGGGCTCGGCTGGCGGATCCTCGACTTCGAAGGCGAACCGCTGCGGCCACTAGCTGAGCGAGTCACGCCAGACCTTGCCCTGCGCGACGTGGCAGGCATGATCCGCTCATTCGCCTACGCCATCGGAGCCCAGCTCCTTGCCGGAGGAAACCCCGAGCACCTCGAAACCTGGCGTTCGCAAGCCGTCAACGCATTCCTCCGAGGCTACGGCGAGATCAGCGAGGAAGACCGCATCCTCCTGGATGCCTTCATGCTGGATAAAGCTCTGTACGAAGTTTCTTACGAAGCCGCATCCCGCCCCTCGTGGCTTCCGATTCCTGTGGCCGGCGTACGCCGCTTCATCGGCCGCGACTAAAGCCGACGGACGCCGCCGCCAACAAAATATCCCGAACCTCGGCAAAGTTACCCCGGCGGACCTCCGATTATGGGAGAGTTAATCTATGGACGCTTTGGATTACGCACCTGTCAGTGAGGAGCTCCTCGACCTCGTCTCAAACGGCTGGTATCACTCGCCGCACGACGTGCTCGGGCCCCATATCCACAACGGCAATGTCACCGTTCGTGCCATACGCCGCCTGGCTGATCGCGTATTTATCGAAACAGCGGCCGGACGCACTGAAGCAGTCCATGAATTCAACGGCATCTGGCGCGCGGTTCTCCCCGGCGACGACGTCCCCGACTACCGGGTTATCGCAGTCTACGGCCAGAGCGAGCATAGGTCCGACGATCCGTACCGATTCCTCCCCACCCTCGGGGAGATGGATATCTACCTCTTCAACGAAGGTCGGCACGAGAAGCTGTGGGAAGCACTCGGCGCGCACATTCGCTCGTTCCCCTCCGAGCTTGGAACAATCACCGGAACGAGCTTCGCTGTCTGGGCTCCCAGCGCAAAAGCAGTGCGCGTGGTTGGAGATTTCAACGGCTGGGATGGTTCCATCCACACGATGCGCACTCTCGGTTCCTCCGGAATCTGGGAGCTCTTCATTCCCGGGGCATCCGAAGGCGCACGCTACAAGTACGAGATCCAGTACCCCGATCTCTCGTGGCATCAGAAAGCCGACCCCATGGCGCGCCGTGCTGAGGAGCCGCCGTCCACGGCTTCGATCATCACCCAGTCGCATTACGAATGGAACGATGAGGCGTGGCTCAAGCAGCGCGCAGAATCTGATCCTCATGCTGGCCCTATCTCGATCTACGAGATGCACTTGGGCTCATGGCGCCCAGGCCTCAATTACCGCACACTAGCTCCGCAGCTCATCGGACACCTGAAATACGCCGGCTTCACGCACGTGGAGTTCATGCCGCTCGCCGAGCACCCCTTCACTCCGTCGTGGGGGTATCAGGTGACGGGATACTACGCGCCAACGTCGCGGTTCGGCACCCCCGACGACCTGCGCTACCTCATCGACGAGCTCCATAAGGCCGGTATCGGTGTCATTGTCGATTGGGTTCCGGCGCACTTCCCCAAGGATTCGTGGGCGCTTGCCAAATTCGATGGATCGGCGCTCTACGAGGACCCGAATCCGCTGCGCGGCGAACATCCTGACTGGGGAACTCTCGTCTTCGACTACGGCCGGCGCGAGGTGCGGAACTTCCTTGTCGCCAATGCCCTGTACTGGTTTGACGAGTTTCACATCGACGGTATCCGCGTGGACGCCGTTGCTTCGATGCTCTACCTCGACTACTCCCGCGAAGGTGGAGCCTGGCAACCTAATATCTACGGCGGCCGCGAGAATCTCGAAGCGATTTCTTTCCTTCAGGAAGTCAATGCCACGGCCTACCGTACTCACCCCGGCATCATGATGATCGCTGAGGAATCCACATCCTGGCCTGGTGTCACTGCTCCTACAGAGGAAGGTGGCCTCGGGTTTGGCCTCAAATGGAACATGGGTTGGATGAACGACACCCTGCACTATCTTGAAGAGAAGCCCATTAACCGCTCGTGGCATCACGGGGAGATCACGTTCTCCCTCGTCTATGCGTTCTCGGAGCGATTCCTCCTTCCGCTTTCTCACGACGAGGTTGTGCATGGCAAGGGTTCACTCTATTCGAAGATGCCTGGCGACGACTGGCAGAAACTCGCTGGCGTGCGCGGCCTTCTCGCCTACCAGTGGGCACACCCAGGGAAGAATCTTCTGTTCATGGGGCAAGAGTTCGCGCAGATGCAGGAATGGAACGAGTCACGCGGGCTTGATTGGTGGCTCACCGATGTCCCTTCCCACGATGGAATTCTTTCGCTCGTCAAGGCGCTTAACGAGCTGTATCTGTCTACGCCGGCGTTGTGGAGCGACGACTTCACCGGTCATGGCTTCGAGTGGATCGATGCTAATGACGCGGATCATAATGTCCTCTCCTTCCTTCGTAAGAGCGCCGATGGGCGCGAGCGCATTGCTGTCGTATGCAACTTCTCCGGGATTCCGCATAACGATTATCGTGTCGGGTTGCCGAAGGCTGGCCGGTGGGTGGAGGTACTCAACACCGACGCCCTTGAGTATGGCGGCTCTGGTGTAGGAAACCTTGGCGCGGTTGAGGCCGAGGATGTTGCGTGGAATGGGCGTCCGTATTCGGTGCCGATGCAGCTACCGCCGTATGGGGTTGTCTTCTTCCGCCCGGCCGACGAAGTCGAGGATGCGGGCGCTCGGGAAGCGCGTGAGGTGACCGTGGCGCTGACTGAGTCTGATGGGCCGAGCCTCGTCGAGGCAGCGGAGGATGCCGCGAAGATCCTTGAAGGGTAGAGCGTAAAAGTTGTGGGGCCTGGACAATGTCCAGGCCCCACAACTGTGGCTTGTGTTTTCAGAACAGCGCTGACGCGAGAGCTCGTCGCGCCTGGTTAACGATGGGATCGTTGCCGACAACTTCGAAGAGTTCCAGGAGACGCTTGCGTACCGTGTCGCGTTCGTCGCCGGAGGTGACCTTGATGACGTCGATAAGGCGGGCAAATGCTGCGTCGGCACGCCCGTGAAGTACCTCAATATCGGCTGCGCGCATATGCGTTTCGATGTCGCTGAGGGGGGCGTCTTTCGCCGCGACGAGAATCTCCGTGGCGTCTGCACCCTTAGCGCGCTGGGCGAGCTCGACGTGTGCCAAACCCACTTTTGCTTCCTCCAGACCCGGATTGGCCTTGAGAGCAAGCTCGAATGCCGCGCGGGCTGCTTCAGTATCTCCGGCCTCGAGGGCGTCGTACGCCTCCTGCATATGTGGTGGCAAGGGGGCTTCTTGGGGTTCCTCGTCTCCTGACATCACGCCTGTGATGCCTGCCTGTGCCGCCGCCTGGATAACTTGGTCAATGAGGGGGCGAATTTGCGCTGCCTCGGGAACTCCCTCAAAAAGGGGGAATGGCCGCCCCTGCATGATAGCGACAGCCGCCGGCACGCCCTGAATTCCGAGCGCCTGAGCAACTTGAGGCTGCGTATCGGTATCGACACGTCCTAGCTGGAAACGTCCGCCGGCTCCAGCGGCAACCTCTCGGAAGGTCTGGTCGAGCTGCGCCGCCTCCGGTACTCGCTGCGTGGAAAACAGAAGAATCACAGCGACGCGCGCCGAACGCTCAAGAACGTCGCGCAGGTTTGCGGCCGTGACATCAACGACGAAGGGGCCCGGGACCGTGGCGTTATCGGCGGGCGCTTGTGTGTCCGCGGGTTGCTGGGCAAGTCCGGAGAGATCCACCGCTCCGTACATGGAACGGTCGAAAGGCTGCGTCATAGTTATCCGTTCTGAACGCTAAGAAGGGCTGGGTCGCTAGCGCCGACCACTCGAATGGTTTGATCGGCTGTTCCAGCGGCTGGCACGTGGAATGCCACGGTGACAGTGTAATTCGCTGTCATTGTGCCCGTGACCGTGATTTCGCCACCAGCTTGTCCAGACGAGAGTGCGCCGATCGTCGAACCAATTTTGACGGAGGCGCCGGCAGTTGTGATGGAGATCTGCGTCGAGAAATTCATCTGTGCGACGACGAGCGCGCCACCGTCGGCCGTTGCGACCGCGAGGGGCTGATTCTCTCCTGCAGCGAAGGTCATCGAAGCTGTGCCCGCTCCTTCGACAGCCTTCACGTTGGCGTCTCCACTCGAGGCCAGTTTCGTACGCAAGGAGTCGTCGGCAAACGTCAAGCCGCCTGCATCGGAGCGGCTCTGGTTGAGGGTCACGTATCCGGCTAGGACGGAGGCGGGGCTTGCGACGAGCCCTTCTGCGTTGTCAGGGCTAATACTCGTCGCTCCGGCATCCCCGAGAGCTAATCCTGGCACCGTCGCGCCGGGAAGGATCGACATGACGCCCCACAGTTTCCACAGCGACCGCGCCTGGTCCTGCGCAAAGACGTCGATGGTCTGGAGATTTGAGCCTTGGGGAGCATCCATGATGGAGAGCGCCACATGAGGGTAGGCCGCTGCGGAGGTCACAACCGACTGCGAGACAGCCTGCGAGAGGCGCGACATTCCGAAGCTGTCAGCCAAAATCCCCTTGAGCTGGTACTCAGCCTGGCGCTGGGCAAGGAACGGTCCAGCCGCACGCGCCTCAAGCGAGGCCGAGTCAAGGGCGGCATCCGACGCCGCGATCGCGTCAAAGATCTTCGTGCTTGCTGCCGTGAACTGCTCGTCGGAGAGCGCTGCTCGCGCCGTCTCAGTGGCGGGAGAGGGCGAGGGGATTTCTCCCTGGCCAGAACATCCGCTGAGGATGAGCGCGCCGGCGAGCGCTGCCGCGGTCAATGTTGCCTTACGCATGAGTCTCCTCCGTTGCCTCTCCTGCAGCTTCGTCGTCAGTCGACGATTCGTTGGTAGCAGTTTCCGCACTGTCACTTTCGCCGGTGTTCTTATCGTCGTCGGACTCGTCAGTGTCTGCTTCATGATCCTCCGCCTGATCGGCGGTTGTCTCCGTGCTCTCATCGGTGCGAGAGAAGCTCGCCCATCGTTCACGCCACGGGCTTTGACGAACTGTCGTCGTACTCTCGCCGGCTGTTTCGCCGCTCGTAGGGGTGGCGACGTCGTCGTCAGATGTGTCCGCAACGGTTTCGACGGTATCGACAGATTCTGGCGCGTCGGCCGCGGGTTCGTTCTGCTCCTCGGGAGCTTCGTCCGGCTTGTCAATGATGAGGCGTGCCTCGTCGGTGAGTTCGCGCTCACGCAGCTCCTGAGCTCGTGGGCTCGCAAAAAGAACTCCGGCTCCGAATGCGTGCCCGGTTGCAGCGGTCTGGATTTCGCGGGAACTCGCGGCAATATCGCCATCGAACTTGGCGAGAACGGCCGTTTCGGCAGCTGCACGCGATGCCCGACGTGCCGCCCGGTGCTGGCGAGCTGCCAGTCGCTCGGCTTCGCGCTTTCGCTCATGCTGATCCAGGGCGAAGATCAAGGCGCCGATGGCTGCCAGGATAACGCCAATGAAGATTAGGGGCAGTGTCGCTTCGTTGGAGCCGTTCTTTTGCCAGGTGAGCGTGAGATCCGGAGCTTTTCCTGTGCTTGACTGGGCGATGAGCGAGATCTCTCCGCGTTCGACGACGTCGTAGGATACCTCGATCTTCCCCGTCCCGGTCTTGGTTTCGAGCCACATGTCTGAATCGGCCAGGGAGGGAACATCCTCAACGGTTGCTTCACGGGACTCGGTGGAGAAGGTGGACCAATCGGAAAGCCCGGTCACGTCGGTGACACTCGTACCATCGGCCCATGCAGCAACGTCGTCAGAATATCCAAGGGCTAGGGTGATTTCCGCATCGTCGGACGAGCTGACGGCGATCGTCACCTTCGATGACACAAGGTCGAGTACCCCTGCGCGCGTAGCGACATAGGAGGTATCGAGGTTACGTACCGTTGTCGCCACTGTGCCGCCAGGTCGCCACACTGTCACCATGGCAAGGCCGACAATCGCGATGATGATGCCCACCACCGCGAGCGCAATTCCCGCTATCCTTCGCATACTCTCCCTCTCGGTCGCCACCGCTGGAATATACATCCCACAGCGTCAAGATAACAATTTCATAACAATAGCGTGGAACAAGCGGATTCGTCGGTTAGATCGCTCACGCCCAGGCACATGTCCTTCCCTCACTATCCTATGAGATCCACCCTGGGAAGATCACAAGAAAGTCCCGCGCCACCAAGGAAGTCGGACGCGCCACAGCACCCAAATGCCAGTAAAGTGTGAACGGGTATATCGCTTTAGGAAGAAAGGCCAGACGATGGTGGATGATGCACCACTCTTCCCCGTAGTCCGCAAAGGCTACGACCGCGCTCAGGTGGACGAACGAGTCGCCTCCCTCGAAAACGCACTCGCCCAGACCCGTTCACAAGTAGCCGGGCTCGACGCCCGTATTCTCCGCCTCTCCGGCGAACTTGCCGAAGCACAAAAGCTCGTCCGCGAAAACGAACGCCCCAGCTACGCCGGCCTCGGTTCACGCGTCGAACGACTCCTGCGCTCAACCGAGCAGCAAGCCCTCGATGTCATGACCCGCGCCAACGTTGACGCCCAGGCAGTCGTCTCCCGCGCCCTCAAACGAGCCGACGACCTCACCTCCGGCGCCGAAGCCGAAGCCCAGGACGTTCTTGCCCGCGCCCAGACGAAGGCCGAGCAGCTCCGCATCACCTCGCGTTCTGAAGCAGACACCCTGACGACAAACGCACACCGCACAGCCGAAGAACTCGTCGCATCTGCAGAACGCGAAGCTGACCGCGTACGATCACAGGCAACAACCGAAGCCTCAACCTTGCGTTCCCAAGTGAACCACGAAGTAGAGGAGCAGCGCATGCGCGCGGAAGCCGAAATCGCCACCCTTCGAGCTGAAGCCGAGCAAGAAGTTGCCTCACTACGCGCCGAAGCCGCGCGCGAAGTCAATCGCATCCGCACGGAAGCCAACGAGGAAGTAGCCTCTCTACGTGCCGCCGCTGATCGAGAGATCGCCGCCACGCGCCAGCAGGACGCTGCCGAACGCGCCGCTCGTGAGGCAGAAACACGCGAAAAGGTTGAGGCGATGGTCAAAGATGCCGAAACCCAAGCTGAGCACGCCGAGCGTCGTCTCACCGAGGCCACACAGCGTGCCGCCGAGCTCACACAAACAAGCGAGTCCGAAGCCGCAGCACGGCTCTCCGCAGCTCACGAAAGCGCAGAAGATATCCTCGCCGACGCGCGTTCGGCCGCACGCCAGCTCCGCGAAGAAGCCCAAAACGAGGCCAGCACCCGCATTGCCAGCGCCGAGGAACACGTTGCCGCACTGCGCGCTCAGCGCGAATCCCTCACCAGCTACATCGAGGATATGCGCGCAGCCCTTTCCCAGGCTGATGCGGGCATCACACTATCAACCATCGTCGATTCAGCGGCGGAGCATGCTGTCGATCGCGAGGACGAAGCAGAAGAAGCGCAAGCCGAAGGCGCTGCCGAGGCAGACGACGCAGCTAACTGACTATCTCTCGCTAACCATCTCACGCGCCCACGTCGGGGCTGGAGACCGCACGATCTCCAGCCCCGACGTATTACGCGCCCGCATCTTCCTCGATCTGCCGCACGAATGACTCAAGTATCCGCGCCAAGCTCGCAGGCTGTTCGTTCGCACTGAAATGCCCAGCGTCGGGGATTTCCACCAACCCTGCGCGTGGCGACCGCGCCTTCCATCGTTCAAGCATCTCGCGTGTGCACGTGGGGTCGTCTGCACCCCGCACGAGGAGAAGCGGCCGATCCACCTCGACGGCCTGCGTGCAGTCCTCCCGATCTCGCATCGCCGCGTAAATCCACGCCAGGGACTCCCCCGAAACCCTCCGGAATTCGTCGTCAAGCGCGTGACGGAGCGACGACGACGCTGCCGGGGAAAGCATCGTACGGCTCCACGTCTTGACACATTCGTAGGGGCGACCAGCCTCGCATACAGCGATTGCTTCGTCGCGGCGAGCGCGCATCTCATCGCTATCAGCAGCAATGTTGGTATCCATGAGTGCAAGCCCAGCAACTTTTTCAGGGAAGTCCACAGCAAATGCGGCCGCTACCGCTCCGCCCATCGACAGTCCACCAAGGACAACGCGCTCAATCGCAAGCTCCTCCAGGAGCTCATTGACAGCACTGGCGTAGGCCCTCAAACCGCGCTTACCAGTATGTTGCTCGACCTGCTTACCTGAGGGCGAGTGACCGAATCCCGGCGCATCAACAACGATGACATCACGGCCTTGCAACTCTCCACGCACCCCATCCCACATCGTCGAATCCAGAGGAAGTGCATGAAGGAGGACAAGAGGAATTCCGTTTCCCTGACCTTGCCGACGCCAAGAAAGTGTAGCCATAGCAGTAACGATACGCGCCTGACCCCTAGCGGCGCCCGCGGTGCACCCAACAGGACGTATGCCAGTGCCGACGCATCTCCTGCCCATACTCAGCACCGAAGATCGTGTCCTCACTCCACACGACCTCATGCGATTCGCCGACCACGATTACTCCGCCACAGCTTGGGCACACATACTCTTTAGCGCCCGCGACGATGTGGTGCACCTTGTACGTATTGCCGTCGCGTCCCTCTTCGTAGCTCACGCCTCCCATCGCCGCGCGCGTATTGAGCGGGCGAACTGGGCGTGAGTATTTTCGTGAGCGACGCATGCCCCCGAGTTTACGAGTTCCTCTCAGGCTTCGCGATAACTCGTCTCACATGTGAGAGTCTGACCAGACTGTTCTTCCGTCCTTGATGACACGCTGAGGACGCAGGTCGTCGTCCACGACGACGAAGTCTGCCCGAGCTCCCACAGCGATACGTCCAAGATCCGAGCGTCCGAGTACGTCGGCGGGCGTTGTGCTTGCCATACGCACGGCGTCGACAAGCGGAATTCCCGCCGTCACCACCGTACGGACAATATCAATGAGATGACTCGTTCCTCCCGCGAGATTTCCTCCGCGCAGCCGAGCGATTCCATTCGTCACGTGGACTAGCAGGCCAGAAAGCTCGTATGTACCATCCGGCATCCCCGCAGCCGCCATAGCATCCGTGATGAGAACAACCGACTCAGGGCCGAGAATTTCAATGATCGATCGAACGAGATCAATGGAAAGGTGCGTTCCGTCTCCGATAAGTTCGACGACGAGATCTCCGGCTCGTGCCGCCGCAATATATTCGAAGACCGGGCCAGGGGCGCGATGATTCATTTGCCGCATAGCATTGAAAAGATGAACAGCCACTTGCCTCCGAGAACGCACAGGGGCGTGGTCGAGGCGTTGGCGGGCGTACTGATGGAGGTCACGCGCCACGTGGCTATCAGCATTCGTGTGTCCCCACGTCGGTAGGATTCCGCGGGTCGTTATGTGATCGACGAGCTCCCTTACACCGTCGAGCTCGGGAGCAAGAGTCATTGCCCATGCATAGCCACGTGTTGCGTCAATGAGGCGATCAGCGATGCCTTTGTCAGGCCGTTGCAGGTAGGTAGGGTTTTGTGCACCCGAGCGTTCAGGCGAGAGGAACGGGCCTTCAATTTCGATCGCATCGATAATTCCTGCATCGCATGCATCCGCGAGGAGGGCGAGGACATACTCCATCCGTTCGATGTCCATCGTTGACGATGCTGCGCTGAGTCTCGTCGTGCCGTGGCTCATGTGCTCACGCGCTGCCTTCTCAATATCGCCGATATTCAGAGCATCCGGAAAGGACGTTCCTCCGCCCCCGTGGCAGTGGATATCGACGAGGCCAGGGATGATGTATCCGGCTGGTAGTCGCGCATCACTGTCGAGAGCATCTATTCGGGAAATCGTTCCATTCGTCCAGCCCACTTCGGCATTACTTATTTCACCAGGAAAGACGACTCGTCCGCGAATAGTCTCCACGATTCCTCCTTGAACGATGCACCCTCTCCACAACAACGTTGTGGCTTTCTTCGAGAATACCCATCTGGAACGACTTTTGCGCCCATATTGACCTCGTCGAACGCTATTTCCGGAATATATCCAAAATAGATGTACCGTGAATAGATCCACTATATCAATGAGCCAACAATTCCTCTTTTCACCAGATCGTTAAAAACGACGATATACCTACCTGGTCTATATGTACATATAAGGCATTTCGCATCTTCCTGGAAAAACACTTAAGACAATAAGCATATTTCCTCCACAAGGAGGTGTTCACCAGGGAAAACAACCAGACACCTCGATGAAGCGACACAATTCGACCTGAGAAGTTTCTTGTCACAGCAAGCAATTTGCCAGAATTCGATGTGCCAAATATTTTACATTTATTCGAGAATGTGTATTCTTATCCTTATGGAGAAGACAATCAAGGTCCTTTTGGACGACATCGACGGCACTGACGCCTCACGCCATATTCGCTTCAGCGTAGATGGCACAAACTACGAAATTGACGTAAACGAAGAAAACGGCAAGGCTTTCGACGAAGCACTCGCCCCGTTCCTTAAAGCTGCACGTAAGACCGGGCGCTTCTCGGTTCCTGCCACAGCAAAACCACGCCCGAACTCAGCCGAACTCGCAAAGATCCGCGAATGGGCACGTGCACAGGGCTACAAAGTATCCGGCCGCGGACGTGTTGCACAGGCAATCCAGGACGCCTACTACACGACCGTCTGATATTTCGTACACATAGTTGGAGGGGTGGGATACTTTCCCACCCCTCCATTCGTTTTCCAAGCATATGAACGCCGGCAACTTATTGCACCCGCCGCCCACATTAATGCGGTTTCATTCGCCCCGAATCCGGCAAGACTTCGAACTTAAAACAGGCGGTCCTCGACGTTGTCTAGGCCGCGCATCTCGTCGTAATCAAGAATGACGCACTCAATACCCCTGTCCTCAGCCAGCGTGCGAGCCTGCGGCTTAATCTCTTGAGCCGCAAAAATACCCCGCAAAGGCGCAAGCAATGGATCTCGGCCCAACAACTCCAAGTACCGGGTTAATTGTTCAACCCCATCAATTTCGCCACGGCGTTTGACCTCAACCGCGATATATCCCGAATCCCCATCGCGGACCATAAGATCGACCGGGCCAATCGGCGTCGGAAATTCTCGTCGCACAAGTGCCGCATCTGGACTCAATCGATTAACTTGCTCAGCCAAAAGAGCTTGGAGATGAGCCTCAACGCCGTCCTTAACCAAACCCGGTTCAATCCCCAACTTATGCTCGTAATCGGCAATAATCTCGAAGATACGAATAACCAGCCGGTCATTCGTCTTCTTATGCGTCACTTCCCAGACAGCCGCCACATCTGCCGCCAGTTCGTCGTCATTTGGCTCACGAACACTCATCGTGCACGGAGGGCTCATCCAATTCAACGGCTTATATGAGCCACCATCAGAATGGACGAGAACCGAACCATCCGCCTTTACCATCACAAGGCGAGTACCACGCTCCAGATGCGCGTCTAAACGCCCCGAATACTCGACACTACATTCAGCAAAAACTACCCGCATACCTCACCTTACGACGCACTCACGACCGCACACTTACCACAATCCGCTCTCTCGACGAGGCGACAAACCGACCTAAATATACGTCGGCTCTTCAGACGGAGGCGCCGCATCAATCCACGACACCAGGCCAGCAAACGACTGCGGACTCATAGCAATCTGAAATGAACTTCCCTCATACGTCACATCAGCAATCGTGAGCTCGTTATCGGCACCACCAGGACGGTGCGACACAATTGAAAAACCCGAACGCTCCATGACCTTGCTTGGCGCAAAGAGGAGAGCCCGGGTGTTAAACCACTCAAGTGACAGCGGACCGAGAATCAAAACACCGGTGCGCCACGGCTTAGCATTACCGAGGCGCACCGAGCACTGAAGAGAACCTGGACGGCGCAGAAGCATCATGAGACGCAGCGCGCACCATCCAATAACAACAAGGACAAGAATCACGAGGGAAACTACGAGGAACGTCATGTCCACCGAATGTCCCACGTTATCTTCTCCGTTCTTACTCCGAGATGTCTACCTTACCGATCTTATCGACAAGCACCGACACCGTATCCGTATCGACCGTGACGAAGCCACCTTCGACATCAATCGAACGTTCTCGGCCATCACTTCCCACGATGATGACTTTCCCCGACGACAATAATGCCATGAGCGGCGTATGCCCTTCGAGGATGCCCATCTCGCCATCGTGAGCCGGCACTCGAACCTGATCAGCTTGACCAGACCAGACCGCACCCGTCGGGGCGACGATATCGACCTTCATCAGCGCGTCTCCGCCTGAATCTTCGCCCACGCCTTCTCAATATCCTCAATACCACCGATATTGAAGAAGGCCTGCTCCGGAATGTGATCGTATTCGCCATCACAGATACGACGGAAAGCTTCCACGGTCTCATCGACCGGCACAGTCGAACCTTCGACGCCCGTGAACTTCACAGCCGTGTACGTGTTCTGCGAGAGGTACTGCTGGATGCGACGAGCGCGCGCAACCGTCACCTTATCCTCTTCCGAAAGCTCGTCGACACCGAGAATCGAAATGATGTCCTGAAGTTCCTTGTTTTTCTGGAGAATAGCCTTAACGCGCGTGGCGACCTCGTAGTGGGTCTTACCCACAATCTGCGGGTCAAGGATACGCGACGTCGAGGTCAGCGGATCCACGGCCGGGTAGATGCCACGCGAGGCGATCTCACGCGAAAGCTCAGTGGTTGCGTCCAAGTGCGCGAAGGTCGTTGCCGGAGCCGGATCGGTGTAGTCGTCAGCAGGCACATAGATTGCCTGGAGCGACGTAATCGAGTGACCACGGGTCGAGGTAATACGCTCCTGCAACGCGCCCATTTCGTCGGCCAACGTTGGCTGGTAGCCCACAGCAGACGGCATACGACCGAGAAGGGTCGATACCTCCGAACCTGCCTGCGTGAATCGGAAGATGTTGTCAATGAAGAGCAGCACGTCCTGATGCTCGACATCACGGAAGTATTCCGCCATTGTCAGGCCGGAAAGCGCGATACGAAGACGGACGCCCGGCGGCTCGTCCATCTGGCCGAAGACAAGCGCCGTCTTATCGAGAACGCCAGCTTCCTCCATCTCACGGATGAGGTCGTTTCCTTCACGCGTACGCTCGCCAACGCCCGCGAACACCGAAACGCCGTCGTGATCCTGCGCAACACGCTGAATCATTTCCTGGATAAGAACGGTCTTACCCACACCGGCGCCACCAAAGAGGCCGATCTTTCCACCCTGGACGTACGGCGTGAGAAGGTCGATAACCTTGATGCCCGTCTCGAACATGCGCGTCTCAGGCTCAAGCTCGTCGAATGCCGGCGGCTTGCGGTGGATGGGCCAACGCTCAGTGACCTCGATCTTCTCGTCCTCCTTGAGATTGAGGCACTCACCGAGCACGTTAAATACGTGTCCCTTCGTGACCTCTCCAACAGGAACCGTAATGGCGCTACCCGTATCGTGAACCGCTGCGCCGCGAACGAGGCCATCAGTTGGTTTCATGGCGATGCAACGCACGATGTTATCGCCAAGGTGCTGAGCCACCTCAAGCGTCATATCAAACGAATTCTCGCCCTCGCCCTGCGCCGAGAGATCGACGTGGGTGATGAGAGCGTTGTTGATCTCGGGCAGCGCGTCGGACGGGAATTCGACGTCGACGATAGCGCCGATGACCTGGACAACGCGGCCCTGGTTTGCGGCTGCAGTTGGTGTGGCAGTCATGTTCTTCTCCTCGAATTCGGGTCACGCACTCTGGAGTGCGTCGGCTCCCGAGACAATCTCTGTGATCTCTGTTGTGATCTCGGCCTGGCGAGCGTTGTTGGCCTTACGGGTGTATTCCTCGATGAGCTGGCCGGCGTTCTCTGTAGCAGAGTGCATTGCCTGCTGGCGTGCCGCGAGCTCGGAAGCCGCGGACATCAAGAGGACCGATTTGATTCGCTGACGCACATAGAGTGGGAGCAGTGAATCAAACACCTCTTGGGCTGACGGCTCAAATTCATAAAGCGGCATCGCGGCGTCTTGCGCATCACCGAGTTCGTCCCGAACCGCGTTGTCGTCGATAGGCTCGTCCGCATCGGCGATCGCCATCGGCAACATGTGGCGGATCTGGACAACTTGACGAACCATCGACTCGAAGCGCGTGAAAACGACATGCACTTCAGCGATTCCGCCCTCGTCGGCCGGCGCCAGGTAGGCGTCGAGGAGAGTTTGGGCGATCTCATCTGTCGTCGAATCGGTCGGCTTATCCGACTCTCCCGTCCATGTGCGGGCGACCTCAACACCGCGGAAACGGTAGTACGTTTCACCGCGACGACCTGATACGTAAATGATGGGCTCTTTGCCCGCCTCGCGCAGTTCGTGAATGAAGCGATCAGCTTCACGCAGAACAGACGCCGAGTACGCACCGGCCATACCGCGATCCGACGTCACGACGAGGACCGCCACCTTGTTCGTATCCTCACGCTGGACGAGGAACGGATGGCGGTGGTTGAAATCGTGCGCCGCAACAGAGGCCAATGCACGAGTGAGTACCTGGGTGTATGGGTCGAGGCTTTTCGCCTGATCTCGAGCTCTGGAGATGCGGGAGGCCGCAATGAGTTCCATCGCTCGGAAGACCTTTTCCAAGGTTTTCGTCGCGCGAATCTTCTCTTTGAAGATTCTCTGTGCACCTGCCACGATCAGCCCCGCTTAGCTCGGACGAGCGTCTCGCGCTCCTGCTCGGCTTCGCTTTCGCCGTCGCCTTCGGAGATGAGGCCCTCGGATACGAGGAAGCTGTGCTGGAATTCCTCGGCGGCCTCACGCAATGCCGCCTCGGTTTCGTCAGAGAGCACCTGAGTTTCCTGGAGCCTGGCAATGATGTCGGAATTGTGACGGACATAATCGAGCAGCCCAGCTTCGAAAGCGTGCACCTTCTCAACCGGAACCGGATCCAGGTAGCCCTTTGTTCCAGCCCACATGGAGATGACCTGCTCCTCGACCTCGTACGGCGTGTACTGAGGCTGCTTGAGCAGTTCCATCAGGCGCTCACCGCGGGTGAGCTGCTGACGAGTGGCGGCATCAAGATCCGAGGCAAACATTGCGAATGCTGCCTGCGCACGATACTGCGCAAGAGTGATCTTCAGGGTTCCAGCGACTTTCTTCATCGCCTTGATCTGCGCGTCGCCACCGACTCGGGAGACGGAGATACCGACATCCACTGCTGGGCGCTGGTTGGAGTTGAAAAGATCGGACTGAAGGAAGATCTGGCCGTCGGTAATAGAAATGACGTTCGTCGGAATGTAGGCGGAGACGTCGTTTGCCTTGGTTTCGATGATCGGAAGGCCAGTCATCGAACCGGCGCCGAGTTCGTCCGAAAGCTTGGCACAGCGCTCAAGAAGACGCGAGTGCAGGTAGAAGACGTCGCCAGGGTATGCTTCACGCCCCGGCGGACGACGGAGAAGAAGGGATACGGCTCGGTAGGCTTCAGCCTGCTTCGAGAGGTCGTCAAAGACGATCAGCACGTGCTTGCCTTCGTACATCCAGTGCTGGCCAATTGCCGAACCCGTGTAGGGAGCAAGGTACTTGAAGCCGGCCGGATCGGAAGCCGGAGAGGCGACGATCGTCGTGTACGCCATGGCGCCGCCCTTTTCGAGGGTGGAACGCACCGAGGCAATGGTCGAGCCCTTTTGGCCGATCGCAACGTAGATGCATCGCACCTGCTTCGTTGGATCGCCAGACTCCCAGTTTTCCTTCTGGTTAAGGATGGTATCGATCGCGAGTGCCGTCTTGCCCGTCTGGCGGTCACCAATGATGAGCTGGCGCTGGCCGCGACCAATCGGGATCATTGCGTCGATAGCCTTGATACCTGTCTGGAGTGGCTCGTGGACGCTCTTGCGCATCATGACGCCAGGAGCCTGAAGTTCGAGTGCACGGCGGCCGGCGACGTCTGCGATGTCACCGAGGCCATCAATCGGGTTTCCGAGCGGATCGACGGTGCGGCCAAGGTAGCCCTCACCGACAGGGACAGAGAGAACTTCGCCCGTGCGACGAACTTCCTGGCCTTCTTCAATGGAGGCGAAGTCGCCGAGAACGACAACGCCGATCTCGCGCTCTTCCAAGTTCATCGCCAGTCCGAGGGTGCCATCCTCGAAACGCAGAAGTTCATTAGCCATCGTGCCCGCGAGCCCCTCGACGCGCGCGATTCCGTCTGCGGTCAGGGTGACGTGGCCGACTTCCTCGCTCACAGACTTGGCAGGCTCGTAGGAGCTGACGAAGCTGTCGAGCGCAGCCCGGATTTCCTCCGGCTGGATTGTCAGATCAGCCATTCCTCTTTCCTTACTTACATGCGGACGAAGCCGCGGTCGACTATCGGGTGATTGCTTCACGCACGTTATTGATTCGTGAAGCCAGCGTGGCGTCTATGACGTCCTCGCCAACGTGGATGCGCATGCCCCCGATGACATCGGGATCTAAAGCAACATGCACTGCTACCTGAGTGTTATAGCGCTCGGTCAGGATACGCACGAGCCGCTCATATTGCTCCTCAGTGAGTGGAGACGCAACGGTCACCGACGCGACGAGGTGTTGTCCTCGTTCGGCTGCCAGCGCGACATAGTGGTTGAGCGACTGGGCGATCGTCGGTTCCGGTGCGCGCTGCGTTGCACGAACGATGAGCTCTAGTGCTTCGGGTACGACGTGCGCGAACACGGTGCGGGCGAGTTCTTCCCTGCGCCTAATGTCGTAGACACGGTCTCCGAGTGTTACGCGCAAATCGCGCTGATCGCTGAGTACGCGGAGTGCACGATAGAGCTCTTCTTCGACATCACCAAGGCGAGAAGCCCTGTCGGCATTGGCGAGAGTTGCTTGCACGCCCAATTCCTCGAGGGACGTGACGAGATCGGCTTCGTCGGACCATCGTGCCTGGGCGAGCTTCTCGACGAGCCGAAGAACCGGGGCGCTTACCTTAGGCGCAAAGAGATTATGCGCCAGGGCTGTGCGATCCTCGCTACTGCGCGCAGGATCGGTGAGGGCGCGTTGCACGGCACGCTCGTCGCTGAGGAAATCCGCCAGTGCGAATGCCTCGCGCGCGAGGGTGATAACCGAACCCGGTTGCTCACCAAGTGAGCGTTCCCAGTCGGTGCGCAAAGCGGCCAGCGCCGATTCACTGCTCGAACGCATTAGCTCTCCTTAGCTGTTGTGCTCGTCTCAAGTTCGTCGAGGAAGTTATCGACGACGGACTTCGACACGTTGGGATCGAGTGCCTGCTCACCGACGATTCGCGCGGCGAGTGTGGTTGCAAGTGAACCAACGTCAGCACGCAACGACTGGCGGGCCGAACGCAGTTCTACCCCAATCTTTTCCTGGGCGGCGTCTGTGATGCGGTTGGCCTCGGCGGTTGCCTTCTTCTGTGCCGAAGCTACGATATCCGCAGCATTGACCTGTGCTTGCTCGCGGATGCGGGTGGCTTCGCGCCGTGCATCGTCAATTTCGGTTGCGAGCTGAGCACGCTCTCCCTCGATCTCTTCGCGTGCGCGGGCGGCAGCGTTGAGTCCTTCATCAATCTTCTGCGAACGCTCGTCGAGAGTGCGCATGAATGTTGGCCATGCGAACTTGTAGACGACGACGGCAACGATGAGGAAAGAGATCGTGCCCCAGACGAGGTCTGGTATCGCCGGAATCAGGAGGGAATGTTCTTCAGCTAGCATGTCAGGCGGTGAATGCGAATCCAGCAGCGAAGCCGAGCAGGCCAAGAGCCTCGACGAAGGCGATCGAGAGGAACATGTTCACACGGAGGAAGCCCTTGAGCTCAGGCTGACGAGCGGTAGCTTCCTGGTTCTTTGCACCAATGAGGCCGACACCAAGGCCTGGGCCGATTGTGGCAAGACCGTAGCCGATGGTTGCGATGTTACCGATCATTGTTCTTTTCCTTTGGTTGGAGTATCAGTGTTCCTCAATCGACAGCGAGATATACGCTGCGGTGAGAAGAGCGAAGATGTACGCCTGGAGGCAGGCGACGAAGGCCTCGAATACGGTGAAGATGATTCCGCCGAGGAGTGTGAAGGTTCCCAGCGTGATTCCTAGCGGCCCGCCCATCGAGAGATAGAGGGCATTCGTACCGAGGAAACAGAGGACGAGAAGGAAGTGACCTGCGACGAGGTTCGCCAGGAGTCGGATGGCGAGTGTGATGGGGCGCAGGACGAAGGTGGAGAGTAGCTCGATCGGCGTCATGAGGATGTAGATCGGCCACGGAACACCCGGAGGGAAGAGTTGACTCTTGAAGAAGTGGCCAACACCTTGTGCACAGAAACCCGCGATGATGAACGTCACGTATGCTGCCAGAGCGTAGATAAGGGGCATACCAACGACGGACGTTCCAGCAATCTGCAGGCCAGGAATGATGCCAGTGATGTTCATAAAGAGCACGCCGAGGAAGATCGTTGCGATCATCGGTTGGTAAGGCGCTGCCTTCGCACCGATAAGCTCCTCACCGATCGACTTCTTCGAGAAATCGAGAAGAAGCTCCATTGCGCTCTGTGCACGCCCGGGCACAAGCTTGGCTCGTTTTGAGTACAACACGAGCAAGGTGGAAAGCACGATAACCGCGATAAGACGAACCATGATGACGCGGTTGATCTCAAACGGTGTTCCTGCGAAAAGAATCGGATCGGGGAACAATTCGTCAATCGTCGGGGCGTGGAAACCGTTATCCCCCGACGATAGGAGTGACCCCGTAGCCAAGGCAGCGAGTGTGTTCACCGACAAGCCGTGTCCTCCGAACGTGTTGAAGTCGAACCCCTCGAAGGAGCCATCACCTTCAAGGCACGCCTTAGATCATACAGAGAAAATGCTGGAAAGACGTAACGGAATGTGACCTTGTGTGAACTTTTGTCCACCAAGGACCTCGGTCCCAAGCATCACCTCACACGACGACCCGCACCATAAGCCCCTGAACTGCTATTTCGTCGCAATTCTTCACCATTATGTGAATCACACCACTAGGGGCTCGTACGCCCTCTCCCAAAGTCACGGACGCTCGTCGCGCCACGACTCATCGTCGTCGTCAGGATAGGCCTCCGGGTACACATCAACGTCAGGGTCGTTCGGTGTACTGCGCAAGATGACGGCCGAGATTGTCACGAGGGAGACGACTATTGCGCCCGCAACTCCACACACAACAGCGCGCAGATCAATCCCGAGATAGTGCCGAGCAAGAAGAAGGACGACGAGTATCGCGCCCGCCTTGATCACGTATCCACCCGCAAAAACAGCACCCGCAGACAGCCGCGACGTCGCCTCCGCTTTTGCTGAGACAACCGCGAGCGCAGCCTGAGATGCCGCTATCAGCGCGCCGCCGAGGAGAACTCCGAGGCCGAATTCCCAACCGCGTAAGAAGGCGAAAAGGCATCCTGCAACGACGCTCACCACGAGGAGCGTCACTACGTCGACGAGCGCTATCCGCCTCAATGTGGCGTCCGGCGGTTCACCCACTGGCTTCTCCCCCGGCCTCCACAGGCGCCACCTGCCGTTCGTGCAAGAGCGCTGAGCTCTCCAGCTTGTTGTCGCGAACCTCGTCGCCACGAACCCGAATGCTGTGGCGCGGCCGATGCTTTCCGGGTTTACGCCCAAGCTCACGATGGGTGAGGAAAATGCCAACGACAACAGCAACGGCCGAGAAAGGCGCGACAGCCACAGCAGGGAAAATGACGAAAGCCACGCAGGAGAGCGAAGCAATTGCCGCCCACAGGTAGAGGATGAGGACAGCACCGGCATGGGAGTGCCCACGCCGCAGGAGTCGATGATGGAGATGCCCAGCATCCGCGTGGAAAGGCGACTGCCCTCGGGCCATTCGCCGAACAACCGCCCAAATGAAATCGATTAGCGGCAAAAGTATGACTGCCGCAGGCACAAGGAGGGGCATAACCGCCGGCAAGGAATAGCCAACAGATGTGTTTGCCGGATCAATCTGGCCCGTCACGAGGATGCCCGCGCCCGCGATGACAACTCCGAGCATAAGGGCCCCGGAATCGCCCATGAAGATCCGGGCCGGGTGGAAATTATGCGGGAGGAAACCCACACAGATCCCCACAAGCCCCGCAACGACGGCGCATGCCACCGACGAATAGTCCCCCGGAGAAGCGTTGCGCGTGAGGTAATACGAGTAGATGAAGAAGGAAAAGGCTGCAATCGCAACAATGCCGGCAGCCAATCCGTCGAGGCCATCGACGAAGTTCACGGCATTTGCCACGACAACGACAATCATGATCGTGACAAAGAGCGTGAGCCGCGACGAACCGACCGTGAGCCCCATAAACGGCACGCTAACAAGAGTGACGCCCTTCCACGCCATTACTCCTGCCGCAAGCATCTCACCAGCAAGTTTGGCGTACCAGACGAGCTCCCAGATGTCGTCGATGACACCGACGAGGCACATGATCCCAGCGCCAAGCAGCACGCCCCAAGCACCCGAGCCCGGAGCCAGCACCCTCGTCAGGTACGGAATATGCGACGCGATGACGAAAGTGACGACGAGTCCGCCGTACATCGCAAGCCCACCGAGGCGTGGGATCGGAGTTTTATGCACATCACGCGCACGCACCTGAGTAATCGCGCCCACCGCAATGGCGACGCGACGAGCTACCGGCACCGACACATACGTGATAGTCGCCGCCAGAAGCATCATCAGAAGGTAGACGCGCAAGCGATCACTCCCCTAGAGCTGCCGCAATATCGGCATCGGGAATTGCGCCATGACGAACGATCTGCACGCCTGCGCCAGGTACATCGGAGATAACGACAATCGTTGAGGGCTCACCACCGCCACACTCGCCGCCATCGAGGTAGAGTGCCACTTTCTCGCCGAGCTGCTC
The DNA here is from genome assembly GCA_021532125.1 of Arcanobacterium haemolyticum. Lineage (GTDB taxonomy): Bacteria > Actinomycetota > Actinomycetes > Actinomycetales > Actinomycetaceae > Changpingibacter > Changpingibacter haemolyticus_A. Next base: position 88,860 of record JADYUX010000003.1, read on the forward strand.
GCGTGCCTGCTCAACATTCGCTGCGGGATGCTCCGCCGTGAGATTAGCACTGGAGACAGCGAGTGGGCCAAGCTCACGCAGAAGCTCAAGCGTGAACATATGACCCGGCATACGCAGCGCCACTGTCCCGTTTGTTTCACCCAGATCCCAACCGATTTCTTCCCGCGCTGGAAGGACAATCGTGAGTGCTCCCGGCCAGAAGGCATCCATCAGACGCTTAGCTGAGGACGGGATAACCGACGCCAGCTTCGCCGCATCCTCGACACTGCCGACGAGGACTGGAGAGGGTTTATCGCGTCCGCGGCCTTTTGCGCTGAGCAGTGCATCGACCGCCTGCGGCGAGAACGGATCAGCTCCTAACCCATACACCGTATCTGTGGGAAGGACGACGAGGCCGCCACGTGCGACCACCTCGCGCGCGGCAGCGATGGCACCGCGAGGGTTCTCTCGACAATCAACGACCTTCGTGCTCATTCCTCAATCCTTCCCGTGCGCCCACCAGGCCAGCGGGCCTGAAGCCACCGTTCGCGCCCTGTAAGATCACGGCCCGTTGACACATCAACATAGCCGGCCAAACGCGCAGCCTCACGTAGCGCCTCAGATTGCGCCTCGGCGTGCTCCATGATGAGAATACCGCCGTCAGTGAGAATACTTCGAGCATGTTTGATGAGAGCTACCGGGAACGTCAGCCCGTCTTCTCCCCCTCCCCACAAGGCGATGGCGGGATCGGCCTCAACTTCCGGCTCATGGGCCGTACTTGCAGGAACATAGGGCGGATTCGACACGACGACATCTACTCGCACCTCAGGCAGCCAGGCCAGGGCGTCATCGTGAACGAGTGTTACCGGCGAACCGTATCGCGCGTTGTTGTCGCGCGCAACACTCAGAGCCTCTGCGGAGATTTCCACACCTGTCACCTGTGCGCCTCGCACCTCAGTGGCAAGTGCGAGAGCGATAGCCGCGCTCCCTGTGCACAGATCGACGACGCGGGGGTTCTCCGCCTTTCGCGCAGCGGCGATAGCTGCCTCGGCAACCATTTCCGTTTCGGGGCGAACGATAAAAACACCGGGGCGCGAAACGAGCTCCAGATAGCGGAAATACATCCGGCCGGTCAGATGTTGAAGCGGCACTCGCTCGCAGCGCCGGTTGATGAGCCCCAAGAAAACTTCGACTTCATCGGGGGATGCCCCGCCCTCAAGCCTGTGCCGATCACCGGCCACATATTCGGCGATCTCCCGCGCATCGACGTGAGGCGAGGGCACGCCTGACCTTTCCAATCGATCCGCTGCTTGAGCGATAAAGCGGCTCCATGTGCCAGCCTCCGCCGTGCCCTGCGCGAAGGCTCCGCGTTCACCCACGGATCTCGTCACTCCTCCGCCGACGCCATGCGCTCGGCCTCGTCCATCTGACGAGCGGAATCTATCAGCGGGCCGAGCTCGCCGCCCAGCACTTGATCGAGGTTGTACGCTTTGTATCCCGTGCGGTGATCTGAGATGCGGTTTTCTGGGAAGTTGTAGGTGCGAATACGCTCCGAGCGATCTACTGTGCGTACCTGAGACCTGCGTAGCTGAGCGTTCTCCTCGGCCTGCTGGTCGAGCTGCATCTGACGAAGCCGAGAGCGGAGTACTCTCATGGCCGCTTCACGGTTCTTGATCTGCGACTTCTCATCTTGAATTGAGACGACGAGGCCCGTGGGAAGGTGGGTGATTCGTACTGCTGAATCGGTGGTGTTCACCGACTGGCCACCCGGGCCCGACGAACGATAGACATCGATACGCAGATCCGAATCGTTGATTTCAACCTCACCGGGATCATCAACTTCGGCGAAAACAAGAACGCCTGCGGCCGACGTGTGGATACGCCCCTGCGATTCCGTCACGGGTACCCGCTGGACACGGTGCACGCCGGCCTCGTACTTGAGGTGAGCCCACACGCCATCGGCGGGATCTTCCGGGGTTGAACGTGAACGCACAGCAAGCTGAATATCCTTGTAGCCGCCGAGTTCCGTTTGGGTCGAGGAGAGGACCTGCACCTGCCACCCCATCCGCTCCGAGTAACGCTCGTACATGCGTTCAAGATCTGCAGCAAACAGGGCGGACTCTTCACCGCCCTCGCCCGCCTTCACCTCGACAATGGCATCGCGCGCATCATCTGGATCGCGTGGGATTAATACTTCTTTGAGCTGTTCGGAAACGTCGGCAAAAGCAGCTTCAAGGCCGGGGAGTTCGGGGCGGAAAAGCTCGGCATCGTCGCCTCCCCCGGCCACGATCTCCTTCGCCTCGGCAAGGTCTGCCTCGGCTGTCAGGTAATCCCGGTAAACAACCACGACGCGCCGCAGCTCCGCGTAGCGCCGCCCAAGGGAACGCATTTTATCCGGCGACGAGAGCACCTCAGGCGTTGACATCTCCGCCTCGATGCGCTCGAACTCGGCCAGCATCTGGCTTGCGACCTCGGTCTGATTGCTCACTGTATCCTCACTGGGGTTGATGTTGCCGGCGTTTCCACCGAATGCACATAGATTTTAGTCGGTAACGCCGCAAGATTCTTCTTGGGTGAGCCTCGGGGCTTGCGACTGCCACTCATTCCTCGCGAGCGCAGGGCCACCCACGAGCACGCAGGGAGAGTCCTAGCATGCCGCTCCCCGTTTCTCTGCTCACAACGTACGCCGACAAAACGGCAGGCGCCGGCACAGTTACCTGTGCCGGCGCCTGGAAGCTATGAAGATTTACTTCGTGCGCTTGCCGTAGCGAGCCTCGAAGCGAGCCACACGGCCGCCGGTGTCGAGGATCTTCTGCTTGCCCGTGTAGAACGGGTGGCAGGCGTTGCACACGTCCACGCGCAGCTCGTCGCCGGCGATGGTGGAACGGGTTTCGAACTCGTTGCCACAGGTGCACGTGACCTTGATGGCGTGGTAATCGGGGTGGATACCCTGCTTCATGGTTTCTCCTTGGATCGTTGGTGCCCCGGGTCCGAATCGCAGCCGACGAGCATGGGCTCGGCGTGCCGTGCTGCACTCACCTTGGTGAGAGCCGCGGCGAAGCGGTGAACCGGAAGCCGACGCCACATTATCGCACCTTCGCGCCTCTCATTGCACGCGAACGTGAGGGAGACGACGATTCCATCATCCGGCACGCTCAACGATCGGTTACCCGCCTTACCCGGATGCGACGAAGGGGCGCCCGAACCGTGGGCCCGGACGCCCCTTCGTCGTTCATGACAACTTACTGCTGCATGGAACGCAGGATCGAGACAAGGAATTCGGCATTCGATTCCGTCTTGCGCATGCGCCCGAGGAGGAAGTCTGAGGCCTCCGGCACATCGAGGGTGCCGAGTGCGCGGCGCAGCTTCCAAATAACCTTGAGCTCTTCCTGCGAGAAGAGCAGTTCTTCGCGGCGGGTGCCCGAGGCGTTGACGTCGATCGCGGGGAAAATACGGCGATCGGCGAGCAAGCGCGAGAGGCGAAGCTCCATATTGCCCGTTCCCTTGAACTCCTCGAAGATCACTTCGTCCATCTTCGAGCCAGTCTCGACGAGAGCCGAGGCGATGATCGTCAGCGAGCCGCCGTTTTCGATGTTGCGTGCGGCTCCGAAGAACTTCTTGGGCGGGTAGAGGGCAGCGGCATCAACACCACCGGAGAGGATGCGGCCCGAAGCCGGAGCTGCAAGGTTGTACGCACGCGAGAGACGCGTGAGCGAATCGAGAAGAACAACAACATCCTGTCCGAGCTCGACAAGGCGCTTGGCGCGCTCAATCGCCAGCTCGGCAACGATCGTGTGGTCGGAGGCCGGGCGGTCGAAGGTTGAGGCGATAACCTCCCCCTTGACGAGGCGCTTCATATCCGTCACTTCTTCTGGACGCTCGTCGACAAGCACCACCATGAGGTGAACCTGCGGATGGTTCTGAGCAATCGCCATCGCAATTTGCTGCATCACCATCGTCTTACCAGCCTTCGGAGGGGCAACGATGAGACCACGCTGACCCATACCAATGGGGGCGACGAGGTCGATTGCACGTGCCGTCAGCGCCTTCGCACCTGTTTCAAGGCGCAATGTCTCCTGCGGGTAGAGCGGCGTGAGCTTCTGGAATTCAGGACGTTGTGCCGAACGCTCAGGATCAAGCGAATTGATCGAATCAATCTGGACGAGAGCGTTGAGCTTCTGGTGGTTGAACTTGCGATGCTGGTTGCGCCCACGATGGTTCTCGTACTCACCACGCTGGCGCACTGCGCCGACAATCGCGTCTCCACGGCGCAGGCCATACTGCTTAACAAGCTGAGGTGTCACCGATGCATCGTTAGCGCCGGGGAGGTAGCCGCCCGTGCGCAGATAGGCCTGGTTGCCTTCGAAATCAAGGATGCCAGCAACGGGAATGAGGACGTCGTCGTCGCGTGTTTCTTCGTCGTTCTGGCGGTTCTCGCGGTTGTTGTCACGGTCGCGGCGGTTCCGGTCGCGCCGGCCACGCCTGCGCGAATTTCCTTCGTCATCATCGTGAGCCTTGCGCTGCTCAGCCGCGGCGCTAATCGCGTCGAGTGCTGCACGCTTATCCTCTTCGGACATCTGCACGTCGCGGCGGTCGCGCGAACGTCGGTTCTCGCGGTCACGGCGGGAGTTCTCACCGCGCGGGCGACGCTGCTTCTCATTCTTCTCGGAATCATCGCTGGTGTTGTCGGGAAGGACAATGTCGTCGATAGAACGCGGACGGCTCTGACGCAGTGGGCGGCGCGGGGCATCCTCGCCTCGTTGAGTTTCCTCACGAACAGACTGGATGACGTCGAGTGGTTCGTGATCGGCGGATTCGTTTCCACGCTCGGGTCGACGAGCAGCGCGCGATTCCTTCGGGGCTGGGAGCTCGATAGCCGGTGCGGAATTCGCCGTTTCTTGTGATGTCGAAGCTTCGGCCTGTGCGGGAGCTTCCGACGCGGCTGCCTTGCGGGGGCGTCCAGGCTTACCTGGACCACGCACGGCCCTGATCTGAGCCACGAGGTCGGCCTTGCGGGCCTTCGGATCAACCTCAATACCCAAGGAGGCTGCGAGTTCCTTGAGTTCGGGCAGACGCATCGTTGATATCGCGCCTGTCGTGCGGGTTTCAGTCACGAGGTTCCTTCCTCGGAAAGCCGGAGGGCTTTACCTTGTGTCGCTAATGCACACGCATGAGCGAGAACATGTTTGATAGGGATAAACCTGAGGGCTCTCTCACCAGCCATGATATCCATGCTGTGCAAGCCTCACGATGCGCAACTTCAGCGCATCATCACAGGATCAACCGGGGCGCGGCACTCCGCGTATCGACCGGATGCCTTTACTGTACCAGCAAAGACCCGTTCGACGCATGGGTGCCTCACAAAAGTTCCTGCGAAGTCACATCCGACACCTCTCACAAGGCGGCTCGCTAGCGCCCAGCGCACGCTTCGTCGTGCACATTAATGCAGAAAGAGGGAAGGCTACGCCGCGCAGCCTTCCCTCACAATACTCATTCCTCGCAGCTCAGGAGATCACCTGACATCCAGCTCCAGGACCACCAGGAATAGCTCGAAAACCCTGTTCCTTCAGTATCCTCGCAGTCTCCGGGTCGAGCTCGTCGAACACAAGAACCGACGGCCCCGCACCAGAAACCACCGCAGGCCATCCAGCCTCGCGTAATGCAGCAACAGCCCGTGCCGTCGCCGGCATCGACGCAGCACGGTAATCCTGATGGAGCTTATCCGCGGTTGCTTCAAGGAGGAGATCCGGCCGGTGCTCAAGGGCTAACGTGAGCAGTGCTGTGCGGGCAGCATTGAAAGCGGCATCCGCGTGAGGCACGGCAGGTGGCAGAACGGAACGAGCCGTTTCGGTCAACAACTCGGCATCAGGCACAAGGAGCGTCGTCCGAATCGACGGGTGCACCGGGATCGGCACTGCCTTCGCACCATGTTCGTCAACCCACGAAACAACTGCACCGCCGTAAATCGCCGGAGCCGCATTATCCGGGTGCCCCTCAAATTCTGTGGCGATCGCAAGCGCAACATCGTCGTTGATGAGCTCAGGCTCATCAACCAAACCGCGCACGAGAATGATCCCCGCGACAACAGCCGCAGCCGACGAACCAAGGCCACGCCCCTGCGGGATCGAATTGCGACACGTGAGCTCAATACCACTCTGTGGCAAACCAGCAACATCCAAAGTTCGACGAATCGCCTTGACGATGAGATGAGAATCGTCGCTCGGTAGAACTCCCGAACCCTCTCCCTCGACGACAACACGTGTCGAACCAGCTACCAGGCGAACCGCGACCTCGTCGGTCAGCGGATGCGCCATGCCCATCGAATCAAAGCCAGGGCCAAGATTCCCTGACGTTGCCGGAACCCTTACCCTCGCCTCAGAACGGACAATACGCATTACAGATCCAATGCCTTGGCTGCGGCCTCCAGGGTCGGCTCGATCGGTGTGAAATCTAGCTCGCGCCCGGCCAATGCTGTTGCCGTATCCTTGAGGCCGTTGCCCGTGACAGTGCACACAATCGTCGCACCTTCCGGAACCTTGCCCTGGTCAGCAGCCTTGATCAAACCGGCAATCGACGCAGCTGAACCTGGCTCAATAAACACACCCACCTGTGCGGCGAGAAGTGCCTGCGCCTTGAGAATCTCCTCATCCGTCACGCGGTCGATCCAGCCATGTGAATCATCGCGCGCCGCCTCAGCAAGCTTCCACGATGCCGGATTACCGATACGGATTGCCGTCGCAACAGTTTCAGGCTTCTCCACCGGGTGCCCGAGCACGAGCGGGGCCGCACCCCACGCCTGGATGCCCCACATCTGCGGAACCTTCGATGTCACAGCAGGCAAACGCGTTGCGTCATCGTTCATCGATGCCGCAGTAGTGCGCCCAGCATACTCCGAATAACCCATCCAATAAGCCGAGATATTACCGGCATTTCCCACAGGCAACACATGGATATCCGGCGCATCGCCAAGAGCATCGACAACCTCGAAAGCCGCAGTCTTCTGCCCCTGGAGGCGATACGGATTCACCGAATTAACCAACGCCACAGGATACTTCTCAGTGAGCTCACGGACGATACGCAAACAATCGTCGAAATTACCATCAACAGCGACGAGATTCGCCCCATGTACAATCGCCTGGGCCAACTTCCCAGCGGCAATCTTCCCCGCCGGAAGAATCACAGCCGACGACAAACCCGCAGCCACCGCATACGCCGCGGCACTTGCAGACGTATTACCCGTCGACGCACACGCGACAACCTTCGCATCGGTCTGCAACACCTGAGAAATCGCAGTCGTCATGCCACGGTCCTTGAACGAACCCGTCGGGTTCATTCCTTCCACCTTGACGAAAACCTTGGCACCCGTCAGCGCATCGAGCGCCGGAGCAGGAACGAGCGGCGTGCCACCCTCACCGAGCGTGACCACCGGATCGGATTCAGCGAACGGCATGCGCTCGCGGTATTCACGGATTACACCTTGCCACTGATGCGCCATCAGGACTCCTCGACTCGAATGACATTATTGACACGGACGACGAACGGCGCGCGCGTAAGCTCGTCGATCGTCGCGTGAAGACTCGCTTGGACAGCCTCATGAGTTGTCACCGTGAGGCTTGACACGGGGCGATCTTCAGTTTCGCACGCACGGCCCTGCCACACGGAACTAATGGAGACTCCGTGCTTAGCAAAGATACCGGTGACTTCTGTGAGGACACCAACTTGATCCTCCACTTCGATTTCAACTTGGAAACGTGAGATGGAGCGCTCGGCAGGGAGGACAGGGAGATCGGCATAAATGAGCTCGCGCGGCGCCTGGCCGCCTCCAACGCGGTGAGCTGCGGCTGCAACCACATCAGAGAGCACTGCGGAAGCCGTTGGAGCTCCACCAGCGCCACGCCCATAGAACATGAGACGATCAGCCGCTTCCGCTTCGATCACCACGGCATTAAAAGGGCCGTGAACGGCAGCGAGCGGGTGATCGAGGGGAACGAGAGTTGGGGCGACGAAGGCTTCGATTCCTTCCTCGCGGCGGCGCGCAGTGGCAATGAGTTTGACGACGTAACCCGCTCGGGATGCCGAAGCGATATCCTCGGCGGTGATGTCGCGGATACCTTGAACATGAACGTCGTCGATCGAAACGCGAGAGTGGAAGGCAAGCGAGGCGAGGATCGCGCACTTGGCAGCGGCATCCAAGCCGTCGACGTCGGCAGTAGGGTCGGCCTCGGCAAAGCCCAAGCGCTGAGCCTCAGCAAGAACCTCGTCGAATCCCAAACCCTTCGTCGTCATCTCATCAAGGATGTAATTCGTCGTTCCATTGACAATCCCCAAGACTGCGGTGATCTGGTCACCCGCAAGCGATTCACGCAAGCCATAGACAACCGGAACTGCACCAGCTACAGCAGCCTCGTAGTACAGATCGACATGGGCGCGCGCTGCCGCGTCGTAAAGTTCAGGGCCGTGAGCCGCAAGCAAAGCCTTATTGCCTGTCACAACCGAAGCACCAGAGGCAAAAGCCTCGAGAATGTAGGTTCGCGCCGGCTCAATTCCGCCGATCAACTCGATAACAATATCGGCACGCGAGATGAGCGACGAAGCATCCTCCGTGAGGAGGGAACGATCAACTTCCGGTGCGCGCGGAGCCGAAGCATCACGCACGGCCACACCAATCAGTGAAAGCTTCGCACCAGAACGCGCTGCGAGATCCGCAGCTTGCTCGCCCAACAAGCGCACAACTTGAGTTCCCACAGTGCCGCACCCAAGCACGGCAACTTTCACTTCGCTCACACTTCTCCCCTCACTAGTGGACTTTGCACCAGAGTACCGGGCAACGGCGACATTGTTCGTAGGTGTCCATACGACGACCGCCTCCATGCGAGCTCGTCGCCAAGTCGGATTAGTGGGCACCAACACAATTGTCGACGCAACCGTTCGCCGTACCGATCTGCGCTACGGTAGAGACATGTCGCAGAACATCAGCGCAGTGAAACTCGCTTCTTTCGGGGATGTCCGCCTCGGTGACGGGCACACAAAATTCGTCGTTCCGCTCACTCCATCGACACGCGACGAGGCTCTCAACCAGGCTCAAACCGCAGCAGAGAGCGACACTGACCTCGTTGAATGGCGAGTCGATTACTTAGACAGCGCACCCGAACTATCAGCATGTTCGCACGTCGCTGCGCTGCTCACCACCCGCGTTCACCACCCACTCATCGCAACATTCCGCACCGCCGCCGAAGGTGGGGAAAAGGAAATTAGCGACGACGCCTACCACAATCTTCTCGTCGCCTTGTCCATGACCGGTTCCATCGCAGGAATTGACGTCGAAATCGAACGCACAACATACAGCAAGATCGTTCACACAGCACATCAGGCAGGAGTAAGCGTTATCGCCTCCAAGCACGACTTCGAGGGCACTCCTCATGGGGGCACAATCGTTGACACCCTGGCACGCATGGCCGATACAGGCGCAGACGTCGCGAAATTCGCAGTCATGGCGCGCACGCCCATCGATGTCGTCCACCTCGCAGAAGCGACATGGGAAGCCGCCGACCGCCTCGCCATTCCCGTCATCACCATGGCGATGGGGCCTCTCGGCACACTGTCACGCGTCGCCGGTGGCATCTTCGGCAGCGCGGCAACATTCGCAACCATCGCAGAAGCATCCGCACCCGGACAGGTGCCGCTCACTGAAGCGATCCCCGTCGTTCGTGCGATCGAAAAGTGGAGTGGAAACGCCGAATAACTCCCCGAAAGCTAGCTCAGCGCCTCCACAGCATCTGCATCCAATGCAAGCAGATCAGCAACCGTCTCCCGACGGACGAGGGCCCGAGCCTCTCCCCCCTTCACCGCCACGACGCCAGGACGCGCAAGCATGTTGTAATTCGACGCCATTGAACGGCCATACGCTCCCGTCACCGGAATAGCGAGAATATCGCCCGGGCCAAGATCGGCAGACAGAGCCACATCGTGCACAACAATGTCGCCGCTCTCACAATGCTTGCCCACCACCCGAGAACGGACCGTCTGCGCCGACGGCTCACGATTCGCAAGACTCGCCGTGTACTGCGCCTGATAGAGCGCCGGCCGAATGTTGTCACTCATCCCACCGTCAACAGCCACATAACGCCGCGAACCCTCATCAAGCGGAACCGACTTAATCGTTCCCACCGAATACAACGTCACCGCTGCCGGCGCAGCAATAGAACGACCAGGCTCAATCGACACCCGCGGAGCATCCAAACCCGTGGCGCGGCCATGCGCACGCACCACCTCCGCGAGCGCCCCCGCATACACCTGCGGAGCAGGAGGCACATCGTCAAGAACCGTGTAACGCACCGCGTACCCGCCACCAAAATCGATCTCATCGACAACAAAACCGAGCCTCGACGCGGCCTTCGCCCGCAAATTCAACACCGCCTTCGCCGCAGCCACGAACGCCTCAACGTTGAGAATCTGCGAACCAATATGCGAATGTAAACCGACAAGATCCAAATGAGGCGAGCGCACCGTCTCCTCGATCGCGCGCATGGCCGCGCCCGACGCAATCGACAAACCGAACTTCTGATCCTCATGCGCAGTCGAAATGTACTCGTGACCACCGGCATGAACACCCGTCGTCACCCGCAACACAATCGCGGCGCGCCTACCGCGCTCCTTCGCAATCGATTCAACAAGAGCCAGCTCGGCCAGCGAATCGACCACAATATGCGCCACACCTTCGTCGATCGCCAACTCAATCTCGTCACGCGACTTGTTGTTGCCATGCAACCCAATACGCTCACCCGGAACCCCTGCCGCGAGCGCAGTCATCAACTCACCGAGCGAACACGTATCGATCGCCAAACCTTCGTCGGCCATCCATCGTGCAACCCCCACCGAAAGAAACGCCTTACCGGCGTAATACACATCCGCCCCCGCAATATCAGCGAAAGCCTCATCCATCGCCTGTTTCCACGTGCGTGCACGCATGCGCATGTCATCCTCATCGACGACGAACACCGGCGTCCCGTACTCACGCACAAGCCGCGTCACCGGCACACCTGCCACATGAATCTCACCATCGACGCGCTCCACATTCGTCGGCCACAAACCCGACATCGCGCCATCAGGTTCAGGAGCCGCGAGTTCTTCCAACACCGTCATGACAATCCTTCCGTCCCGGCCACAACGCCGACTCCCACCAAGTGTGCCCTCAGGCAGTAAACCGCAGGTTAATACACCAACTAAACGATCGTCGTCGCCTATCCACCTACTGAAAAGCCACCCAACGCGCCACACCAGACCTCGTCGTCCACGTAACCCCAAAGGCCCGACAAAATGGCGGTGGCCCGCACACAGCGGGCCACCCACACACAACTCAACGTCACATCTTCTCTGGCGCACTCACGCCAAGAAGCTCCAGACCATTAGCCAACACCTGACGTGCAGCATCATTCACCCACAAACGGGTACGGTGAAGATCCGTCACCTCCTCATCGGCACGAGGAGTCACACGAGCCTTCGCATACCACGTATGGTAAGCACCCGCGAGCTCCTCGAGATAACGAGCCACACGATGAGGTTCACGCAAACCAGCAGCCTGCGAACAGATATCCGGGAAACGCGCAAGCGTGCCAAGCAAATCCGAATCCGCACTCTCCAACTGATCAGGAGCAAAACCATCCTCGCGGCGCACACCATGCTGGCCCGCATTCACTGCCACCGAGCACGTTCGAGCATGCGCATACTGCACGTAATACACCGGATTCTCATTCGTATGCGACGCCACAAGATCAAGATCCAACTCCAACGTGGTATCCACCGACGCACGCACCAACGAGTAACGCGCCGCATCAACACCAACAGCTTCGACGAGATCCTCCATCGTCACAACGGTGCCAGCGCGCTTCGACATCCGCACAGCCTTACCGTTGCGCACCAGATTCACAAGCTGACCAATCAGGATCTCCATATTGCCACCCTGACCAGCTGTATCACCGAACGCACGCGCCATCGCATACATACGACCGATATAGCCATGATGATCAGCACCCAGCATATAGACACACTGATCCGCACCACGCTCGCGCTTATCCAAGTAGTAGGCGATGTCGCCCGCGAAATAAGCAGTCTCGCCGTCCGACTTGATAATCACACGATCCTTGTCGTCACCAAAATCGGTGGAACGAAGCCACAAAGCACCCTCGTTCTCAAAAAGACGCCCATCCTCACGCAAACGCTCAATCGCATTCGCCACCGCGCCCGAATCATGCAACGACTGCTCGTGGAAGAACACGTCGAACTCCGAACGGAAGTTACGTAGCGACTCCTTGATCTCCGCGAACATCAGCTCAACGCCGCGACGGCGGAAAACCTCCTGCGCCTCATCATCCGGAAGCTCACGAGGATCAGGTTCACCAGCAGCCACCGCCTGCGCGATCACTTCATTCGCAATATCCTCAATGTACTGGCCACCGTAGCCGTCCTCCGGCACCTCGCGCCCCTTCGCGCGCGCCAACAATGACGACGAAAAATGATCGATCTGATTGCCATGATCATTGAAGTAGTACTCGCGCACAACCTTCGCGCCCGTGAAGGAGAGGATACGCGCAAGCGAATCACCCACGGCTGCCCAACGCGTACCACCGATGTGCAGTGGACCCGTCGGATTCGCCGACACATACTCAAGATTCACAGTCTTGCCAGTATTCGCTTCGGTACGACCAAAATCGGCGCCCGCCTCAAGAATCGTCCGCGCGAGCTCACCTGCCGACGCCGCCGACAGACGCACATTCAAGAAGCCCGGGCCAGCAACCTCCACGCTATCGACACCCGAAATCGCCTCGATGCGCCCCGCGAGAAGTTGCGCCAAATCACGCGGCGCCATGCCCGCACGCTTCGCCAACTGCATCGCAACATTCGTCGCCCAATCGCCATGCTCACGCGAGCGTGGACGTTCAACCTTCACATCAGGAAGGTCGCCTTCTAGCGAAATGGAACCGTCTGCGACGGCATCTTTCAGTTCTGCCGCAATGAGCTGGCTAAGTTCTTCAGGAGTCACGCGCCAATTCTACGTGGGAGCGCGGCGGAGTTCTACGCGGCGTTGCGCACGTCGGCGCGCGGACATGCGTCTCATCGAGCCGGTCGTTCGTCTCACGTATCCGGTCGTTCAAGCATCGTGCGTACGAGCGGTCGTTCAGGCATCGTTCGTACGACCGACGCCGCGTCACGACAGTAGACAGGAAAGTTACGAAATGAAGGATGCGAGTTTCTCGGGCAGAGACGACGAGCGAGCGGAGATACCGACGAGCAACAGTTCGGGGAGGACCGGCCGGTAACGTCTCGTTTGGGTGCGGGACTGACGCAGAGGACTCGTCGACGACGATCAAGGCGCGGGACTCGTCGCCATTCTCACGCTCTCGACGGGACCCGCGAACCTGGTGAGCCGGCGAAAGCTGCTAGAATTGCGGGGCGCCCCGATAGCTCAGGGGATAGAGCGTCTGCCTCCGGAGCAGAAGGCCGCAGGTTCGAATCCTGTTCGGGGCACAACACAAAAGCCCGGTAGCAAGCCGAAAGGTAGCTACCGGGCTTCATTCACGCTCAGGGACAAGTAAGCTCTTACGCCGGGCGGATTAGCTCCCACCATGCCGATGCACGCACATGTGTGTAGACCAATGTGTAGACCTCACGCGTCCATCACGCGCCCACGGGATACTCCCGGTAATTGCACTGGTGATCGCGGCGATTATCCACGCGCCCGCACCCACCCGGGATACTCACACACCCTGGAGCACCCAACACCCACAAAACATCCCGGCAACCTACGCCACACCGGCGTGATCTGCGCCAGCTCATTTCTCGCAGGGGCGTGGTGTTCCTCGGCCCGGCAACCTGCGCGGAGTGATCTGCGCCAGCTCTGGTGCCCGAGCCTCGTACCCGGCCCTGCTTGCCACGGGGATACTCCGCCATCACATCGTTTGTGCCTGCCCTGCGCGTCCCACTCGATATACTGAATTCTCGCGGCACCAACGGAGGTCACATGTTCGATATCCTCATTGATTTTGTTTTCGATATTCTTTTCTATCCGGTTGAAAAATGGTGGGAAACTCGCAAGAAGAAACGCGCCGCAAAGAAGGCAGCCCGTCAGGCGAAGGAGGCCCATCAGGTCCGCAATTCCTCGGGTGAACCGGATACGTCAGCCAGCTCCAACTCCGATTCCGAGCGTCGTCGCGGCCTCGACGGGCATCGCTGAACGAGTCGGCACCCAGAAATCCGCCCGCGCACACCATCCGAACCGTGCAGGCATAGTCCGCATGCGTGCCTCGGTATGCCCTGCCCATGCACGAAACTAGTCGAGTTCCATAGACCACGCGAAACTCGTCCTCATCCAGCCGTGCCCATGCACGCACCTAATCGAGTTCCACTCCCAGGGTGTAGTACCAACGCCCACCCTCGCGAACAAAACTCGAACGCTCGTGCAGCACCCCACGTGTTTCGCCGTCACGCCAATGCGCACGAAATTCGACGAAAGCGTGGTCGCCGGTTTCTCGCGCATCGAGGATTTCTAGCCGCCGCCAGGACAGTCCCTCGTCACTCAGATCTGCAGGACGGTACACGGGATACCAGGTGCGCGCCACGTACTCCGTGAGCCCTAACGCGAAGGCGCTGTATCGCGAACGCATGAGTGCCTGCGCCGTAGGCGCTTCGGCTTCACCGAGATGGAACGGCCGGCAACACTCAGCGTAGGTACGTCCACTCTGGCACGGGCATATCGTTACCGGCCCTGGTGCTCGCTTCATGGTGTTCTCCTTAGCTGTTGGTCCTGTTGTCATTATCGACGACGAGCCCCTCCAGGCGAGTTGTTTCACCTCACCTACACAACCCACGGCCGGCGGGAATCTGCCCCCATTCACCTTGCGCCAAGTATCACGCGCCTCACCACGAACACGAGTACGAGCCCACACGATAAGGCTGTATCCCGCGCAGCCGACATGCCGTACAGCCTCGTCGATTCGGACACCACACCCGCTACCCGGCCGCACCTCTCATAGCCCAATCACACTTCTTGTCGCCCAAGCACACTTCGACAACACCGCTACCGGCCACAACTCACTCGCTCCCGAGTGCCTCCCGCATGGCGTTGGGTTCGTCGGTAATGATGCCATCGACGCCCCATTCGACGAGCTCACGGGCGGTATCAACATCGTTGACCGTCCATGCGTGGACGGCGAGGCCGCGGTCGTGCGCGGCAGCGACTAAGGCCGGGGTGAGCACAGGCACGCCGTAAGAGCGCAGCGGCACTTGGGCTGCTTCAACTCCGATGTCGGGGCCGGGAACCAATCGGAGCGCTGCCGCACGCAAACTCCCACTGAGCTGCGAGGCGAGCATGAGCCGGGCGATCGCGCTTACTCCGAGCGATGTCGTCACCTCGGGCAGTACGGCCCTGATGCGGCGTAGGCGCCGTTCGTTGAAGCTCGACACGCACACGCGAGCCGTAGCGTTCGTTCGTCGGAGTGCTTCGACGAGTGGTTCGGCTGCGGAGTACGCTTTGGCGTCGATGTTGAATACGAGGTCGGAGAAGGCGTCGAGGACATCGTCAACTCGCATGAGTGGGTTGCCGGAATGGTCGCGGACGTGTGCGAGCTCGGCCCAGGTGTAGTCACTGATGCTCCCGTGTGCGTCTGTAGTGCGTTCGAGTGCGGGGTCGTGGCTGAGTACGGCGACGCCGTCTTTCGTGGCCTGGCAGTCTGTTTCGATGTAGCGGAATCCGGCGTTTTTCATGGCGGTGAATGCCGCAAGTGAGTTTTCGGGGTATTCGTTTCCGCCGCCACGATGTGCGATCACAAGTGGGGTATTGGTGGTGGTGTAGATGCGTGTGGAGTCGATGGGCATGATGAGTGCCTGTTCTGTGTGCCCCCGGCGGGCTGGTGGCTGGTGATGAGGTTGCGCTCACTTACACAGGGATGAGATGTCCTGGGCGCTGTGTTCTGTGAGGAATGAGATCGGGTCGAGGAGTTCGGCTTCGGGGTTGGCCTGATCTTTGAGGGCGGGGTCGTGTATTTCGAGGTGGAGGTGCGGGCCTGTTGAGTTGCCGTTTGATCCGACCTTGCCGATCTGTTGGCCCGCCTTGACTTTGTCGCCTGCCTTGACGAGTACGCCATCGTCGTACATGTGGATGTACCAGGATTGGTATGTGTGACCTTCGATGGTGTGTTCGACGATGATGAGGTTGTTCGAGCGTCCTTCGATTCCTTCACCTGCGTGGACGACGACGCCGTCAGCGATTGCGTAGATCGGCGTGTTGAGTGCTGCTGCGAAGTCTTCGCCGGCGTGGAAGGAGGTTCCGCCTGAGATTGGGTCGGACCGGTATCCGAAGTGGGAGCTCAGCCGGTAGCTGGCGGTTGAGATGGGGTAGACGAGCATGTCTGAGTCTTGCTTGACGAAGGCTGCGCGCACCCCTTGGGCTGAGTCGATGGAACAGGTTGAGGATACGGGATTAACCGAGGCTTCTTCTTGCGCGCTGTGTGTCGTCGATTTGATGGCGGCAGTGGAGCTTCCCGTCAGTGCCTGGGGCACGGCGGGTGCTTCGGAGGCCGCGGCTTTGCCGCCGACGATTGAGGCGGTCAGGGGCTGGGCTGCCTGCGCGTGCAGGAGGTTTGCGCCGAGGGTGCTGAGGGGAATTGCGAGTGCAGTTGCACCTGCTGCGGCGACGAGAGCTGTGCGGTAACGCTTCTTCCACGAGTTTGCCGCGGTGGCTCGATGGATACGTGGTTTGTGTGTGAGCGCGGGACGACGATGGTCGCTTCGGCTGGCTTTGAGGCCCTCGGCGACAGCTCCCGCGAGTTCGGAGTATTCGAGGATTGTTGTACGTTCAGCTGCTTCTGCACGCGCTTGCTTGCGGCGGCTGATTCGTCCAGGCTCGATGGAGATGGTGGGCGATGTTGTAGCGGCGTGGTGGGAGCCGTGACGCGCACGTTCTTCTTGCTCGCGTTGGATGAGATCGCGACGACGAGGTCGCGCCTGTGGCGTGAGTTCGTGCGCGTTGGTGTGTGCGAGCTGTTGTGATACTTCTCGTTCTGCGCGCAGGCGCGCGACGCGGCGGCCTTGTGGGCGCGGGGTAGTGTTCGGGGCTTGTGTTGTGTGGTGTGCACTTCGATGAGCCCGCTCTGGTGCGTGCTCACTCATTGGTGCAGCGTGCTTGCCCACGAATCCTCCACATCTCGTGCAGCGCCCACTGCACTGCCAACTATCACAAAATGATAACGAAACTTGGTCCTCGTGGCGCGTGATTTCGTCCCACAATTCACACGAGTCACAGTACTCACACGTATGACCGGCACATTCGCGCCATTTTTCTCTACTGACACCCACTGAGAGGTTTGTTACATCTTCGTGATGTTCGTACATCACGAAGAGACTCGCAACCAGCTTGCACGGTCGCATATCCCGCACACTCCAGCACACCGTCACGGGAGGGAGACAGCTACTTGCTCCGCTGATCGCGCTGCATAATGTCGGAGACTTCGCCCACCAGTTCCTCGAGAATATCCTCCAAAAAGACGACGCCCACTGCTTCGTCGTTCTCCATCACAGCCGCAAGGTGCGTGCCGCTCGAACGCATATCGACGAGGACCGTCTCCACCTCGTCCTCCGGAGACACACGGCTGAGTGCGCGAATCTTCCAGTCGGGAATTGGCATCTCGCGCTGGGCTAGGGTGGCACCCAACGTATCCTTCACATGTACATACCCGTGGAGGGCTCCCGCACTGTCGCGCACAACAAAGCGGGAATACCCCGTCTCCGCGACAGCGTGCTCCAACTCGCCGGGAGTCACACTCACCGGCAAGCTCGCAACATCATCCAAGGGAACCATGACGTCGCGCGCACAATGCTCGGAAAACTCCAAGGCCCCTGAAATGAGTCCCTGCTCGTCGCTCAGCACACCCGCCGCTTCCGATGCCTCAACGATCGACACAACCTCGTCGACAGTGAATGCCGCCGCAACCTCATCTTTCGGTTCCATCCCACACAGGCGAAGCAGAAGCTGCGAACACCAATTCAGCGCAACAATCACCGGACGAAAAACCGTCGCGAATACCATGAGGGGTGGGACGAGAATCATCGCCGAACGCTCCGGATGAGTCACCGCCGCGCTCTTGGGAACCATCTCCCCCACAACCACGTGAAGACCAACGACGAGCAGCAAAGCCACGACGAACGCAATGGCATGGACGGCTGGCCCCGTGAGCCCGACAGCATGGAGCGGCTTCTCGAGGAGCTTCGCAACCGCGGGTTCGGCTAGAACGCCCAAGCCCACAGAACACAGCGTCACCCCAAGTTGAGCAGCAGCGAGCATCTGCGAAAGATGCTCGATCGCCCACAAGACCTTGCGGGCCGAGCCTGACGCCCCCACAAGAGGCTCGATCCGCGAGCGCTTCGACCCTGTCAAAGCGAACTCCGCGGCGACAAAAAATGCGTTAAATGCCAGGAGGGCAGCAGCGACCAGGAGAGCGGATGTCGTGTTCATCGTTCGTCTCCTGCCGTGACGCGCACGCTCTCAACCCGGCGCCCATCCATCGACTCAACGCGCAAGCGCACGCCGGGAAGATCCGCGACATCTCCGGTCTCCGGCACATGGCCAAGCACGTACATGAGGAGCCCACCAAGAGTCTCGTACGGGCCATCGTCAGGAATACTTACAGGAACGAGACGCTCAACCTCGTCAGGCCGTAGGGAACCCGACACAATCCACGTGGACTTCCCAACCTGGCGGGCACCGGCACGGCGTTTGTCGTGCTCGTCGCTCACTTCGCCCACGATTTCCTCGACAGCATCCTCAAGTGTGACGACTCCGGCAGTACCGCCGTATTCATCAACGACGACGACCATCTGCTGGCCTTCTTCACGCAGTTCCACAAGGAGATCAGCAAGGCCCATCGTTTCGGGAACTCGCGGCGCTGGCGACATGAGGCTACCCGACGTCACCGACACTTCGCTCCGACGTTCGAACGGAATCGACACTGCGGGGCGAAGATGGACTATCCCGCGAATATCGTCGATCGAATCACGAACGACAGGGAAACGGGAGTGGCCGGTGCGCCGAGCGAGATCGACGACGTCTGCGGCACTAGCTGTCTCGGGAAGTGTGTGGAGGCGCCCGCGATCTGTCATGACATCAACGGCAGTGAGGCTGCTCATGTCGATCGAGCGGGTGACGAGCTGTGCTGTCGCAACATCGATCGTGCCAGCTTCAGCTGAGTGACGAACAAGCGCACCCAATTCGCTCGCCGAGCGCGCTCCCGACATTTCTTCTGCAGGCTCCATTCCCACCGACCTGAGCAAAGCATTGGCCATCCCATTAAGCGCGAGAATGAGCGGACGAAATACCGCCGTAAAGAGGCGCAGCGGTCGCGAAACGAAAGCCGCCGTCGCCAACGGATCAGCCAGAGCCATGTTTTTAGGTACAAGTTCACCGAAAAGCATCGAAAACAGATTGACGAGAACAAAAGCAACCGAGGCTGCGATCGCTACCGATGCGGCGCGTGCCATGCCCACACTTTCCAAAGGACCGTCGAGAAGCCGGGCTAACGGATCTTGCGCCACGTACCCGAGGAGGATCGTCGTCAGAGTAATTCCCACCTGGCACGCCGACAATTGCAAAGACAACTGCCGTAGCGCATGACTTACCTGAGCAGCACGCGGGTCCGACTCCGCCTGGGCGTTCATCGCCGCGGGGTCGAGGGCAACTAGTGAGAATTCGGCAGCAACAAAAATCCCGGTCCCCGCAGTCAGAAGGATGGCGAGGGTAAGGAGGGCTATGTCGATCAGCATATCGACCACGTATCGTCGTCCACGTCGCCAGTGTACTGGCCCTGTCGATTCTGCGTTATCCCACTGGCATTGCTCACACCCGTAGATGCTGGCTTCTCACACCCGACGTGCGCCAGGACGGCGAGGCCGCCCGACGTCGTCTCAGATGGTGGCGAGAGCTGCAATCGTTTCCTTCCTCACTGGCGACACCTCCATACACTCTCGTGGCGATATCGCGACGAAAAAGAACCCCTCATCACGAAGATTTGACGAGGTATTGACGGGTATTTTGCCCGATGATGACCATCGAAAATTCACCCAGCGTTTCTTCCCCATTTCGCACGAATATAGGACGTACGTCACGTAATCTAGTTATGTTCATTCCAACGGCAGATGAGGAATCTCGTGTCTGTTCACTCCTCCGACGATTTCGGTGCAAATCAAGGTTTTATCGAAGATCTCTACGCCTCATACGTGGCGGATCACTCCAGCGTAGGCCCGCAATGGCGCGAGCTTTTCCACCGCTGGGAAGCATCGGGGCGCCCCACACACACATCAGCTCCAACCGCCCCCGCCAGCGCATCCGACCCTCAGACGGAGCAGGCCCAGCTCGACGTGCACGCCGCAACGGACTCCCGACTCGCCGCAGCCGAAATCTCCACTGCGCGAGCCGACCTTCCTCCCGCACCACGCGCAGCTGCACAGCCGGCACGCACCCCCTACGCCAAGCGCTACCACCTCAAAGCATCAGAGACATCACTAGGCGAATCCGTCACTCATCCCCTCAAAGGCATCGCCAAATCCGTCGCCTCCAACATGGATGCGTCCCTCGAAGTTCCCACAGCCACGTCGTTCCGCACGGTTCCAGCAAAAATCATGTTCGACAACCGCGCACTCGTGAACCAGCACCTCCAAGCAACCCGCGGCGGGAAGATTTCCTTCACTCATCTCATCGCATACGCCACCATCGAGGCGCTCGTCCATATGCCCGAGATGAACTACTCGTACGACATCGTTAATGGCAAGCCCTCCGTCCACGAGCCCGACCACATCAACTTCGGTATCGCCATCGACGCACACAAGCCAGACGGAAGCCGGACCCTCGTCGTCCCCTCCATCAAGGCCGCCGAACTCATGAGCTTCTCCGAATTCCTCGCTGCCTACGAAGAACTCGTCCGCCGCGGACGCACCGGCGAACTCACCATCGAGGATTACCAGGGAACAACAGTCTCACTCACGAACCCCGGTGGGATCGGCACTACACAATCCGTGCCACGCCTCATGAAGGGGCAAGGTCTCATCGTCGGTGTCGGTTCGATGGTGTACCCAGCAGAATTCTCCGGAACCTCCGCCGATGTCATCTCTCGCCTCGGCGTCTCCAAGACCGTCACGCTCTCCTCTACCTACGATCACCGCATCATCCAAGGAGCGACCTCCGGCGAATTCCTCCGCGCAATCGAGCACAAACTGCTCGGTCTCGACGGCTTCTACGATCGTGTCTTCCTTTCCCTCCACGTTCCGACCGAGCCATACGTTTGGGAGAAAGATGTGGAGTTCGACGAACGCCGCGAGCTCCAGCGCCCCACGCGCATTGCCCGCCTCATCCACTCCTACCGCTCGCGCGGACACCTCATCGCCGACCTCGATCCCCTGGCATTCCGCCCGCTGCGCCACCCCGACCTCACCCTCTCCGCCTACGGCCTCACCGCTTGGGATCTCGATCGTGAATTCCCCACTGGCGATTTCGGCGAGAGCGGGCGCGCAACACTGCGTTCCATCCTCGACCAACTGCGCTCGACCTACTGCTCCACTGTGGGATACGAGTACATGCATATCTCCGATCCGGCGCAGCGTAAGTGGTTCCAAGAACGCCTCGAACATCCGCGGGCCAAGGCAACACCCGAAAAGCAGGCGCACATCCTCGAAAAGCTCAACGAGGCGGAGGCTTTCGAAGAGTTCCTTCACACGAAGTACCTCGGGCAAAAGCGATTCTCACTCGAAGGCGGCGAATCCCTCATCCCAGCCCTCGACGAGATCCTCGCCCATGCAGCAGGCGACGGCGTGCTCGAAGTCGCAATCGCCATGTCACATCGTGGCCGCCTCAACGTCCTCACCAACATCGCAGGAAAGTCGTACAAGCAGATCTTCACTGAATTTGACGGCTTCATCGACCCGCGCACCGTCCAAGGCTCCGGCGATGTCAAGTACCATCTCGGCACCGAAGGAACCTACACGGCACCCAACGGCGACCAAACCGGCGTTTACCTTGCAGCCAATCCCTCCCACCTCGAAGCGGTAGATGGTGTCCTCGAAGGAATCGTCCGTGCTAAGCAAGATCTCAACGATCTTGGCGACGATGGTTTCGGCTATGTGCCGATCATCGTCCACGGTGACGCTGCGTTCGTCGGGCAAGGCGTTGTCACGGAAGTCCTCAATCTCTCGCAGCTGCGCGGCTACCGCACCGGCGGCACGATCCACATCATCGTCAATAACCAAATCGGATTTACGACAGCCCCCACCTCGGGCCGCTCGTCGAACTACCCCACCGATATCGCCAAGGGGCTCCAGCTCCCCATCTTCCACGTGAACGGCGACGACCCGGAGGCCGTCGTCCGCGTAGCCGCCCTTGCCTATGATTACCGCCAGGAATTCCACAAGGATGCGATCATTGACCTCGTGTGCTACCGCCGCCGCGGGCACAACGAAGGCGACGACCCCTCGATGACCCAACCGGTCATGTACTCCCTCGTCAACTCCAAGCGAACAACACGTCAGCTCTACAAGGAGGCCCTCATCGGGCGCGGCGAACTCACAGCAGAGCAGGCCGAGAACGTCGAAACCGCCTACCATGAGACACTCGACGCAGCCTTCCGCGAAGTGAAAGAGGCCGAAGCTGCAGCCGAATCTGGGCAACGCGACGCCATCGCAGGCCTTGAACTCCCTGTCGCGCAGCAGGAGGATGCCGGCACAATGGTCGGCTGGACTTCCGCTACCACGCCACAAATCATCGCGCGCGTTGGTGAAGCCCACCGCCAGGTTCCGGACGGCTTCACCCTCCACCCGAAGATCGCCCAGCTCTTTGAGCGCCGCGCCAAGATGAGTCACGACGGCAACATCGACTGGGGATTCGGCGAACTCCTCGCATTTGGCTCGCTCCTCATCGAGGGAATGCCGGTTCGCATGTCTGGCCAAGATTCGCGCCGTGGAACGTTCGTGCAGCGCCACGCCGTCGCTCATGACCACACGACCGGCGCCGAGTGGACGCCGCTGCGCAACCTCACCGAAGACCAGGCAAATATCTGGATCTACGATTCCTGCCTCTCCGAATACTCCGTCCTCGCGTTTGAGTACGGATACTCGGTTGAACGCCCCGATGCCCTTGTCCTGTGGGAAGCCCAGTTCGGCGACTTCGCCAATGGTGCCCAGACGGTGATCGACGAATTCGTTTCCTCCGCCGAACAAAAGTGGAGCCAGCGTTCGTCGCTCGTCATGATGCTCCCCCACGGCTTCGAGGGTCAAGGACCAGACCACTCCTCGGCCCGAATCGAGCGCTACCTACAGTTGTGCGCACAGGACAACATGTGGGTGTGCCAGCCTTCCACCCCGGCAAATCATTTCCATATGCTGCGCACACAGGCATACTCGCGCCCGCGTCGCCCCCTCATTGCCTTCACACCAAAGCAGCTTCTGCGCCGCAAGGGCGCCGTCTCACAGATCGACGACTTCACCCACGGCGGTTTCCGCCCCGTTATCGACGAAGTAGATTCCTCGATAACGAACGTCAATCGTGTGCTGCTGTGCTCGGGTCGTCTCTACTACGATCTCGTGGACGAACGCACCCGCCAGGGTGATACTCATACGGCGATTGTTCGAGTGGAACAGCTCTACCCCGATCCTGTCGACGAACTCCGTGCGGTCCTCGATCGCTACCCGAACGCTGACCTCGTGTGGGTACAGGACGAGCCAGAGAATCAGGGGCCGTGGGGCCACTTCTACCTCAACCTGTTCCGTCAGCTTGGCATCATGCCGCGTCTCGTTTCGCGGCCTGCCGCGGCTTCCCCCTCAACTGGGCACTCGACGTCGCATTCAGCGCAGAACGCCGAGATTCTCGCCGGCGCATTCGCACGGAACACGAACTAATAATTGCCGTGTCGTGAGGGGCGCAGCTCGCCGTGGCTGTGCCCCTCACCCGTATGCGGTACACGGTCGCCGGGTTTGCTGGTGCGCTGTCCGAGTTATCCGGCGCACGTGCCCCGGTGCGCTACGGATATCTTTTCCGTTGTTCTTCTTTTCTCGTGCCGTGACGCCCATCTTGCGGAGTAGGGTAGAAAGGCAAGAGCGCGATGTCTCCCATCCCGCCCTGTTTTCTGAGAAAGTAGAAACGTGACTCGGATTATTTTCATTGGCGACGAACTCGTGGCCGGCTATGGCGACGCCCGCGCACTCGGGTGGACCGGAAGGGTACTCGCCCGCACAGTGTGCGAACCGCCTCTCCTCCCGATGACCCTCGCAGTTCCTGGGGAGACGATCAGTGCTCTCGCTGACCGTTGGGAGGACGAAGTGACTCGTCGTCTCAATCATGACGAAGGCAGCCGCCTCGTCATCGGTTTGGGAACGCACGGCCTCGAATCAAGCAGTATGGCACGCTCCCGCCTCCATCTGGCGAACATTGTGGATTCGGCCGAACGCCTGCGCCTCAAACCTTTCGTCGTCGGCCCTCCGCCGCGCCGGGATATCTCGCCTCGCCTGCAGTCAGAGCTGACCCGCGCCTACGCTGAGGTCTGCACCCGCCGCAATGTTCCATTTGTCGATACGTTTACGCCGCTCGTCGCGCATGAGCAGTGGAACACTGACATGGCTATGACAGCGGGATACGCGCCAGCTCAGGCGGGATACGGCTTGCTTGCCTGGCTCGTCCTCCACAACGGATGGAATTCGTGGCTTGGCATCCCCGCAGCCTCAGCGGAGTAACACAACAGATCGTCAAGTGCTGTCTGAATACAGGGAAAGCCCGGAGCTATAAAGCTCCGGGCTTTCATCACTATCGGCAGATCTATCAGCGGTAGTGGCAGGCGTTCATGTGGTCAACGCCTTCGTCGTTTGCGACGAGAACTGGCGTCTCGCTATCGCAACGCGCACGCTCAGCCTCACCAAGCGTCTGGTAGAGCGGGCAGCGCGAGCGGAAGGAACAACCCGGGTGGTTATCCGTCGGGCTCGGCAAATCGCCCACGAGGATCGTGCGTTGGCGGTTGCGTTCGATCTCCGGATCGGGAATCGGCACAGCCGACAAGAGAGCCTGCGTGTAGGGATGCTGCGGGTTGGAGAAGACCTCGTCGACATCGCCTGTCTCAACGAACTTGCCGAGGTACATCACTGCCACACGGTCGGCGATGTGGTGAATGACCGACAGATCGTGTGCGACGAACAGGTAGGACAGGCCGAGCTTGAGCTTGAGCTCGTCAAGGAGGTTGATGACATCCGCCTGGATCGACACGTCAAGAGCCGATACGGGCTCGTCGAGCACGATGATCTCGGGATTCGTCGCCAATGCGCGTGCCAAGCCGATGCGCTGGCGCTGGCCACCGGAGAAGGCACCTGGGAATCGGTCCATCTGCTCCGGCTTGAGGCCAACGGTATCCATAAGCTCGCGCACACGGGCGATGACATCGCCGTCGTAGCCGAAAGCTGTCAGAGGTTCAGCGATGATGTCCTTGACGGTCATACGCGGATCAAGCGCACCCATCGGGTCTTGGAACACCATCTGAATATTGCGGCGCTTCTGGCGGCGACGGCGGCGGCTCAGCGTTGTCACATCTTCACCGTCGAGAACGATCTCGCCGGAAAGATCCTTCCCCGAGCCGAGATCCATGATCTCAAGGAGAGTCGTGGACTTACCCGAACCGGATTCGCCAACAATCGCGAGTGTCTCGCCCTTGCGCAGGTCGAAAGAGACACCATTAACCGCGTACACCGAACCCACGCGGCGTTTCATAAGAGCGCCCTTGAGGAGCGGGAAGGTCTTGACGAGGTCGTGAACATCGAGCACCACGTCGCGTTCGGAGCGCGGAACGCCAGCCATCGAATCTGCTGGGCGCGTAGGGACGGGGAAGAGATCCTCGCCGTTGATCTGCTTATCAACAATCTCGTGGGCGCGAACACAGGCCGCCGAGTGAACGAATACGGCGTCGTCAGCTTGGGCAAGGCCCGTGGCGACAACGACATCGTCGACTTCTTCAACGACGGCATCCTCGCCCTTAGCGCCCTCAACCTCGTGAATGTTGATGCTCTCGGACACCACGGGCTCCACCGGATTCACCGGCATAAGTGCGGGCTCCTTGACACGGCAGGCATCAACAGCGATCGGGCAGCGCTCCACGAAGGGGCACATATCCGGGAAGTTGATAACCGTGGGTGGGTTGCCGTGAATCGGGATGAGCGGATCCTCGCGCTTGCGGTCTGCTCGCGGGATCGACCCGAGGAGGCCGATCGTGTAGGGCATATGCGGTTCGTAGAAGATTTCGTCAACCGCGCCAGTTTCCACAGGCTTTCCTGCGTACATGACAACAACATCGTCAGCCGTTCCAGCGACAACGCCCATGTCGTGTGTAATCATGATGACGCCGGCGCCGGTTTCTTCCTGGGCCTTGGCGATGACCTCAAGGATCTGTGCCTGGATCGTCACGTCGAGGGCCGTTGTCGGCTCGTCAGCGATGAGGACGCGCGGATTGTTAGCGATAGCAAGTGCGATAACAACGCGCTGGCGCATGCCGCCGGAGAACTCATGCGGGAATGCCTTGACGCGACGCTCCGGGTTAGGAATTCCCACGAGGGCAAGTAGTTCGATAGCGCGATCGAGGGCTGCCTTATCGGAAAGCTTCTTATCGTGTGCCTTGAGGGCCTCAATGATCTGAGTGCCGATATCGAACACCGGCGTGAGCGCTGACAGCGGATCCTGGAAGATCATGCCGATGTCTTTGCCGCGGTACTCCGACATTTCTTCATCGGTCAAGCCGATAAGTTCCTGGCCGTTGAGCGTCACCGAGCCTCGGATCGAGGCGTATTGCGGGAGAAGCCCCATGATGGCGAGTGAGGTAACGGATTTACCGGAACCGGATTCACCCACGATAGCCAAGGTCTTCTTCGGAAGAAGATCGAAATTTACGCCACGGACGGCGTCTACACGTCCTGCTTCCGATGGGAAGGAGACGTTGAGATCACGAACAGAAAGGATGGGCTGACTCATGCGCGGCCTCCAGCCGACGAATTCGGATCAAGGGCGTCACGGAGGCCGTCAGAGATGAGAGCCACCGAGACGGTGAGAAGCATCAGTGCGGCAGCCGGGAACCAGAATGTCCAGGTTGCCGAGCGGACCGAGTTGGCACCAATCGTCAAAAGGTTGCCGAGCGAGACATCGGGGAGCTTCACGCCAAGGCCAAGGAAGGAGAGCGAGGTTTCGCTCATCACTGTCGACACGATACCGAGGGTGAAGTTGATGATGAGAAGGGAGCCGATGTTCGGGACGAGGTGGCGCCCGACGATCTTCGCGCTGGAAACACCCATGTAGCGCGCTGCGGCCACGTACTCGCGTTCACGAATGGAGATGGCGAGCGACCATACGACTCGCGCCTGGTACATCCATCCAAAGGCGGTCAAGACGATCATGAGGATGACCCAGTCACCACCAGATCCGGCCACCATGAGTGCGATGAGAAGGAAGGAGGGCACGAGAAGCATGAAGTGGATGAAGGTGAGGATAACCTTCTCCACTCGGCCACCGAAGAATGCCGCACCGGCACCGATAAATGCTGCGATAACGGTCGTCAAACCCGAGACGACGATAGCGATAATCATGGAACGACCGAGGCCGTGAGCGACCTGGGCGAAAAGATCATTTCCTGCGCCCGTCGTTCCGAACCAGTGTTCGGGCGATGGCGGCATGGAGATCGCCGCGAAGTCGGCGTCCTGGTAGTTCCACTGGGTGATGTGTGGGCCTGCGACAGCGAAGATCGCGAGGAGGATAAAGACGATGAGGCCGCCAACGGCAGACTTGTTACGAAGAAAACGACGACGGTAGAGCGTCATCTTCGACATCGTCTTAGCAGGCGCAACCTGCGGCTGAGCGGTTTCGACGGCAGCGCCGTCGGCAACGGTTGTTTGTGACATGATCAGCTCACTCTCACTCGCGGATCGAGCGCAACGACGAAGATATCCGAGAGCATTGCGCCGATAGCCGTCAGGAACGCACTGAAGGCTGCTGTGGCAACAACTCCGTGGACGTCGTTTTGGCCGATGGTCTGGACGAGGTATTCACCCATGCCGTGCCAGGCGTAAATGCTTTCCGTCATGACGGCGCCGGTGAAAACGCCTGGGACGGAGAATGCCACAGATGTTGCGATCGGGATAATCGACGTGCGCAGTGCGTGACGACGAATAGCCTGGTGGCGTGTGAGGCCCTTGGCACGAGCAGTACGCACGTAGTCCATCTCGATGTTGTCAAGGAGGAGCGAGCGCTGCGTCATGTGGTAGCTGGCGTACGAGATAAACACCAGCGAAATTGTAGGCAAGGTGAGCCGTTGTAAGAGGTTGATGAGCCCGGGGAAGAATCCTGAGGCGTCAGAAGCACCACCCGTGACGTAGAAAATCTGCGTTCCAGCGAGCTCGTTGATCTTGATTGCTGCGAGAACGAGTACGAGGGAGGCGACGACAGTGTGCGTGTTCATGGCGACAACAGAAATGCCCTGCCAGATACGATCTGCGCGCTTGTATTGGCGGGAGGCCGTGTAGACACCGAGGCCGACGCCCAGAAGCACAGCGATGACTGTGGCTCCGAGGACGAGCTGCGCGGATACCCACATACGGACACCGATTTCGCGGTTGACGTCAGCCGTGCCGTAGATACCAGAGCCCCAGTCCCAGTGGAGGAGAATATCGGTGAGCCACTTCCACCAACGCTCAAGAATGGGCGTTTCGGGGTTGAGGTTCTTCGCATCGAGGGTCGCGAGGATTTGTTCCTCGGGGATAGGGGGTCGACGCTCGGCATAGTTCGAGCGTGGGTCCAAGAAGAAGTTGGCGAGGAAGTACGTCATATTGGTGGCGAGGAAAACCATCACCAACCAACTGATCATCCTCCGCACGAGGTATCTAACCACGAAGTGGCCTCCCATATAGTTCGCAGATCGAGACCCGTGGGAATGCGGGTAACGACCCTACCGTTGAATGCGTGTAGTCTACACACAACTTTGGACTGCCTCGTCGTCAATATGGCGAGCATAGTGACCTAGAGAAGCGCCAAAGAAGACATCATGGCGCGGACGCCATAAGCATTAGCTCATTCTAATGCGCGGGTAAGGTTTTCCGCGCGCAGGAGTCAATTTTACAAGAACCCCCTGATAGAAAGTGCTGTTAGGTCTTTTTTTGGCGAGATATCGCGGAAAATTCACCATCGAAACCCGCATATCTATACATGACGACGAAGATTTAATCGTGCCTACTTCCTCACACGCCTATCTCTCGCATCACGTATCACTCTCTCGCGTTCCTCCTCTCACTCCCCTAAGCTCGTAATGTGCATATCCTCAATCTACTGGACGAAGGTCCCTTGGACTATATGAAGGTCGATGCTATCCAGCGCGATGTTCACGATCGAGTGGCCAAACTTGAAGCTCCCGATACGTTCATCGTCTGGGAGGCCCGCGATACCTATACGGCTGGGCGGCGAACGAAAGATGAGGACATCCCGGATAAATCGATTCCGGTGATTCCGATGGACCGAGGTGGGTCCGTCACCTATCACGGCCCCGGGCAGGTCGTCATCTACCCGGTTATCAAGGTCAAGCCGCCCAAGGATGTCGTCGCTTTCGTCCGCAACATTGAACGCGCTGTCATCACCGCCCTCGACGAGGTCTGGGGAATCGAGTCAAGCCAGGTCGAGGGTCGGTCGGGCATCTGGATTCAATGTCCAGGTCAGATCGACCGGAAGATCTGCGCCATCGGGGTGAAGTTTGCTGACGATGCGACGATGCACGGCCTCGCGTTTAACGTCTCAACTGACCTCACCAAGTTTGGCCGTATCGTCCCGTGTGGCATCTCGGATGCGAGTGTTGCATCTCTTGAGCTTCTCGATATCCACACCACAGTCTCTGATGCCGCAGATGCCCTGATCCCCTACCTGGACGCACAGTTGCGCCAGTTCCAGCGACCTGAAAGGATCGAAGAATGAGCCCTATCGCACCTGAAGGTCGAAAGCTCCTGCGCGTTGAGGCGCGTAACGCCCAGACCCCGATCGAAAAGAAACCCGAGTGGATTCGTACAACGGCTGTCGTTGGCGACGAGTACAAGGACATGCGTTCCCTTGTCCACGGTTCGTCGCTCCACACGGTCTGTGAAGAGGCTGGCTGCCCGAACATCTATGAATGCTGGGAAGATCGCGAGGCAACATTCCTCGTCGGCGGCGACGAATGTACGAGGCGTTGCGACTTTTGCCAGATTGCCACGGGCAAACCGAAGGCGTTGGATCGCGACGAGCCCCGTCGTGTCGCCGAGTCGGTCAAGCACCTTGGATTGCGGTACGCCACCGTGACAGGAGTAGCTCGCGACGATCTTCCTGATGGCGCTTCGTGGATCTACGCGGAAACATGCCGTCAGATCCACAAGCTCTGCCCAGAAACGGGCGTTGAGCTTCTCGTTGACGACTTCCAAGGAGATATTCCCGCCCTCAAACAGGTCTTCGAATCCCGTCCGGAAGTTTTCGCGCACAATCTTGAAACGGTTCCGCGTATCTTCAAGAAGATTCGCCCGGCCTTCCGTTACGAGCGTTCCCTCGACATCATTGCCATGGCTTCTGAGGAAGGACTCGTCACAAAGTCGAATCTCATCCTCGGCATGGGTGAAACCCGTGAAGAAATCGAGCAGGCCATGGTCGATCTCCACGATAATTCGTGCGACCTTCTCACAATCACGCAGTACCTGCGCCCCTCCCCTCTCCATCACCCGATCGATCGTTGGGTCAAACCAAACGAGTTCCTTGAGCTTCAGGCCCTCGGAGAAAAGATCGGTTTCGCAGGTGTCATGGCTGGGCCGCTCGTTCGCTCGTCCTACCGGGCCGGGCGTCTTTACGCTGCTGCTATGACGCGCAAGGGATGGGACATCCCTGAGAATCTGCGTCACCTGGCCGCACCGAAGGCTGCACGCCAGGAGGCAGGTGCCCTCATTAAGGCGCACCCGAAGTTCGCAACAGTCTGAGACAACGTGCCGCATCGAAACTGCGGGATTAACCAGTGAGGGGCGTGTTATCCACGCCCCTCACGTCGTTTCTACTCCCGTGGACTGATCTGCGCCCAGATCATCGATCTCACCGCAGCCCGGTCAGTTTTGCCGGAGCCGCCCAGCGGCAGAGCATCCATGATTGCGAGATATCGCGGCAGCTTGTATCGGGCAAGGACTTGCCCGGCGAAGGCCTGGATCTCGGCGAGCGACGGGGGCTGCGCCCCCTCCTCCATGACGAGAGCGGCAACAACCCGCTCACCCCACACCTCGTCGGGAACCCCACAGACGACAACATCCTTGACGCCGTCGTATTGTCGGATAACATCTTCAACTTCGCCAGGGAAAATTCCCTCACCACCCGAGAGAATCTGATCCGAGATTCTCCCGACGATCGACAGGAACCCCTCCTCGGACACAGTGGCGAGATCTCCTGTGCGCAGCCACCTATCGACGAAGGCTTGACGCGTGTGTTCCTCGCCGTGCCAGAAGCTCGTCGTCACCGACGGTCCACGGACAAGAATCTCGCCGGCAACACCCACAGGGACGTCCTCCAATGTCTGAGGATCGACGACGCGAACAGCGATATTGGCGAATGGGCGACCGATCGATCCCGGATGTTCCGCCAGATGTTCGAAAGGCAGATAGGCACCGGAGGCGGAGAGCTCTGTCATCCCCCACACGTTGAGCGGACGCAAACCATGGGCCGCCAGGGCACCCAGCATAGGAGCTGGAACCTGAGAACCTCCGACCAGCGGCAAGCGCCACGACGACAAATCGCGCGTAGCCATGTCCGGGTGGGCGAGAAGCGCTCCGTACATCGTCGGCACACCAAACATGATATTGACGTGGTGCTCCTCGATAAGGCGCAACACCGTGGCCGGATCAAACGCGCGCACGACCACAACATGACCGCCATGCGAGAAGAGATCCAACGTCGTACCGTTAAACCCACCAATGTGAGAGAGCGGGGCAACGACGAGTTCCGTCTCGTCACTTCGATATTCAAAACCCTCACGGAAATTCTGTGAGCCCCACCAAAGATTCTCGTGCGTGAGTGCCACAGCCTTCGGTGTACCTGAACTGCCCGACGTGAAAAGAATCGCCGCCAAACCGTTCGGATAATCTCGACCACCTAGCGCATCGGCACCTCGCGATTCCGAATCAGCAACAAGCTCGCCATCAAATGGCGCAATGGCGGCAGACAACGCAAGAAACCCGTTCTGAAGGGCACCGGACAGCGGGCCTGCCTGCACATCGTCGTCAATAACGAACTGAAGGAGGGTGCCTGTGGATGAAAGACCTCCACGCGCGGCAATCTCCGGTTCACAAATCACGGCACGTGGGGAGCAAAAATCAACCAGATTCTGGAGCTCGTACTGCGTCAAACGATAAGAAACCGGAACAAAAACCGCACCGAGGCGTGCACAAGCCACATGCGCAAACAAGTGGTACGGAGAATTGTGCGCCGCGACGAGTACCCGATCCCCCTCGGCAACCCCCGCCTGAGCAAAGAGTTGAGCGAGCTTGCGTGTCGTCAGCGCTGCCTCAGCCACGGTCCACGTGCGATCTCCATACGTGATGCTCGGTCGGTCCGGGTGGGCAAAAGCTGCCCGATCAAGCGCGTAAGCCGAATTAAAAATCGGATACTTAGGCAATGTTCCAATACCCCCTGATGATCTGTGATAGTCCCCAGTCATCAGAGATTGCTGAGAGTTCCCTAGCAGAATGCATGGAAAGCAGCGGTACACCCACATCTACCGTGTCGATTCCGATGCGAGTGGCTGTCAGCGGGCCGATTGTTGAACCACACGAAACCGCATTGTTTGAGACGAATACTTGCGTCGCGAGTCCCGCCTCATGTGCGGCGCGTAGCCAGAGAGCCTGACCATGCGCATCGGTGGCGTAACGCTGGTTCGCGTTGATCTTAAGCATCGGGCCCTCGCCCATCACCGGGTAGGAATCCGGGTCGTGGTACTCGGGATAGTTCGGGTTGATCGAGTGACCGGCGTCTGCCGATACGCACGACGAGCGCGCGATCATCTGCCAGTATTCTTCTTCCGTCGCGCCGAGCGCGGTTGCCGTGCGGCGCAACACCGATTCAAGGATCGGCCCTGAAGCTCCCGACGTCGTCGCTGAGCCAATCTCCTCATGATCGAAAGCCGCGAACACGGCGATTTCTTCCGAATCGGAATCGAGAAGGGCCGTCAGCGCCGCGTGCACAGATACGAGGTTGTCCTGGCGACCAGAGGCGAAGAAAGTTCCCGACATGATCTGCGGCGCCTGCGAATCGTACGCAAAGACGTCTGTTCCCGCGATCGTATCCGCATCCACGCCCACGCTCGCCGCAAGGAGCTCGAATACATCCGCTTCGCCAAGTGACCAGATGGGATGGAGATGACGCTGCGGATCGAGCTTAAGGCCCTCAGCATTCACACCGCGGTTGAGGTGTGGCGCAAGTTGTGGGATCACCATGACGGGGTCGGTGCGGACAAGATGCTCAGTGCCATCAATCGTGACGATACGGCCAGCGAGCCCCAGCTCCCTGTTGATCCAGGAGTTAAAGAGAAGCCCGCCATACGTTTCCACATTGACCTGGGCAAAGCCGTGAGCCGTGGCGTTCGGCTGGGGCTTGAGCTTGAAACCCGGCGAATCGGTATGCGAACCGACAACGGCAAATGCGCTGTGAGTGCCCGCTCCTTCAGGAATCTTCCATGCGATAACTGCACCGCCACGACGGATGAAGTGGCCTCCCGGCGCCACGTCCCATGCTTCGTCTTCGTCGACCTGCACGAATCCGTGTTCTTCGAGCCTTGCGGAAATTGTGTGCGCCGCGTGATATGAGGACGGCGACGATACGATAAATTGCGCGAGATCTTCAGCGAAACTGGCTTGGTCTGCGCTTGCGATTGTGCTCTGCATAATGCCCAATTGTAGTCGGGGAGTTTGGGGCCTCGTCTACCAAAGCCGTGATTATTCTCTTGATCGATGTTCTCCCGAAGCTAAGCTCACTCATCCACGGTATCGGCGCACCACGTTACGCCGAAGGATTCGTCTCTCTCATCAGCTCAACGATCCGCTGAGCTGTCGGTTCACGCAGGGCGCGACGAGCCGCGGCTCTCTGAGCTGTCGCCGTGACGAGCGCACGATACACCGGCGGGATATCAGCAAATGACGACGAACGATATTCGTCGCCATTTTCTGGTTCCGAGTCCTCGTGTGCCAGGAGCGCGAGTGCGTCTATCGCATGCACATGTTCGTCAACTGTCCCGATATCGCCGCGAGCAACTGGACCTGTCAGGAGGGATTCTCCCGAGGAGAGCACGCCTTCGAGCGCAGCCTCCATAAGCGGGCGGGCGTAAGCTCCGGGATCGTCGATTCCAGCCGCTTCAAGCATCCGCATGCTCTGCGCAACGAGTGTGACGAGATGGTTTGCTCCGTGGGCTAGGGCTGCGTGGTAAAGCCCCCGGTTTTCTTCAGCGACGACGAAGGGTCGCCCGCCTAGTTCCGTGACAAGCGCTTGAACGATCGGGAGAAGAAGGGGCGTCCCGGTGACAGCGAAAGGACAACCGGTCAGTCGCGCCACATCAAGGGACGTGCCTGTAAATGTCATGGCTGGGTGCATTGCAAGAGTGAGAGCACCTCGCTGCGCAGCCGGCTCAAGGACACCAATTCCGTAGCGGCCAGCGACATGCACAACGAGCTGGCCAGGTCGCCACAAGTTGAGTTCGGCTGCGCCACGGACGAGGCCCGGAAGTTCGTCGTCGGGCAGGGCAAGAAGTACGCAGTCGGAGGCGGCGATGATCTCCTCGACACTGAGTTCGGCGACCCCTGGCAGCATCGCGTCCAGGCGATCGCGGCTTGCCTCAGAACGGGCATAGGCACCCACGATCGTATGGCCGAGAGCCCTGAGCGCCGAACCGAGCGCACAGCCCACGCGGCCCGCCGAGATAATCCCAATACGTAGACGGCCGTCAGGCATTATTCTCCTCATCATCGAGCAGGCTCATGTCGCCACCGTTGGATGCGTTGGGATCAGTGGCACGCTCAGCCTCCGCCTGCTCATCCCATCCCTCTGGCAGATTTTCTTCAATCACGGCAATAACTTCGGGATCATCAGGTTTCGTTGTCGGAGCAAAACGGAAAACCGCACCCGACGGCGCCACCACGAATTTCTCAAAGTTCCACTTGATGGGACCACCAAGTGCCGGGCCATCAGCGGCCTTTTTCAGGGCCCTGTAGAGCGGAGCGGCATTCATTCCGTTCACCTTGATCTTGCCCATGATGGGGAAACTCACGCCCCATGTGGACGAGCAGTAGTCAAGGATCTGTTCCATACTCCCCGGCTCCTGGCCGAGAAACTGATTGCACGGGAAGCCAACGACCATCAGTCCCCGCGGGCCATACGTACGCTGTAATTCTTCGAGCTGTTCGTATTGGGGCGTAAGCCCACACTTCGACGCCACATTGACGACGAGAAGAAGGCGATCGCCAAACGCTGCGAGCGATGTTTCCTCACCAGCAGCATTGAGGAACGGAAGAGTACGAAGATCCATACCTTCAGCTTAGTTGGCACACGCACCCGTGTAACACTGCTCGCCGGCTTATCTCAAGCCGCCTAGTTCTACGCAGGCGAGGCCCCGACGCGTGCACGCCACACCTCGAGGGACTCTTTCTCCGCGTGCGCCCGGCGATCCTTGCCAAGTTCCTGCTCCTGCCCGAGAATACTCTGCGCATCTTCGAGCGTGAGATGCGTCTGGCGGCTCACAGTATTCATGACCGACACACCTTGGAACACGATGTTCGCCACGTTGAGCTTCCGTTCAAGTGGGCCTTGGTCGAGATTGAGCGCCTGCACATGCTCGTGGAGCGTAAGAGTAACCGTAGCTCGCCAGAAGCCCCGCCAACGCAAGACCGCAGCCGTGCGAGTAAGAGCAATCCCATTCGATCGCCACGCAATGGGATCAAGCCACCTCGAGCGCTCCGGAGCCGCCGTGAACATCAACGACGAACCCCTCCCCTCGAAAGCCTCGTCAAGGAAGGCATGGACATCGTCGACCCCAAGATCGGGAAGAATCACCCACAACATACGCTCGACCTCTTCGCGCGTACCCACCGGGATGATGACTGAATCCCTCGACGCATCCTCAAGGTTGATGACGCTCGACGACGGCGTCATCACCTCGAGCTTCCACCACCCGAACGGCCGCCACATGAGCGGCTGATTTATCTGAATGGCGTGCACACGCCCAGGCGCAATCGTCTGGGCAAACAGCGATACCAGCCCCGAACGTACTCGGACGCCATTGTGCGCGAGGTACACGGCCGTTCCCCATTGTTTCGCCAGAGTTTTCGCCGCATTCCACAAGGCACCCAGCACAAGAAATAACGTTGGCACCCATGCGAAGCCATCGGTGACTACACCCATGACAATCGTGAACGCGAGAGAAAGTACACCCACCACAGTGGACATCGACATAAGCGTACTGATGATCGTGCGCTTGCTTGTCAAACGATAAATCGGTAACTCATTCGTCGTCGTACCAACAAAAGCCCGCCATTCACCAAGGTCCGGAACCTTACCGCGGCGGGCGTCGTTGGACGCCTCTAGCACAAACTGCCGCAAAGCCTCACACTCAGCCAACGTGAGAAGGCCCAGACGAGTCTTACCCTGATCTCCCCCGGCGTTCTCGACCGTCACCATCCCCTGCTTAAGCAGGCGCCCCAAGAGATTTTGCTCTACCTCAACGCTCTGGATCCGATCCCACCGCACATGCTCGTGTTTCTTGACAAAAACGCCCGAGCGCATGTGGATGCCGTCCGCCACGAGAGCGAATCTCATATGACGCCACATAATTGCCGAAACGATCGTCGTGATAACACCCACGACGAATATCCCAAGAAGCACCCACCACATCACAGCTATTCCGAGTTCGACAAGGAACTGCCGCAGCGTCTCTATCTCGTCGTCCTCAAGGAAATTCCGCACGACAACAAAGATCAGCACCACGAAGATACTTGCTAGCTTCGCAAAGCTCAGGAGCACTGTTGCCTTCGTGAATTGATTCCAGCTTTCCGCGGGGATGTCGTCGTCGGAAATATTCTCGACCGCAAGCGAGCGGGTATCGTCGTCGTTATCTCCGTGCGAGGCACGTGTGGGTTCCTTGGCCACCTGCACATCCTCACCTGTTGCCGTGGTGAGCGAATCTGGCACGCTGGCTGCGTATGAATCGGGAAGGCCGGTTGCGTGTTCTTCGCTCACAGGCCCTCCAAGTTCGCCGTACCAAGGTGTGTGAGCTTCACGCGCAGGCGCTCTGCTTCTTCCTTACGGATACCGGGAATTGAACCGTTGGTCTGCGCAGATGCCGTGATGAGCTCGACGGTCGCAAGATTCTCTCGTGACATCAGGGGCCCCGCCGACACATTCACTTGCTGCATGCGGCCGTAAGGGATGACGTCTACCCGCTGGAACATGATTCCCCGGCAGAGCACAAGCTCATCCTCAAGCTCCGCGTACCCCAGGGCGCGAACACGGCGCGAGATCAGGGCCAGGGTCCAGACATACATCACAAGCACAACGGCCGGAATCGCCCACAGCCACACGCGGTCTTTCGCGATGAAGATGTCGACGATGATCGCTGCAAGGATAAGCGGAATGAATCCGATCGACGTGGCGATGAATTTTACTCGGGCGTATCTCGGTTCTACTGGCGTGAAATCGATGTGTGGAGCGAGGGGCGCAAACATGCCTCAACCCAATCATGTAGGGATAGCCCACGCAAGCTGCCACACTGGTCAGGCGGGCGGTGATATCGCCGCCCTCATGAACTCAGCGAGCTTCTCAGCTCGCCCCGTCTCGGCGAGGCGACCCCGTGCGCACCGAGGTCGCATTGTCGGAGGGTGTGCCATCGTCGGGTGGAATTCGGCACCAGCGTTCGGCTATCACCCCAACCGCTGCGAGGATTCCACTCGTCAATGCTCCTGCACCCGCAACGAGGATGTTGTGGCGGAGCCAGGGAGAATCACCTTGCCCGAGGTACACGAGTGCTAGGGCGCCGAGAACCCCCGCAAGAAGCGCTCCGGCGCACATACTTGCCTGGGCGAAAACGGCCGTACGAGCGGCGATGATTGGAAGTGCTGTATGCCGGCGCACTTTCTGCCCACGCCAGTAGAGGATAACTGCGGCCGCTAAAGGAATGAGGGGCAAGGGAAGCGGCAGGCCGAGGGGTGATCCCGCCGTCACGAACCAGTACCCAGCAAGCACTCCGAGGGTAACTCCGACTGCCAGCCAGATAATGACGACGAGACATATACGCATCAGTTGGCACCTTGTAACCGAGCGATGAGGCTCGCCAGAGGCTGCCCATTGAGCGTTGCCGTCTTCTCAATCTCGTGCCAGGGTTCGAGAACGAAAAGCCGTTGATCTGCGCGTGGGTGCGGAAGGATGAGACGTGGATTCGTCGACGTTATGCCCTCAATCTCGACGATGTCGATGTCGATAGTGCGGGCACCCCACCGCTCGTGCCGGACTCGTCCGCCGCGCACTTCGATGCGTTGAAGCTGTGTGAGGAGTTCAAGCGGCGCGAGGGCGGTCGTCAGGGAGATGACAGCGTTGAGGTATGCCGGTTGTGGGCCTTGACCTGGGAGAAGCATTGCTTCCGTTTCAACGAGGTTCGACACCGCGCTCACGTGTGCATCGAGAGCTGCGATCTCGTCGATTGCTGCTCGGATATTGGCATCCCTGTTGCCGAGATTGGAACCGAGAGCGAGAATAACTCGACGAATGGTTCCGGCTTCGAGTAGCGGGCTTGTGCGTGTGATCGTGATGGAGGCATCGGCGAAAGGGATACCCACGGGTGCTTCGGGTTTGTGGACCGTAACCGTGGTGGAGAGTGCGCCGCGTGCGAGTACTTTTTCTGCGATTCTTTCGGCAAGAGTCTCGATGAGGTTAACTGACTCGCCTTCAATGATCTCGCGAGCGTCCTGTGCGAGGTCAGCGTAGGAAATCGTGTCCCCGACGTTGTCTGAAGCTCCGGCTTCGCGCGCATCCACGTGGCAGGAGATATCGACGACGAAGGGCTGGCGGTACGTGCGCTCTTCCGGAAGGACGCCGTGGCATCCGTCGATCCGGACCCCCGAGATTGCTATCCGATCCGAGCTCATGCTGCGCCCCATTCGTCACCGTGCGGGCCTCGACGCATTCTGCGGCGGGGTTCAGTGTGCTTGTGGACTCGTAGGGTTTGAGCGGTGAGCACTCCGGCACGAGATGGCGCAACAGCGTGGACTCGCACTCCCCATACGCCTCGCTGAGCGAAGTAGGAGGTGAGCGCCGCTGTGACGTCGTCGCGCGAGGCCGGTTCGAGTTCGGCAAGGAATCGTTTGCGCGAGACACCCACAAGGATCGGGAATCCAAGTTCTTCGATTGCGTCAAAGTTGGCTGCGAGGTCCCAGTTGTGTACGGAATCCTTCGCAAACCCGAATCCGGGATCGACGACGATGTTGTCGGTATTGATTCCGACAGCGATGGCACGCTCGAGCCCTTCCCTGAGCTCGTCGGCGACCTCACGGGATACTGACGTGTACGAGGCGAGCGATCCCATGGTCTGAGGGTTGCCGCGACCGTGCTGAAGGATATAGGGGCAGCCGAGTGCGGCGACGGTCGAGAGCATTGACGGATCACCGGCTCCCCCGGTGACGTCGTTGATGATGGTGGCGCCGGCCTCGATCGCCCGACGAGCTGTGGTGGCGTGGTAGGTGTCCACGGAGATAGGGGTGGATGTTTGGGAGAGAGCCCGTACGACAGCTCCGATGCGATCCCATTCTTCGTCGGGTTCGAGCATCCGGGCACCTGGGCGGGTTGATTCACCGCCGATGTCGATGATGTCGGCGCCTTCGTGGATGAGCTTGTATCCCTGTGCGATCGCGGCATCCACATCGTTCCACCGCCCGCCGTCTGAGAATGAGTCGGGGGTGACGTTGAGAATTCCCATGACGAGAGTGCGGTCGTTTGTCGGCAGCTTAGTCATCTTCTCTCCTTTGAGTGCGTGAGACGCAGTGCGCTTGGCCTACGCCTCACGAGTTTATGAGGCTCATCGCTTCTGATCGCGTTGCCTGGTTACGCATTGCACCTCGCACTGCTGAGGTCACGGTGAGTGAGCCAGGCTTTCGCACACCTCGCATGGACATGCACAGATGCTCGGCCTGGATGACGACAATAACGCCTTGCGCTCCGAGCCGTTCAACGAGCGCATCAGCAACTTGGGATGTGAGCCGTTCTTGGATCTGTGGGCGCCGCGCGAATCCATCGACGAGTCGCGCAAGTTTCGAGAGCCCGGTGACGCGCCCATCTTCGCCAGGGATGTAGGCCACGTGGGCAACTCCGTGGAAGGGAAGAAGGTGATGCTCGCAGGTTGAGTACATCGGGATGTCTTTGACGAGAACCATCTCCTGATGGCCGATATCGAATGTCGCTGAGAGGACATCGCGCGGGTCTTTGTGCAAACCAGCAAACATCTCTTGGTAGGCCCTCGCCATACGGTCGGGGGTATCGCGCAGGCCGTCGCGATCTGGGTCTTCGCCTACCGCGATGAGGAGGTCGCGCACCGCACGACGGACGCCTTCCGCGTCGTATGGGCGCACAGCGAGTTCTGGAACGTCACTCATTGTTCTCTCCTGGAAGAGGCACCGGTGGAAGATCAGCGGCTTGAAGCTGCGGAGCGAGCTTCCACGTATCGCGGACGGGTGCCTTATGTATATCCGCAAACAGTTCAGCAAGTTCGGCTTCTAGCACTGTTTCTTTATCAAGGAGGAGCGCCGCGAGTTTATCGAGGATGTCGCGGTTGGTGGCGAGGATATTCCACGCCTCGATGTAGGCGGCATCAAGGAGCGCCCGCACATCTGTGTCGATCGTCGAGGCGACCGATTCTGAGTGGTGGACGCCGCCAGATCCGTTTGCGCGAGTGAAGGGATCGGCATCTTCTTCCACGATACGCACAGGCCCAATGTTTCGGCTCATACCGAACTCTGTGACCATTCGTCGCGCCGTCGATGTGGCTTTCTGAATATCGTTCGAGGCGCCGGTGGATGGATCGTGGAACACGAGTTCTTCGGCTGCACGCCCGCCCATGGCGTAGGTGAGTTCGTCGAGGAGCTCCGCGCGTGATGTGGAGTAGCGATCCTCTGTGGGCATCACCATCGTGTATCCGAGCGCGCGCCCGCGCGGGAGAATCGTCACCTTTGTAACGGGATCAGAATGGTGAAGCGCGGCTGCTGCGAGGGCGTGGCCGGCCTCGTGGTATGCCGTCATCCGCCTGTCTTCGGCGTTCATCACTCGTGATTGACGTTGAGGGCCCGCGACGACGCGATCGATGGCTTCGTCGATATGGGCGTTTCCGATGGTCTTTTCGGAATCGCGTGCGGCAAGGAGTGCCGCCTCATTGAGAACATTTTGGAGATCCGCACCGGTGAACCCCGGGGTTCGCCGTGCGATGGTGTCGAGTTCGATTCCTTCGGCCAGCGGTTTGTTCTTCGCGTGGACCGCGAGAATCGCTTTGCGCCCATTGAGGTCGGGGGCATCCACGGCGATCTGCCGGTCAAATCGCCCTGGGCGCAGCAAGGCCGCGTCGAGCACGTCTGGGCGGTTCGTCGCTGCAACAAGAATGACGTTCGCGCGTTCGTCGAAGCCATCTAGCTCGACGAGGAGCTGGTTGAGAGTCTGTTCACGTTCGTCGTTTCCACCGCCGATTCCGGCGCCACGTCCACGGCCAACGGCGTCAATTTCGTCGACGAAGACGATTGCCGGTGCGTTCTGCTTGGCCTGGTCGAAGAGTTTGCGTACACGTGAGGCACCCACTCCGACATACATCTCGACGAATTCCGATGCGGAGATTGAGTAGAACGGCACGCCTGCTTCGCCTGCAACGGCGCGTGCAAGAAGTGTTTTTCCAGTTCCAGGGGGGCCATAGAGGAGGACACCGCGTGGAATCTTCGCACCTAGCTCATGGAACCGCTCGGGATCGGTAAGAAATTCTTTGATCTCTCGCAGTTCGGCAACTGCTTCATCTTCGCCGGCAACATCGTCGAATGTGACATCGGGTGCTTCTCCTTCGGCTGCTCGGTTACGTAGGCGTGGCAGGGAGCTTGCACCGGATTGAATTCTCGGCATGAAGTAGACGAGGAAGGCCATGATGATGAGCAGCGGCACGACCATGACAATGATCGACGACCATATCGACGATTCGGGAGCTTTGGAATCGAATCCCCGCTCGGTTTGTGCGGCTTCGACGAGTTCGACGATATGCGCACCCTGCTGCTCGACATAGTTGAACTCGACGCGCTTACCGACATCGTGAGATTTGCCTTTGTTGTCGGTATGTTTCGTGGGTTCTGTGAGCCACAGGCGCACCCGCTGGATACCGTCCGTGATTTCCGCGCGTTCGATCGTTGTGCCTTCAAGGAGGGCGATTCCCTCAGATGTACGAACCGACTTGAAGCTATTGCTCGAATGCCACACCCAGTACGTCGCAGCTCCCGCGATGATGACAGCTACTGCTGCGAGAACCCCGAGAATCCGCATTTTTGAGTTCTTGCGCTTCTTCCCTTTGGCGGACTTGCCGGTGCTATGTTTGCTGGCTGCGCCTCTTTCCCCAGCGTCACGTGTATCCCCGCTGGTCTCGGACTTCTCTCCCTTCGCCTTGCCTCCTTGTGCTAATGACGACGAATCAGGTGCGCCGGGAGTGCCGGGTACACTGCTACGCTCGCCCTCCGACTCTTGTGCTCCGGCAGGTTCGGGAGCCGATTCCGCGACGGAGCCGGTAGTAGGGTCCTCAGGCGAGTGAACGTTTTCGTGCTCATCACTATGTGATGATGCGGGAGTGTGTGATGCCATTTCTTCCAGGGATGTAGAGGGCGAGAAGCGCCCGGCGAATAGGGAGCGGAGGCTCAGCCGCCGTAGACGTGCGGTGCCAGAGTGGCAATACAGGAGAGGTTACGATAGCGCTCGGCATAGTCGAGGCCGTATCCAACAAGGAATTCATTAGGTAGATCGAAACCGATGAAATCGACGTCGATATCAACTTTGACCGCGTCAGGCTTGCGCAGGAGCGTTGCGATACGTACCGAACGCGCACCGCGAGATTCGAGATTTGCTTTAAGCCATGCGAGGGTCAGGCCCGAATCAATGACGTCCTCGACGATGAGCACATCCCTGCCGACGAGGTCCGTATCGAGGTCTTTGAGGATTCGGACTACACCTGAGCTCTTCGTTCCCGAACCGTAGGACGATACTGCCATCCAATCCATCTGAACAGGGTGGTGAAGTTTGAGAGCCAGATTCGACATCACCATCGCAGCGCCGCGCAGCACCCCGACAAGAAGAAGATCGGTTTCCGGGTACATGGCATCGATCTGCTCCGCCATTTCTGTCAGGCGCTGATCGATTTCTTCCTCGGTTACAAGAACCTTTTCGATGTCGTCGCCGAGATCATGAATATCCATGAGCATCCTTCCTCACGTTGCTTTCTAAGCCTACGCTGCTAAAAGTTATGTACCCTCCGCGCGTGAGCGCACACACGCCAGGTAAGTCTATGCGGCGCGAGCCTCCTGCGCCCATGACGAGATCGTCAAGATGACGAATATGCCAATGTGTCAGATCACCCGCACGAGCTCCCGAACGAATCGCCACCAGCCGAAGTACCCTTCGGCGAACGGCCGTTGGGAGCGAGCGCATGTGTGCGATCTCAACTCCGTCTTCGCACGCATCGGCATATGAACGTGCCCAAGCTGACAGGGCCTCCTCGTCCTCGTGAAGCATCTGCGCTGTTCGAGCCAGAGCTTCAACGACGCCCGGCCCGAGCGCCTCGTTCAAGGCGGGAATGACGGTGTGACGAATTGCGCTACGACGAAGAGGCTCACCGCTGGCCGTTGTCCACGACGAATCGGGATCGTTCGTCGGATCGTCTACCCAGCTCACTCCC
The DNA here is from genome assembly GCA_021532125.1 of Arcanobacterium haemolyticum. GTDB lineage: Bacteria > Actinomycetota > Actinomycetes > Actinomycetales > Actinomycetaceae > Changpingibacter > Changpingibacter haemolyticus_A. Next base: position 132,863 of record JADYUX010000003.1, read on the forward strand.
TCTGATCGAAGGCCCTCACGCAGAGCTTCTCGCCGCAGGCGAAGTAGTGGCCGCACAGCCGTGACCTCCGGATGCCCCGGTAGTCGACCAACAACGGACATTCCACGGATTGACCGTGCCCCTGATCCGCGCCCAAGCCCGAGCAGCACGGTCTCAGCCTGGTCGTCAGCCGTGTGCCCCAGTAAGACAAAAGGACGCTCGAACTCGGCGCTCACCTGAGCAATCGCATCATATCGGGCTTGCCGAGCAGAACCCTCTGGCCCGCCCTTGTAGTGGGCAACATCCACTCGTGCCACGCGAGAATCGGCGATACCCAAGTCAGCAAGCGTACGGCAGACGCCACGAGCTTCGTCGTACGACTCCTCCCGTATCCCGTGATCCACCGTGATCGTCGTCACGAGCATTCCCTCGTGACGAGCCACGTACGCTGCTGCAAGAGCTAGAGCCATCGAATCCGAGCCGCCTGACACAGCGACAACAAGCCGGGAGCCAGTACCGGCACCTGCTTGAGTGAGCGCCTCCCGTACGTGACGGCGGCTAGCAGCAATCGCGTGATGAGGTGCTGACATCACTGCATCCTGTGAATCCACGACAGCGGATGAGAAATCTCGTCGGCCGATGGAAGATTGAGCGGGTTGTCCCATACGGCATTAAGCCCCTCGTATCCAACCTCACTCACAACTGCTTCCACGAAGGCTCGACCCGCGCCGTATTGCTCCATCTTCTTATCAAGCCCAATTGACTGTTGAAAGAACTTCGCCAGCACGTTGCTCGAACTCCGACGCTTCGTCATCGATTCAATTAAGCGCTGCTTACCTGGGATAAACGCAACGGGAACATCATTCATCACGTAATCCGCATGGCCTTCAAGAAGGCTCATCACCGCGTTCACCTCAGCACCGGCACCTTCGTCGAAAGAGATATCTGCACCATCCCCTGCTTCCATCAGCGCACGCGTATGAGAAATAATCACATCCGAGAGCCAGGGGGCCGCAGCAAACTGCGCTGCGTGGGTGAGCTCGTGAACGCACATCCACATCGCAAGATCACGTTGATCTAAGCCAAAATCTTTCCGAAATTCGAGAATATTCGGAGCCACAAGATACAACTGCCCCTCACGGCCTGAGAATCCTTCAGGGACATACTGCCCAAGCGCTCGACGCGCAACCGCACCAACAGCGACGCCATACGCACTGCTCGACACAAACCCAGCGTGCGCCCGAACATCACGAGAAATCCACGACTCCGGGAAGGCCGCCTCAAGCGACACAACGACAGCTTTCGCCCAAGCAGCTCGCGAAAGTATCCGAACCTCAACATCCGGAACCTCTAGGCCCGTCAGCTCAGTCACAACGCCACGAGCCTGCTCAACCTGCTCGCGCAGATCGGCAACGACATTCGCCGCTTCAGACATGCCTACGACGGGCCCCGCACCCGCGATTCTCGCGGCAAACGAGCCTGCTGTATGAGTTGAGATCGTCACCATGTTTCTACCGTACATTGATCTAACGACACCCTAGGATGGGTGTTTCACATCACAGTCTGTGTGCCTGGTACGTCGGCTCCTACGACACTTACAGCCCGGAAATCGTCGTCAACAGTTCATCCATGATCGGCCGAGTACTCGCCGTCGATCCCTCAGCAATCCCATCCACAAGGATCGAGAAAGTGAGAAGCCTCCCCTTCTCGGTCAGGAGATACCCCGATAAGGCATTTGCAGTCACGAGCGTGCCCGTCTTCGCATGAATTCGCCCCGACAAACCCGTCCCGTTCTCACGGCTCGACAAGGTCCCATTCAAACCCATAACAGGCAAACCCGACGCGATGGAATCAAGCTCGCATCCCTCACACGCGTACAGCTTGTCAAAGATATTCACAAGCAACCCGGTCGTGAGGCGATTCGAGATCGCCAATCCGGAATTGTCTGAAATAACCACGCCGCTCATGTCGTAGCCGGCCTTCGTCATAACCTCGGTGACAGCACCTGCCGCCCCCTCAAACGTACCCGGCCTACCCGCCTTCACAGCGACAAGATGCCCCAGAACCTCTGCCGTCGTGTTATCTGATTCCGTCAGCATGAAGTCCACAAGCTCACGCAAACTTGCCGACTCCACGCTCGCCACATCAGCCGCATCCGCCGGAGCCGCGCTCCGCCCTTCAAACGTTGCAGCAATACCCGCCCCAGCAAGCGCATCAGCGAAAACCTGGCCCGCCTGCACATCGGGATCGGCCGTGTACTGGTTCGAAGCGTTACGCGACTGCATGACCGCAATCGGCCGCATCTGCATCACATAACCCGTGTCGCCGCCCGTCACGTCCGGATGGTAAAGAGGATCGCCAAATAGGGATGAATCGACGAACACCGAGACTGACGTAACACCTTGCTCGGCAAGTTTCGTCGCCACTGCTGCAGCAAGGTCACCCAATCCGGCGCGCCCCTTCACGGCGTTCTCGTCGCCCACCCCTGCCGCCAGCAGGGTATCGCCACCACCCACGATGTAGAGCGACGATCCCGACAGTTTCGCTGTCGTCGGCAACGTGGTCCCCGGGCCAAGCGCCTCAAGCGCCGCGGCCGCAGTCACGACCTTCATATTCGACGCAGGCACTCGGCCAGTTGCAGCATCCGCAGAAGCGAGCACGTTCCCCGTTGCCGTATCAACAACTTCGACCGACGCACTTCCACTCAAGCGAGAATCCCCCACGAACTGTGTCACGGCAGCCTGCACCGCGTTCGCATCGGGCACAGGGGCCTGCGGGTTGAGGCTTGGAAGAGTTGGACGTGCCACACCTGTCGTATCAATCGTTGGATATGCGGCAACTTCCACACTATGTGGCCGCGTCGTGAGCACTCCGGGGGTAAGATCGAATGCATCTGCAAGGAGATACACTCCGCCTAGCGCCAAGACGGATGAAATAGCCACTTGTGTACGTCGTTTCACGAAGCTAGTTTCGCACGTTCTGACGCTTGGTCAAGGCCACACGACGCCGACCGACGCGAAAAGGAGCACTCTTATGATGGAGTTCGATGTCACCATCGAGATCCCCAAGGGTAACCGCAACAAGTACGAAGTCGACCACGAGACCGGCCGCATCCGCCTGGATCGCATGCTCTTCACCTCGACCCGTTACCCGGACGACTACGGTTTCATCGACGACACCCTGGGAGAAGATGGCGACCCGTTGGACGCCCTTGTACTCCTTGAAGAACCCACCTTCCCTGGCTGCGTGATCCGTTGCCGTGCACTCGGCATGTTCCGCATGCGCGACGAGCATGGTGGCGATGACAAGGTGTTGTGCGTACCAGCTGGGGATCAGCGTGCGTCGTGGCGTACCGAGATTGAGGACGTCTCCGAGTTCCATCGTCTCGAAATCCAGCACTTCTTTGAGGTGTACAAGGATCTTGAGCCTGGTAAGTCCGTTGAAGGCGCTCACTGGGTTGGTCGCCTGGACGCCGAGGAAGAGATCAAGCGGTCCTACCAGCGCCTCATCGACTTCGAAGCCAACGGCGGACACTGACAGCCCGCCTCCGGCACTTCCGTCCGAACAAACTGGGTCTCATAGCCCGAATGGGATTGGAAGTTGCGTGGCGAGTAGTTCTGAATACGATACGACGAAGCCCAGGGTTGCGTAACCTTGGGCTTCGTCGTTTGTGTAGGGAGCTCGTCCTTCCGAGCAGGTGCACTATCCCAGGTGACTTTTGCCGTGGGCTACCATCTACTCAGGCGGGCGCTTGTCACACTCAAAGCGCTTTAGTTCCTTGATTCGACCAATCCGAAAGCCGTCGCCATTGCCCCGATGTCCTTCTCACCCTCAAACGACGAAGGGAAGGCACCCGCAGGTACCTTCCCTTGTCTTGTCGGCCGCACATCAATCGGTGCTAGCCTTCACGCGTTGTCAGTTGAATACGCGAATGACAGTCGGGGTTCCGATCCACGAATCCTTACCGACGCGAGTTCCCCAGGATTCGTTCCACGCACCCACATTCATGCCGTTGCCAAGGCTGATCGCCACGTGGCCAGGCCAGTAGAGGATGTCGCCAGGGCGAGCCTGCGAGTAGGGAACCCGAGTACCCACGGAGAGCACGGACGTTGTGTATCCGCCGATGCTCACGCCGTACTGCTTGTAGACGTAGCGGACGAAGCCGATGCAGTCCCATCCGGCGGGCGTCAGACCTGCCCACACGTAAGGCGAACCGACATAGCTCATCGCCGTGTTGACAATAGCTTGGCCGGTGGCACTACCCGAGCCCGTGGACGGCGCCGGGGTTTCTACCGGCGTGGTCGGCTGCGGGGCCGGGGTGGTCGGCTGCGGCGCCGGAGTTGTTGGCTGCGGCTGCGGGGCCAGGGTGGTTGGCTGCGGAGCTGGAGTTGTCGGTTCCGGTGTCGAAGACTGAACCGGCTGCGCCGGAGCGGTCGTTGTCGGAGTCGAGGGGCGTGTCGCCTCCTGCTGGGCGGCCGCAAGAATTGCCTCTTGCTGCGCCTTGGCCTCTGCGGCTGCAGCGGCTTCCTTCTGCTCCTGGAGCTGACGCTCGATGTCAGCCGTCGTCCCCTTTTGGGCGGCAAGCTTAGTGATGAGATCCTCGCGTGAGGAGGAAATCTCTGCTGAGCGGGAATCGACGTCCGCCTTGGCCTGGGTTACAGCGTCCGTGGCGGCCTGCGCCTCATTCGCTGCAGCTTGCTGGGCTGCCGATTTCTTGTCGGCTTCCTTCTGCATCGAGTCGGCAACGGATTGAAGCGCTTCGTACTTCTGGACGGACTTGTTGGCGTCGTCTCCGACGAGCTTGTATGCGCGTGCTCGTGCATTCGCGTCTGAGAGTGACTTCGCGCCGAAGAGGTAGTTCACGCCCGAGATGGACGTCGCGCCGTCACGGTAGATGGCTTTGGAGACTTTGCCAAGTTCTTCTTTCGCTTCGTTCGCTTTGTCGGCTGCGGCATCTGCGGCTTCGTGTGCGGCTGCGGCGTCACCGATTGCGTCGGTGAGTGCGCGCTCGGCAGCGACCGACTTCGCTTCAGCCTCGGCGACCTTGAGCGACAGATCGTTGCTTTCAGCAGCAAGTTGGGCAAGGCTCACTTCGAGTCCAGCGATCGACTGGCTCGTTTGCGTTTCGGCGGCCTTCGCCTGATCCAACTGGTCCTGCGTGGCGTCGTCGGCAAGTGCCGGCGATACAAAGCCTGCCGCGAGAACTGCCGCGACAGCTCCTGCCGCACTCCAGCGCTGAATCCTCTTGTTCAAGATATCTCCGTAACGTACAAGTCATTGCATAGCCGAGGGGACTCTACCCCACGGGCTATACACCACGGGTATGAATCTATAACAAAAATGTCAAAATTGGAACACGAATCTCAACTTTCACATTATTCACATTTGTCACAATCGTTGATCTGGAGGGGATTAACGACGACGAACACCGTGCCTTCGTCGTTACATTTCGTGCGTCGCTCCTCCCTCAACTGCACACTCATTGAGCATGGGGACCTCACCTTCGGGCTGAACTCCCCAGCCGGCGTTCCATGCCATCCTCACCGTGCAGTCTCATTACTCGAACAGGATTCGCATGTCCGCCATCAATGTCTTTACGCTGAGGCCATGTTCATGATGCGAATGCCCAACTAGCGCAAGCGTCCCTGAGGCGCTTGGCGCATCCCAGCCCCATATCCCCGCGGGCTGGCCGGGACGCACTGAACATTGGCGTGTCTGCCGCCCGCTCCCACCAGGAGAGCACACATGACAAACCCCGATTGGTCCTTTGACACCAACCAGATCCACGCAGGCCAGAAACTCGACTCGGACTACGGCGCACGCGCCCTCCCGATCTACCAAACAACATCGTTCGTCTTTGACAGCGCCGAGGACGCCGAAGAACGTTTCACGCTCATGGACCCGGGGCAGATCTACTCCCGCATGACGAACCCCACGACCGCTGCGATCGAAGAACGTATCGCCACACTTGAAGGCGGCAGTGCCGGCCTCCTCGTCGCTTCGGGACAGGCAGCTTCGTTCTATACGTTCACGAACCTGGCACAAGCCGGCCACAACATCGTCGCCTCCCCTTCTCTCTACGGGGGAACGGTCAATCTTCTCAACACGACGATCAAACAATTCGGCATCGAGGTGCGTTTCGTCGACAATCCTGACGACCCACAGAGCTGGTACGACCTCGTCGACGACAACACGCGCGCACTCTTCGGCGAATCCATCCCCAATCCAAAGAGCGACATTCTCGATATCGAAACCCTAGCCCAGATCGCTCACTCGCACGGAATCCCGCTCGTCGTCGACAACACGATCGGCACCCCTTACACCGTTCGTCCCTTCGAACACGGCGCAGACATCGTCATCGCCTCAGCAACAAAATTCCTCGGAGGCCACGGCACATCAGTCGGAGGTGTCATTGTCGAACGTGGAGATTTCCCTTGGGATAACGGAAAGTTCCCACTCCTCGGCGCTCCCGACCCACACTTCGGCGGAGCCTCCTTCGCGAGCATCACCGGCAAGGCCCTGACGAGCCGTATCCGCAACACCTCGCTGCGCGACACAGGTGCCTGCATCTCCCCCTTCAACGCATTCCTCATCGGCCTCGGCCTCGAAACTCTCTCGCTCCGCGTCGAGCGCCACCTCTCCAACGCCCGCACAATCGCTGAGTTCCTCGATAAGCAGGACGAGGTCGAGCTCGTGCGCTACGCGAGCCTCGTCTCGTCCCCATACTACGAACTCGCCCAGAAGTACACGCCCAAGGGAGCCGGCTCGGTCTTCACCTTCGACCTCAAGGGAGGGAAAGAAGCAGCCCTCGCCTTCATCAACGGCCTCACGCTGTTCTCCAACCTTGTCAATATCGGCGATGTCCGTTCCCTCGCAGTCCACCCAGCGACGACCACACACGCACAGGAGAGTGCCGAGGAAAAGGCCGCCGGCGGCATCACGGACGGAACCATACGTCTCTCAGTCGGAACTGAAGATGTCACCGACCTCATTTCCGACCTCACGCACGCCCTTGCCGCCGCCCACGACGCCACGTCAACCACCCGCGCCTGATATGAACGAACAACCCCGCTATCTTGTCGGGCACCCCCCGCTCGACCGCGTCACCGACGCCGAACCGATTCGCGACTTCGACACCGGATACCGCCCAGCGCCCCGAGTAGGTATTCCCGCTTCTGGTGCATGGTTTGACGGAGACGACCCCGGCGAACGAATCTTCGCCGATCTCGGCCCCCTCGAACTTGAGCTCGGTTGCCGCCTCCCCAATGTGCGAATCGCATACGAAACGTGGGGCGAGCTCAACAAGGACGGGACGAACGCTATCCTTCTCTGCCACGCCCTCACAGGAGACTCACACGCCGCGAGCGACGTGGATGACGGCGGCTGGTGGGCAGACATCGTCGGCCCCGGCAAGGCGCTCGATACGACGCGTTACTTCGTCGTCTGTCCCAACGTCGTCGGTGGTTGTCAGGGATCAACGGGCCCGGCATCGACGGCGCCCGACGGCAAGCCCTGGGGGTCACGTTTCCCCGAAATCACTATCCGGGACATGGTTGTAGCCGAAGCCCGGTTAGCCGACATCCTCGGGGTTGAGCGGTGGGCGTTAGTGGCAGGGGCGTCTTTCGGCGGCAACCTCGTCATGGAATGGGCGGCGAGCTTCCCCGAACGAACAGGAGCAATCGCTGTTCTCGTCTCTGGTCCCGCCGCCACCGCCGAACAGATCGCCTACGCCACGATGCAAAAGCAAGCGATCGTGAGCGACCCGGCGTGGCGCGGAGGGAACTACTATGACGCCCCCGACGGGCACGGCCCAACCTCCGGTCTCGGCCTTGCCCGTAAGCTCGCCCACCTCTCCTACCGGTGCGCCGTGGAACTCGACACACGATTCAGCCGCAACCCCCAGGGCGACGAAGATCCCCTCCACGGCGGGCGCTACGCCGTCGAGAGCTATCTCGACTACCACGCATACAAGCTGGCTATGCGCTTCGATGCCAATTCGTATCTCACAATCACCCAGGCTTTCATTACGCACGACATTGGGCGCGGGCGTGGCGGTACCGACGCCGTCCTAGCCGGACTCACGATGCCGGCCCTCGTCGTCGAGGTAGATACCGACCGCCTTTTCTACCCTCATGACATGCGCAAGCTCGCGGCAGCGCTTCCCGGCGCCGACGGCACCGTGACCGTTCATTCGCGCCACGGCCACGATGGTTTCCTCATTGAAAACGACCAGGTCACGCAGATTCTCCGCGACTTCCTTGCCAAGGTCCAGCCACACAACCAGCTCTCGGCTTGATAATCTCGTTTGCCTTGTAGCTCACCACGGAAGTAGGCAGGATGGTCACATGACGTGGCAACCCGATTTTCTTGACGGTTACGAACAACTTACCCTCGGACTTCACGGCGACGACGAAGGACCCTCCTTCGTGACGCTCGTACGCCCGAGTGCTGACACGTGGGCCCGCCAGGCGGCCGACCCGGCGACAAACCAGGCCTCTCACGACCACGCAAGCCCATCCTTCGTCGTCCTCCTTATCCACGGGTGGAACGACTACTTCTATCACACCGAACTCGCTCGGCATATCGCCCTGAGCGGCGGAATCGCCTACGGAATCGATCTTCACAAGTACGGGAGAAGCCTTCGAGAATGGCAAACGTTCGGATATACGACGAACCTTGAGGATTACGACGAGGATCTCCACGCCGCTCTCGGTGCCGTCTACGAGGAACACGGAGCCGAGATCCCCGTCATCCTTTACGGTCATTCGACCGGCGGCCTCATCGCGGCGCTGTGGGCAGACCGTCACCCCAGTATTCTCGCGGGCCTCATCCTCAACTCCCCTTGGCTCGAACTGCAATCAAGTACAGCCATGCGGGAAGTGGGCGGGGCAATCCTCAGCAGGCTCGCCAGATACTCACCGACCGCGATCCTCCCCATCGGAGATAACGGCTTCTATCAGCGTATTCTCACCGCTGGACGAGACGACGGGCAAACAACGATTCCTGGCGCACCCAAAGATAGCGACGATCCCTTCTGGACAACGGGATGGAACCCCGATCCACGATTCCGAGTCTTCCCCTCATGGCCAACGAGGGTCGGATGGTTGGCGGCCATCATGCGGGGACAGACACGGGTAGCTGCCGGGCTCCACATCGACTGCCCCATCCTCGTGCTCACCTCTGCGCGCTCCGAGACAAGTACGCAATGGACAGAAAACTACCGGGCTGCCGACGGCGTCCTTGACGTAGAAAAAATATGGAAACGCGTGCCCGGACTCGGCGCACACACCACCCTCGTCAAACTTGAGAACGCTATTCACGACGTCACGTTCTCACGTCGAGAGGTTCGGAACGAAGCCTTCACTCAGATCGGTGCGTTCCTCCGGGCATACTGCGAGCTCTAAGGCGCGAGCACCACGCGGGAAAGGCCGTTAGAGCTCACCAAGCGAACGCCCGTCAGCGACCTTCCAGACCTTCCAACCATCGACATCGAGGCGACCCGAGGCGGCCTGCGCAGCGAGAGTCGGATCGGTGAAGACGGCGCCGTTCGAGAGTACGAGCGTGCCCCACGCGGTGACTTCCGCCTGGTAGGAAATACCGTGGCGGCGCTGCTGCCACACGACGACGAACGGAGCGCGGTGGCGCCGCACAATCGAGAGAAGGCGCCCTGTGGCGGAGCGGTAATCAGTCTCCGCAGCCTTAGCGACCGCGTCCGAGGAGTATTCCGACGCCTGTTCTTCCGAGATTTCCCTCGAACGGCGCGGCGTATCATGCTGAGGTGCCGAGCTCTCCCACAGTCGCTGTTCGAGGCGACGCCGGGCCGCCTCGCGCTCCTTAGCTGCCTGTGCAAAGGCCGATGGCCCAACGTAACCGTTGATCCCGGCGAAAGCCGCAGGCGCATGTGCTGGCTCGGGCGATGATGTCTGCGCTTTGCCGCCCGTGGCCCGGGGGGCCTCCTGCGGCGTTGGCGGCGCAGGCACCGGAGAGTGCTGGGCCCTCGGAGTTGGTTGCGACTCCGGCACGACGGTGCGCGGCGTCGTGGGCGCGGCAGACACCGGATCAGACGCCGATGATCGCGTGGGCGGGGTCGGAGTTACACCTGTAGCCAATTCTGCGGGTGCTATCGGTTCGACGTGCTTGGCCGGTTGCGTAGGTGCTGTCGACGAGTCCTCCGCAACACGGGAACGGCGCTTGGGAAGGGTGTAGGTCGGCGCAACAGGTTCGGGCGTTGCCGTATTTTGGGCCGGCACCGTTCGCGATGGAGGAGCGACAGCAGGCGCGGGAACAGTAGCGGCGTCCTGAGAAAGTGCGGCTGCGTTGGAAGTTGTGGCTGGCTGAGTGCCGGTTGCCTGGGTTGCAGCGTTGTAGCGCCCGCGCCGGCGACGAGGCACGTCACGGCGGGCAGCGACATCGGCCAGCGTGCGGAGGGGCTCACCGGGTTCAGCTATGTGGCGCGCCGGTGCCTCCGGTGGCACCGAAGATGTCTTCGCACGTGCGGGAGCATCCTCTCCACGGTCTGTCGGAACCTCCGGTTCGTCGATATGGCGCAGCGCCCGCCATGCGCGAGCACCCCCCAACATGCCGAAGGCGTTGGTGTGCGCTCGAACCTCCTCGAAGGACACAAGGACTTGCGAGCCGCCGTCGTGAACCGAGGCCAAGCTGACGTTGAGGCCGGCTCCAGACAGGGCCTGGATAGCTGGGCGAACGTCGTCGTCGAGAGAAAGAACGACGAGGAAAAGGCGCGGGCCCGGTGCCGGATGTGGTTCGCATGCGTCAAGGAAGGTACGCCAATCACCGGGGAATGCCGTCGCCCCCGGTCCATAGAGCGCGGCGAGCTGTGAGCGTGAAAGCTCCACGTGTCCACCAGCGCGGGCGAGTGCCGAAAGCAATTCAGCCGAGTCGAGGCGTGCGAGAACTTCGACCGTGACGATTTGGCCGGTGGGGTCAAGCGCGATGAGTGACTCGCGCTCTCCGCTTTGCCAAGCAACGGGGAAAAGCGGGACATCGAGAAGATCGACGACTCGCTCGCGGATCGCTGCAATTGCCTGCGCTACTACCCCCGAGTCGGCAAGTTCCACGTACTGCGCTGGTACAAGCCGGCCACCTTCGAGAGCGAACACCGCCATTTGCACGTCCCTCCTCCGGGCGTCATCCGCAACGCCCATCCATCTCTTAAGCCTAGTCGAATCCTGACTATGCTCCCACAGTAGCCTGGGGATTCGGTGAGGATTCCCCCGCTAACTCGGAGGAAAAGTCGCGACGCGCTCACATCCGCGCACACGCCGTGCCGTCGCGCAAGAGTTCCGCGAGGTGCACGCCGTGCGCGCCGGCGAGTTGTTCGGCCTGGGTTCGGCAGGAGAAGCCATCGGCGAGATAGACGGCCTGTGGCCGTGCGCCTCGAAGTGCCGGCAAAAGTCGTTTGTTCGCGATCGCAACGGACACATCATAGTGGCCCTGTTCCATACCGAAGTTTCCAGCCAAACCACAACAGCCGGAGACCTTATGCACGCGTGCTCCGGCCTTTCGGAGAAGCTCCTCGTCGGCCTTCCATCCCATGACAGAGTGGTGGTGGCAGTGAGGTTGAGCGACGATCTCCATTCCTCCCAGGTCAGGAGGAGTCCATCCCTTGCCAGGGCCCAGCGGCGCCGGGGCGGTCAGGAGCTCAGCGAGAGTGAAGGTCATGTGTGAGACCAGCGTAGATCGGGGATCGTCCGGCAGGAGGTCGAGCAGATCGGATCGAAGGACACCCGTGCATGAGGGTTCGACTCCGACGATGGGGATGCCTTCAGCAGCGAAGGGAGCGAGCACGTTGAGGAGTTTCGTGAGCCGCTTCTTCGCTGTGCTGAGCTGTCCTGTTGAGATTGCAGTGAGCCCGCAGCATGCCTGTTCGGGTGGGAGAAGGACCGTGTAGCCGGCAGCTTGGAGCACGTCGATCATGGCGCGGGCGCCTCGGCTATCGAGCGTTTCGGAAAACGAATCCGCCCAGAGCAGTACATAGCGTTGGGTATGAGAGGACGACGTCCGCGCAGTGAGATGTTGCCGGGTCGCCGCCACGGCGTGTGCCTCAGCACTTCGTGAAAAGCGCTCGGTGGCGAAGGGCGGCATCGCGCGCCGTGGATCGATCCCGGCGAGGCGGAAACTGAGCCTGCGCACGAATCCGATGGACATGATGGAGTTTGCGAGACGTGCCACGCCAGGCAGTGCCGTCACAAGGCCGGCGAGTGTCGGCAAATTCCCCAAGGTGTAGTGCGTGCGCGGGCGTATCTTGCCGCGGTAGGCGCGATAGAGGGCTTCGCTTCGATAGCGTGCGACGTCGATTCCTGTGGGGCAGTCGCGTGAACATGCCTTACATGAGAGGCAGAGGTCGAGAGATTCCATGAGCTCGGGCGAATTCCAGCCGCTGACGAGTTCGCCGTTTGCTAATTCTTGGAGCACCCGAGCTCGGCCGCGAGTGGCATCTTTTTCATCTCGGGTGGCATCGTAGGACGGGCACATGAAGAAGCCGGCATCAAAGCGGTCAGCTCGGCAATTCCCCACACCTGTGCACCTGTGGACGGCGCTCGTCATATCGCCATTGTCGTCGTCAAAGTGGAACCCACCCGCGTAGGACAACAGCCGCGCGGCGGGGCGCCGCAAGTGAGAATCGACAGCGTCGGGAGCGACGAGAACCCCGGGGTTGAGAAGATTCGTCGGATCGAAGATACGCTTAACCTCGCTGAAGATCTCCATGATGCGCGGGGAGTACATGCGCGGCAAGAGCTCTGACCGGGCTCGTCCATCTCCATGCTCCCCCGAGAGCGAACCTCCATAGCGTGCGACGAGATCTGCGCCCCGCTCCATAAAGTCCCGGAAAGTGGCCACTCCTTCGCTGTTCTCCACGGGAAAGTCGATACGCACGTGCACGCAGCCGTCACCAAAATGGCCGTACATGAGGCCGTCGAGCCCGAGAGAATCGAGGAGGTCACGTAGGTCACGTAGGTAGCTGCCGAGTTTTTCCGGAGGTACGGCTGAATCTTCCCAGCCTGGCCAGGCGGCGTGCCCCTCGGGTGTCCGCCCGCCGAGTCCGGCGCCGTCTGCCCGGATTCTCCACAGTTCGGTGGCTTCGGGGCCAGCAGGGCAGATCCGCACGGAAGTCGTATGCGCCGCCTGAGCAACAGATTCCGCCTTGCGGAGGGCCTCCTTGCCGTCGTTTGCACCGACTTCAATAAAGAGCCACCCTCCACCCGGAGGAAGGTCAGGAACGCTGCCTTTGGCCCGGCGAACGACATCGACAAGGCGAGCATCGATCCCCTCGATGGCGAGCGGTCGAAGTGGAAGGAGGCGCGGAACGTCGTCTGCAGCCGCCGCCATGTCGGGATATCCGAGGACGACGAGGGTTGGGCTGTCAGCGACAGGCACGAGCCGAACGGTCGCCTCCGTGACAATTCCGAGAGTTCCTTCAGTTCCCACGAAAAACCGCGCAACGTTCTCGTTGTGTTCGGGAAGGAGATGTTCGAGCGAGTAGCCGGAGACTTGGCGTTTGAACGTGCCCAATTCTGTGCGGATCGCTGCGAGATGATGCGTTGCTAGGGAACGCAGTTCGTCGAACGCGGTGTGCGCTGAGCCCTCGCGAGATGAGGGCGACTGAAGCGCTGACGCCTGCCGGCCGTTGAGCCTCCACCGCGTGCCATCCGCCAGAACAACCTCAAGCGCTTCAACGTTATCGGCCGTTCGACCATATGCCACGGCGTGAGGGCCACAGGCGTTGTTCCCGATCATTCCACCGAACGTTGCCCGATTCTGAGTGGAAGGGTCGGGACCGAAACGCAAGCCGAACGGCGCCGCCGCGCGTTGAAGATCGGCCATGACAACGCCTGGCTGGACACGAGCGGTCCGCGCCTCGGGGTCGATCGCGAGGATGGTGTTCATGTGCCGGGAAAAATCGACGACGATGCCCGGACCAATCGCATTTCCCGCGCACGACGTTCCCGCTCCTCGCGCCGTCACGGGTACGGAGAATTCTCGTGCAGCGGCGAGCGTGGCCGTCACATCGTCAGCATCACGAGGGAAGACGACGACGAGCGGCGGGATTCGATAGTTGGAGGCATCTGTCGCGTATTCGGCGCGGCGGCGCGACGAATCGTCAACCTCACCTCGAAGGCTCGCGCGAAGCCGCGTGACAAGATCAGTGCTGTTCATCGCTCCTCCTTGCCACTATTCTGCCCCGCGGATCACGGGAATCGTCGGCAGGTCTGGCAGTCGGACAGCACCCACCATAGGCTAGTGAACCGACAAGGGACATCCCGCACAGTGAACACGGGCCTCATCACTGAGAACGGCATCTGCCGAGCACGCGCCCAGGCCCGAGGAACACAAAGATGAGGCGCTCGTGAGCATGCCTAAACGTTCGAAGTGGTCGGCCATCGTCGACACGAAAATCTCCGATACCCCGCACGCTGCCGCGGCCGAACGGATCGTCGCTCCGCCGCGCAACTGTGCCAACACCCGGTCGGTGACGCTGGCCGGGCGACCATCACCCGCTGCTCCCACTACCGGCGCCGTGCCGCCCGAAGCGCGAAGAGCCTTGAGAATCATACGAACAAGCTGCCGATCTGGAAGATTCCCACGGCCAACACCCACGCCACAACAAGCTGGACGAGCACAGCGAGAGCCGTGCGCTTACCACCGATGAGCTTGGCCTGCTCAGCAACCGTCGCCATACACGGGGTGTAGGCGAGGACAAACACGAGGAAAGCGATAGCCGCAATCTGTTCGTACCCCGGGCCAGCCGACTTTTCGAGTGAAGCATGGAGAAGGCCCGGCAATTCACCCAGATCACTGCCGCCATCTTCGGCGTCACCCGCAGCCTCGGGGTCCATGTTGTAGGACGTCACGATCGAGGACACAACGGTTTCCTTTGCGACGAAACCTGTCATGAGTGCGCCCGTCATATGCCATTCACCAAAGCCCGTAGGAGCAAATACTGGCTCAAGAACACGCGCAGTCGCACCGTAGAGAGAATCCTCCATGGCGAGCTCAGGATCAGCAAACGACGAACCTTCGGAGTTTGAACCCACAGGAATTGCCGACATGAGCCATACGACCATCGTCATAAGAACGATGATCTTCCCGGCACCGGTCACGAACGTCCATGCGCGCGTCCACGTCGACTTCGCCATAACCAACAGGCGAGGAACCTGGTACGCGGGCAGCACAAGCATGAGTGGGGCGGCCGCCTCGTCGCGAGTAATAAAGCGCTTGAGCACCCACGCCCCCAGCACAATGAGAATAAGCGACATCACGTACATCGCCCACACAACGGTGCCAGCACTTCCCGGGAAGAACACCTTGGCGATCATGAGGTAAATGGCAAGGCGGGCAGCACACGACGTGTACGGAGTGATGAGAACCGTGACGAGGCGCTGACGCGCCGACGGGATCGTGCGTGCAGCGGCCAACGACGGAAGGTTACAGCCGAATCCCATGATGAGCGGGAGGATAACGCGCCCATCCAATCCGATCTTGCGCATGAGGCGATCACCCAAGAAGGCCACACGCGCCATGTACCCAGAATCTTCAAGAACAGAAAAAGCCGCGTAGATGACGAACATCAGGGGGAAGAAACTTGCCACCACGCCAAGGCCCGTAGCCAGGCCATTAACGAGAAGGGAGTGCACCCACGTGTCGGCCAAACCCACCTGACCTAAACACCACGCAAGCCCATTCGCCAGCGAAATCGCTCCGTCGTCGGTCGAAGAAAATCGCGCATCGAACCAGTCCTGGAGCGGCCCAACCCACGTGCCAGCCAACATGAAAAGCAGCCACAGCAAGCCGAAGAAGATGAGAGTACCGGCGACGGGGTTAAGAAGAACACGATCAAGTTTGTCCGATCGCGAGAAGTTTCCCGTGGCTCCCTCTCGTGGCCGGATATCTTGCTCAATAGCATCGACCCAGCCAAAAATGCCAGCAGCGCGCTCCATATCGTCGCCACCGTGCACATCCAAGACATGCGTCGGCGAGACAGGCAAATGACACGTGCACGGGCCCGGGATGCCGCTCTCGCATCCCGTCACTTCAGCGGCTGCAGTAGCCGAATAACCTGGCGCATCAGGATCGGGGGCGATGCCGATAACACGCGGACGCGTACGAATCGCGGTGCGCACCATATCGTCGAGCAACCCGTATTGCCCACTCGTTCGCGGGTCAATGACCATGACAGGGATTCCCAGAAGCGCTGCGAGCTTCGTCGTATCAACTGGCTCGTCGTTCTGTTGGGCGACGTCAGCCATCGTGACAACCGCCGCGACCGGCTGGCCCGTCTGAGCGATCTGCGCGAGAAGGTAGAGCGAACGCGTCATGGAGCCGCCGTCAAGAACGGCGAGGATAAGGTCGATGCTCTGCCCTGCGGCGGGATCAGTCATCGAACCCGGAGCACTCGACACCGTTTCCGTAACGACTTCTTCGTCGGGGCTTGTCGGGATGAGCGAGTAGGTGCCCGGAAGGTCGAGGATCCGAGCGCCGAGGGATTTCCAGCGCCCAGCCATGACCTGAACCGTGGTTCCAGGGGCATTGACAACCTTTTGGCGAGCGCCTGTCACGTGGTTGAAAATCGTCGACTTCCCGACGTTGGGATTGCCGACGAGGACGATCGTCGGCTCCTTCTTCGACGGATCGAGCGTGAGGACAGGGGAAGCTGGCGCCGACGACGGGCCGCAGTTCGGGCAGCTCACGCAATCACCTCGGCCTCGATGTGACGTGCTGAGCGGTGATCGACCGCAATACGCGAACCTGCGACATTAAGGACAAGGCCGCCAAACGCGCCTTTGAGGGCAACGATCGCTTCTTTACCAGGACGCAATCCAAGTTCCTTCAACCGGAGCTGATGGCGTTCCGGCAGGTCCACCTTCGTCAAGCGCACGCGGGTACGGCGCGGAGATTCGCTGAGCAACATGTCTAAGCCTCACAAACGTAAGCCAGCCGGTAACGGCGGCAACTTTCACATATGTAAGGTTAGCCTTCCCAACCACCTCATATCTATGACGAGCGGCCCACGCAGCTAAGATGTAAGTTTTCCATTTTATTAACGACGAAAACACGGAGAACTCGGTAGCGCCACACGTAGCAACGTCCCCATATAACAAGGAAGGCATTCTGCCCCGTCCATATGCACCTCCAATGTCTCAACGTCCCCGCATAACAAGGAGGGGCGATAGCCTCACGGCTACCGCCCCTCTCGTTAGCTAACTCAGAGAGCTGCTGCCTCGTTGGAGATCGCTGCGCGACCAGCCTCGAGACGAGCCACCGGCACGCGGAACGGCGAGCAGGAGACATAGTCAAGGCCGATGTGGTCGAAGAAGTGGATCGAGACGGGATCGCCGCCGTGCTCACCACACACACCACACTTGAGGTTCTTCTTCGTCGAGCGACCCTTCTCAACGCCGAGCTTCACAAGCGCACCCACGCCGTGAATGTCGATCGTCTCGAACGGGGAGATACCGAAGATCGCGTTGTCGAAGTACTCGTTGAAGAACGATGCCTCAACGTCGTCACGCGAGAAGCCCCACGTCGTCTGCGTGAGATCGTTCGTACCGAAGGAGAAGAAGTCCGACTCGTGAGCGATATCCTCAGCAGTCATTGCTGCACGCGGAAGCTCGATCATGTTGCCGATCGGCAGGTTGAGCTCGATGCCCGAAGCCTCCGAAACTTCCTTGATGATCGTCTCAGCTTCGTCGCGGATAATCTGAAGCTCGCGCACCGAACCGATGAGCGGAACCATGATCTCCGGACGAGGATCGAGGCCCTTCTTCTTGCACTCGACACAAGCCTCAGCGATAGCACGGATCTGGAGCTTGAACAGACCCGGGATCTTGAGGCCGAGGCGTACACCGCGCAGGCCGAGCATCGGGTTCTGTTCATGGTTGGCGCGAACAGCCTGGAGCAGCTTCTTCTCGTGCTCGGTCACTTCCTCACCACGTGCTTCCTTAACGGCAAGCTGTGCCGTGAGCTCGGTGAGGTCGGGGAGGAACTCGTGGAGCGGCGGATCGATGAGGCGAACCGTCACGGGGAGGCCGTCAAGAGCGGAGAAGATTCCGACGAAGTCCGACTTCTGGAGCGGGACAAGCTGATCGAATGCCGCCTGCTGCTCCTCATCCGTCTCGGCCAGAATGACGGCCTCGATGAGCTTGCGACGATCGCCGAGGAACATGTGCTCGGTACGGCACAGGCCGATGCCCTGAGCTCCGAAGGAACGAGCGCGCTCGGCATCTTCCGGGGTGTCGGCGTTTGCGCGAACCTGGAGACGACGCTTCGAGTCAGCGTGGGTGAGGATACGATCCACGGCCGTGACGAGCTCGCGAGTATCGTCGTCCGGCGAGGCGGCAAGGCCAGCCTCAAGACCGTGGGAGATGTAGGTCATCACTGGGGAATCAACAACCGGAACCTCGCCCTCGAACACTTCACCTGTGGTGCCGTCGATTGCAATGATGTCACCAGCCTTGAAGGTGCGATCAATCGACTTTACGTAGACGGTGCCGGCAGCTTCGTCGACAACGAGATCTTCCGCGCCAACAACACAGCAGCGACCCATGCCACGAGCCACAACAGCTGCGTGGGAGGTCTTGCCGCCGCGAGCAGTCAGAACACCGGATGCGGCAACCATACCTGCGAGATCATCGGGGTTCGTCTCACGACGAACGAGAATAACGGAGGCGCCAGCCTGCGTACGAGCGAGAGCCTGCTCGTTGTTGAGAGCGATCTCGCCAACAGCAGCACCCGGGGATGCCGGCATACCCTTGGTGAGAACGGTCTTCTCAGCCTTCGGATCGAACTGTGGGAAGAGAAGCGAGGTGAGCTGCTCACCCGTCACACGGGTGACGGACTCATCCGTGGTGATGAGGCGCTCGTCGACGAGCTGCGCAGCCACGCGGAATGCCGCGGCCGGGGTGCGCTTGCCAACGCGGGTCTGAAGCATCCACAGCTTGCCCTGCTGGATGGTGAACTCGATGTCGCACAGGTCGCGGTAGTGCGTCTCAAGCTTCGTCATGATTGCGCGAAGCTCGTTGTAGGAGGCCGGATCAAGGCGCTCAAGATCCGCGAGCGAGAGGGTGTTACGGATACCAGCAACGACGTCCTCGCCCTGGGCGTTGACGAGGTAATCGCCGTATACGCCCGAGTGGCCGGTGGATGGGTCACGCGTGAAGCACACACCGGTGCCGGAGGTTTCGCCCATGTTACCGAAGACCATCGTGCAGACATTGACGGCGGTGCCAAGATCGTTCGGAATGCGCTCGCGGCGGCGGTAGATGCGTGCGCGCTCGGTGTTCCAGGAGCGGAACACAGCCTCGACCGCGAGATCCATCTGCTTGCGGGCATCCTGCGGGAAGTCCTCGCCAGTCTGGTCCTTGACGATCTGCTTGTACTCGACGACGAGTTCCTTGAGATCGTCGGTGGTCATATCGAGATCGCCCTTGTAGCCCTTGCGCTCCTGGAGGCCGTGGAGGGCGTTAGCGAAGAGGTCGCCATCGATATCGAGTACGGTCTTGCCGAACATCTGGATGAGGCGGCGGTAGGAATCCCACGCGAAACGATCGTTGCCGGACTGGAGCGTGAGGCCCTCAACAGATTCGTCGTTGAGACCGATGTTGAGAACCGTCTCCATCATGCCAGGCATGGAGAACTTGGCGCCGGAGCGGACGGAGACGAGAAGCGGATCCTTCGGGTCGCCAAGGCGCTTACCCATTTCCTGCTCTACGTTGCGCAGGTGAGCTGTAACCTCAACGTCGAGGGACTCCGGGACGTCACCAGCTTCAAGGTATGCACGGCAGGCTTCGGTAGTAATCGTGAATCCCGGCGGTACGGGCAGTCCAAGGTGAACCATCTCGGCGAGGTTTGCACCCTTGCCACCGAGAAGATCCTTCATATCTCGGTTACCTTCGACGAATGAGTAGACATACTTTGTCATTGAGCGTCCTCCATTGGAGCGGCTAGATTGTATCCGCGTGTGCGGCCACCTCTAAGGCTAACATCACACCTAGGTCCTACGTGAAGTTGAGAACGTGGCCGGAGTGAACCGCCCCTTGGTCCTAAGGGGGCGAACAGGCTCCTGTACAGGACTTTTGTCCTCAGTGGTACAAAGTTGAGCCTCAAACAAAACATGTGAAAATTTGTTCACGACAACGTACATGGCGCGTTCGTCGTCGCCCCCTACAAAAACGTGGGGCCCACCCCCGGCGAGCCCCACGCGACAGACAGCGTCAGTGAATACCCAGCGCCTCTCGCGCACGGAAACGTGCGTCCTTAGCGTCCTGGGCTCCCACAACAGCTTCAGCAGCAGCGACACACTGCTCAAACGAGACAGCCGAAAGCTGCGCGCCGACGGTCGAGATTGCCGACGAGGCCATCGACAACGACGTCACGCCCATCCCAACCAGCACGCAGGCCAACGACGGATCGGCAGCCGCCTCACCGCACACACCTACCGGCTTCCCGAGCTTCTTCCCGGCCGCCGCCGTGCGAGCAATCAGCTCTAGCGCTGCAGGCTGCCACGGATCCGTGTACTCCGCGAGGTGCGAGGACAACCTATCCGCAGCCATCGTGTACTGCGTGAGGTCATTCGTCCCGATCGACACGAAGTCCACCCGGGAGAGGAACTGCTCAGCAAGGATAGCCACTGCAGGAACCTCAACCATGATTCCAGCGGTGAGCCCACGCGAATGAACCTCCTGCGCGAACCACTCCGCCTCCGACAACGTCGAAACCATCGGCGCCATCACCCACGTCTTAGCGTCGCGGCCTTTCGCCGCCTCAGCGACGGCGTCGAGTTGATGGCTGAGGAGCTCAGGATTGCGGCCTGTAATCCTCAGGCCCCTCACCCCAAGAGCTGGATTATCCTCGTGCTCCATGTTGGCGTAAGCAATCGGCTTATCCGAACCGGCGTCAAGGGTACGCACAACAACCTTGTTATTCGGGTATGCATCGAAAACCGGCTTGTAGATACCCACCTGCTCGTCAACCGACGGCTCCACCTGCGAATCGAGGAAGCACAACTCCGTACGGAACAGACCAATACCCTCAGCCTCCCCCTCTGCTGCTTTACCCGCCGTCGCACCGTCTTGAACATTGACGAGAAGCTCAACGTGGTGACCATCCGTCGTTGTCGCCGGACCACGCCAGGCCGCGATCGAATCGCGCCACTCACGATCCCGAGCAACGAGCTTCGTCGCTTCCTCTGGATCGGCGTTGCGGACTACCGTCCCCTTCGCCCCATCGAGAAGAACGAGCTCACCTTCACCCACACGCGGAAGATCGCGCATAGCAACAATGCAGGGAATGCCTAGCTGACGAGCGATAATCGCCGTGTGACTCGTCGGCCCGCCCAATTCGGTTGCAAGACCGACAATGAGCGAGGGGTCGAGGCCCGCCGTATCGGCGGGAGCGAGATCATCCGCAAACAGAATAGAGGGCTGAGTTGGCGTCGGAACGCCAGGTTCTGGCCGCCCTTCCAGCTCTGCCACGACGCGATCACGCACGTCGCGCAAATCAGTGACCCGCTCGGCCATGAGGCCACCAGCCTTGAGAAATAGATCGACGAAGTGGTCGGTAGCTCGCACAACCGCCTGCACCGCCGGAGTTCCACCCTTGATGAGCCCGCGCACTTCCTTGCGAATACCGCGATCCTTCGCGAGCGCCGCTGACATTTTCAGAACATCTGACGTTTGACCGATCGTCACTTCACCTCGCGCAAAGAGACGCTCAGATACGGTAGCTGCGGCTGATTCGTACTTTGCAAATTCGTCGTCGCGCTTTTCTTCGGGAATTGACGGGGCAGTCGACGGCGGCACGGAAGGGCGCACAACCCACATGACCGGCGCGTACGCCATGCCAGACACAACCGGCGTGCCATAGATTTCATTGACGGACTGGTTCGTCATTACTAGCTCCTCACAGTGAGCAGGCCCGCGTACCTGCGCTGTGGCGCTTCAGCAACGACAGCGCTACGCAGGCACACTCTTGTAACTTTTACAGCCTAACGCAGCGCGGCAGGCGATTCGACCTTGTTCGCTCGCGCAGAAGTCACACATTTCCCAGCGGCACCTCGCGGTCAAGAAGGCCTCGACATTCCTTCCGCCACCCACTACTATGTATTGCAAGGTAATTGGCTATACCTCTATGGCAGGTGCGCCAACCTCAGGAGAGACTATGGCAGAAGATGCAACGCAGCTAAGAAAAGGCATACTCGAACTCGCAATTTTGCGCCTTGTAAAAAATGAACCCATGTACGGCGGGCAAATCATCGCCTCGCTCGCCTCATACCCCGGCCTAAATTCACCAGCAGGAACCGTCTACCCCATCCTCACGAGGCTCACCAAAAATAGCTACCTCAACCCTTCCTGGCGCGAATCTCCCGTCGGTCCACCTCGGAAGTACTACGCAATAACAGCACAAGGTAACAAGGCACTCGCCGCCCAAACGCAGGCATGGCGCACCCTCGTCGTCGCCCTCGACTCGCTCTTGAAGGACCATCATGACTAACTCCCACGCAACCCCTAGCCCAGACACCCAACCAGATCACGGGAAAAACTCGGCAGGCAGCACAGAACTCGACAACGAAGTGTTCCTCACCGAACTCGCCGCGCTTCTCGAAACGAAGCTTTCAGCCCAGCTTTCTCCCGGTGGTCGCGCCGACATACTGCGCGACATCTCGTCACTCCTTGCCGACGGCACGCCGCTTGAATCATTCGGCTCGCCAGAGGAACTGGTCGAGCACATCCGCGAGTCGCTCTCCGACGTTTCCGAAACCGACAATCCCGAACTTCATATCGACTTTCCCGGAAAATACAGCCTTACCGACTCCACATGGAACCTCCAAGACCCGCGCATCTTCGTCCCGAGAAGGCTAGGAGCAGGATGGGACATCAACATTGGTGCACTTGCGGTGAAGACAGGAATTCTTCGGCCCGACGATGTGGACGACGAAGTCCTCAACGCTATCCCGCACTTTCTCCTGACGATGCTCCGATGGAGCCCTGCCGCCCTCGCAGCAATGAATGCGGCACTCGTCATAGCTGCTACCCGGCGCGGGAAAGCACAGCTCCTCTCCACCACCATCCGTGGTCGAGTAAAGCGCTACTGGCCATTACGGTTTGGAGCAGTGATAGCAGCGGCGTTCCCCGCCATTATTAGCGCTCTCGTTTTTGTTCGACCTGCCGGGAAACGCGACCAGATCTCTCGGATCGCTATGGCGAACTCCCTCAACACCGCATTCGCTTTCAACTCCTACGCCGCCCTGAAAACCGAAAACAATCACACGTCCGGCAAGCTCCTCGCACTGGGAGGGTTCTCCACCGTCCTTATCGACACGCAACTGCCCATCGCTCTCGTGCGCATCGGGCGCTCGCGAGTCACCCAACACGCACAAAATAAGCCACAGGGATAACGAAGGAAGTTGGCCATGCACCTCACGCCCGCCCTTGCGTCGATCACAGCAAACCTCGCCTGGGCTCAGATGAGTCCGGGTATCCGGTACGCACTCATCACCGCTGTGGCATTCCAGATTCTGCTCCTCGCCTCCGCCCTCGTACTCTGGTTCCGCACACCGCCCGCCATCTTCGGCTCTGACCCAAAATATGTGTGGCTCGCCGTCATTCTCCTCGCCAACACCATCGGGCCTCTCATCTTCATCATCGTCCGAACGCGACGAATGGCTCGTGCACACCGATCACGGGAGACAGCTCGTGCACGCAACTTAGAGGGATCTCCCTCTCCATCATCAAGCAGTACACATTCCGCCACGGAACTCGCCACGCTCCTCTACTCGGATCCCGAGCCTGCGCCAACGACCCCGGCAAACAGTGGCATTCACCAGAATTCTCACCGTTAGGATCGCCGTGTCCGCTCTCTCCTTCGCACAAGTCACCCGCACATTTGGAAAGACGATCGCACTAGACGATGTCAGTTTCAATGTCGAAGAAGGATCTATTTGCGCCCTTCTCGGCCCCAATGGGGCTGGTAAGACCACCGCCCTCCGTATCTTGCTCGGCCTTGCCCGCTCCGACAGTGGGACAGTCCGTGTGCTCGGCGCACAGCCCGGGAGCCTTCACGTGCGCCGCAACATCGGATATCTTCCCGATGTTCCTTCCTTCCCTGCGTGGATGAGTGCGGCGCAGTATCTCACCGCATGCGCTGAACTAGAAAACGTTTCCTCACGTGCGGCCAGATCCCGCATTGCCGCACTGCTGGAAGCCATCGGGCTTGCAGGCAACCAGGAACCGGTGCGCACATATTCGCGAGGAATGCGCCAAATCCTAGGATTCGCCCAAGCGCTCATGAGCTCCCCGCGACTCCTCGTCCTCGACGAACCCACCTCAGCACTCGATCCACGCCATGCCCACGACGTCATCGACATTATTCGGCAATGCGCCGCACACAGCACCGTGCTCATCTCCTCCCATAATCTCGCCGAGGTTCAGACGCTGTGCACTCACGCCGTTGTGCTCAACCGCGGCCGTGTCCTCACCTCAGCACCGATAACCGCTCTCCGGACGCAATCCGAACCACAATTACGAATTGAATCCCCCGCCGCCACCGAACTGTCCGCAGCCATCAAGGCCGAAAGTTGGTGCTCACACGTATCTATCAGCGACGGGAACCTTCACGTGCGCACTCACGACGAGGCAGCCGCAGCCCATCGAATTCCCGAAATTGCGGCTGCACTCCACGCCCCCATCAACGCCATCATCCCCGAAGAACCCAGCCTCGAAGATGTGTTCCTCAGGCTTACGAGCGAGGAGTCACATTCATGAAAGCACTCCTCCGCCTAGAGCTCACGACCGTGCGCCACACCTGGCTCTCCTGGGTGCCAGCGCTCACCTTCGTCGCCCTCGCAATACTTTCACTGCTCACAGCACGGTATTCACAAGAGCTCCTGCGAGCAATCCTCGGAGATTCGACCGCCGGGCTCATCCCCGAACCCTCGTGGGAGCAGTCCTACCTTCAGTGGGTCAAGAACCTCAGCCAAATCGGCATCTTCGTCGTCATCCTCACGGGGGCCGGCGCTACATCCTCACTAATCTCGGACGGGCAAGCCGCCCTCCTCGCCACACGTCCTGTTCCACGCTGGGCACAACCCTTCGCAGCCTTCGTAGCACGCGCCCTACCGATCATCGCCAGCTTCGCGCTCGCCACCGGCGCCCTTTACGCAGGTACACGCCTGTTCTTCACAGACGCACCACTTTCTCCGCTACTCTACGCAAGCACCGCCTGGGCATTATGCGCGCTACTCTTTCTTGCGACAGCCACAGGATTCTCGGCAATACTCGGCTCGACCCTCGGAGCTGCAGGAGCCACCATCACCCTCTACCTCGCACTCTCTATCCTGAGTACCTTCGAGAAAACTGCTACCTGGAGCCCCGCCGGCCTCTTGGCCGCACCGTCCCACTTAGCTCAGGCCGGCCACACCTCTCTCCTCATCCCAGCACTCACCGGTGCAACGCTCAGCTTCGGGCTGCTTCTTTGCGGAATGTGGAACTTTGCCCGCCGGGAGCTATGACAGATTACCCGGATGCCACATGCCCGTCTGCTTATTCGGATTAGGCGAAGGAATCTCTCCCAACGGAATAAAACCCTTCCTCTCATACAAACGACGAGAATCAGGAGTCGTCGACTCCAAATAAATAGGATCACCACCCGCGCGCTCAATACCCCTATCAAGCAACGCGCCACCAATCCCCTGCCCCTGTGCAGAAGGAGAAACCACCAGCGTATAGAAATACCAATGGCGGAATCCCGGCTCGGCCGCCGCATCATACGCGTCAAAGGAACGCACGCGCGGATAGTTACGACCAAGCGCCCGAACAACCCCCGGAAGCATCCGAAGCTCGTCGCGCCTTCTCATCGGCTGATCCGGATGCGCCCACAACGCCGCACCCAACAACTTCCCGCCATCGCGCGCCACATCGACAACGCCCTTCGGCATATAAAACTTCTTCAGCTCCGTCGTGAAATAGCGACGGAGCGCCAACTCCGGATCCCGTGACCGTCTCACATATTCAGCAAGCACAGGATCGTCGATAAAACACTCCGTCAACAGGTGGGCAATATCGTCTACATCTCTAGGCCGAGCCGAACGAATCTCCATTCCGTCATTGTATCGCGGCCGAAAGCGCCCGGCCTCGTACCCAAAACACACCAATCGGCGTAACCTGACATCATGGCTGCAGCATTTGTTCCCGAAGGCATGACCCCATCCATTGAACAGGCATTTGACTCCATGTGGCCCAACATCGGCGCCGCAATCGACGACCGGGCAGACCGCCTCCCCAACCAAATCGGCTGGATGTTCCCCGACAAACATGACACGTGGACAGAAATGACGTGGTCCGAATTCCGCACCTGGACACACCGCGTGGCAGCCGGAATTCTCGCCCTTGGTATCAAGCCTGGAGAGGTCGCCTCGATTTGCTCGGCAACATCAATCCGCTGGGTTGTTGCCGACCTCGCCATGTCGACAGTCGGCATCACCACCAACACCATCTACCCCAACACCCGCGAAGACGATGTGCATTTCATCCTCGACGACGCCGATTCCGTCACCGTCTTCGCGCAGAATAAGGCAATCGTCGAGAAAATCACCGTCCACACTGATCTCGCCGACCGCATCCGCCACATCATCGTCATGGACGAGCATGCCTCATCCTCCGACGAATTCTCCGATCCCCGGATCATCTCCTGGTCACACCTCGAAGCCCTTGGCCGAAAGAAACTTGCCGACGACCCCACGTGCGTCCGCACCGCCCAGGACGCGACCAACCACGACACTCTTGCGACGATCATCTACACATCGGGCACCACCGGGCGCCCGAAAGGAGTTGAGATCACCCAAGGAACGTGGATCTATGAGGCCGTAGGCTGGGGCGCGAACGATTCCATCCGTGACCGCCAGATCCACTACATCTGGTTGCCTCTCTCCCATGCCTTCGGCAAGTGCATGCTCCTCATCAGCCTCTACACGGGAACAATCAACGCAATCGACGGGCGAATCAACAAGATCGTCGAGAATCTCGGCACGCTTAAACCTTCCCTCATGTGCGGTGTGCCGCGCATTTTCGAGAAAGTTCGCGCAGGGGTGCTCAGCGCCGCACCAGAAGGCTCACCGAAACGGAAGATCATCGACTGGGCTATGGCGGTAGGCGAAGAATCCTTCCCCTACCGTTCTCGCGGACTCGCCATGCCGGGCATCCTCGCAGCCAAATACGCCCTGGCCGACAAGCTTGTCTACTCGAAAGTTCGTCAGCAACTAGGAGGACGCCTCGACTTCCTCATCTCAGGTTCCGCAAAACTCAATCCGCAGCTGCAACGCTGGTTCTTTAACCTCGGTATTCCGCTTCTCGAAGGCTACGGCGTGACGGAAACAGCCGCCGTCACCTATTACAACCGGGTACAGGAATTGACCTTCGGATCAGTCGGCAAGATTATCCCAGGCTCTGCTGCACGCATCGACCCGGAAACTGGCGAGATCCTCGTCAAAGGCCCATGCGTTATGCGCGGCTACCACAACGATCCCGAACTCACCGCGTCAGTGATCGAAGATGGCTGGTTCCATACAGGCGATGTCGGCTTCTTCGACAAGGATCGTTTCCTCTACATCACCGACCGAATCAAGGACGTCATCAAGACATCGAACGGCAAGTTCGTCTCCCCTGCCGAAGTTGAATCCATGATCACCTCGAATTCGTCGGCAATTTCGCAAGCCGTCGTTGTGGGTGAAGGCCACAAGTTCTGTGTGGCGCTCCTATCCCTCGATCCCGATTGGGTGAACGCTTGGGCGAAGGCACACGGATATGCAGATCTCAGCTATTCCGACGCCGTGCGCCTGCCAGAGATTCGTGCCGCTGTTCAGCGCGACGTGGATGCGGCGAATTCTCATCTGGGCAGGTGGGAGACGGTCAAGCGTTTCGCCATCCTCGACGCCGAGATGACCCCGGATGAAGGCACAGCGACACCAACCTTGAAGATTCGCCGTTCTCACGTCGTCAAGCACTTCAAGGATGTGATCGCGGAGCTGTACGCCGACGAGGCTAGCGCAAGCGAGGCGCGGTAAAGGCCGTATTCCGGTGAGCCATGGGCATAGACGCCGCGGCGTGCCTACGCAACGCTGCATCATCTACGCCTCGGCAACGCCGCGCCGGTATCCGGCGCGCGGCACTTACCGCAGCATCCTTTCCCGCCTATGCGACATCGACGTCGAGCGCTTCAGGATCGGCGTTCGTCCCGCCCTTGTCGATCCGTCCGCGCACGCGGCGCCACATGACGAAGAGCACGACAAACCACAGCGGCATGACCGCTTCGGCTACCCGCGTATCGGGATCAAGCGTGAGCACGCCGAGGATAAACACGAAGAAGGCAAGTACGACCCATGGCATGAAGGAAGCGCCCGGCATCTTGTAGGTCGAGGCAGCGTGCGCTTCGGGGAACCTGCGGCGATACACGATGTAGGCGCAGAGAATGATCGACCAGATCACGATAAAGAGCACGGAGGAAACCGTGGTGATGATGGTGAATGCCCGCATCACTGAGCCGTTCGCCGTGAGGATGAGCGACGAGCAGATCATGACGATGGTGAGCACAAGCCCGGGCCAGGGGACGCCGTTCTTCGAGACTTTCCGGAATGCCGACGAGGCCATGTCGCGCCGGGCAAGGCTGTAGAGCATTCGCGATGTGGAGTAGACACCGGAGTTGCATGAGGAGGCTGCTGAAGTGAGAACGACGAAGTTCATGACTGATGCCGCAGCCACAAGCCCGACGAGATTGAAGAGTTCGACGAAGGGCGAATGTTCGGGATCAACGTTGTTCCACGGCGTGATCGACATGATTGCCGCGAGTGCCACCACGTAGAAAAGGAGCACGCGCACAGGAATTGCGTTGATTGCGCGAGGGAGGGTGACGTGGGGATCTTTCGTTTCTGCAGCGGTGGCGCCGACGAGCTCGATTCCGACGAAGGCGAAGATCGCAAGCTGGAATCCACCGACGAAGCCGACGAATCCTGTGGGGAAGATTCCTCCGTGGCTCCATAGGTGGGTGACGGAGGCGTGGACACCGTCGTGCTCGAAGCCGGTGACGATCATGATGATCGCTGTGACGACGAGCGCCGCGATTGCGACAAGTTTGATAAGAGCAAACCAGAATTCGAGCTCACCGAACAGTTTGACTGTCAGGAGGTTCATGGCAAGAAGAACAAGCATGAGCCCGATAGCTAGTGCGACGGCGAGGGCGTGATCCTTGACCCAGAAGTTCCAGTAGTCGACGATCGCGATGATATCGGTCATTCCAATGACGACCCAGCAGAGCCAGTACGACCATCCGACGACGAATCCTGCCCACGGCCCGAGGATATCTGTGACGAAATCTTGGAACGTTCGGTATTCGAGTTTGTAGAGGAGGAGCTCTCCCATGGCACGCATGACGAAGTAGAGCATGAAGCCGACTATTGCGTACACGACGACGATTGATGGTCCGGCTACGGAGATGGAACGGCCTGATCCCATAAAGAGACCTGTTCCGATGGCACCTCCGATGGCGATGAGCTGGACGTGTCTGTTGCTGAGGGAGCGCTGAAGCTGGTTCTTTTCAGCCTCGGTTTGTTCAACAACGTCGTGGTGTTCTGACACGCCAGCCTCCAGGATTATTCGGTTACGTCTCGTCCGCGAACCGCCAGCTGTGTGGACGGGGCGGATGAGCGTTTCTTGAGGAAAACCCCACTTCATCCCTAACAAAGAGTCAAGAATACGCCATTTGTTCGCTTCTCGTGGCTCATCCCCTTGTGAGAACGAGTGTCTCGTGCGCCTTCACAAATTCAGAATTTGTGGGCATTTCGCCGCACATCCTGGTGCTAGATCCCAGCACGGTCGAATGCTTCCTCAGCTAGACCTTGCCCTAGCTCGATGAGTTCTCCCGCGCGGTGGAACTCGAGTGTTCCGGCGCTATCTTCCGGAACTGAAATCGTCACTTGCGCGGGGCTAGCTGCGGCTCGGTATCGTTCGATCATGCCCTGCATCGTGGCTAAGGAATCAAGGAGCACTTCGGTTGTGCTTGTGAAACTTGAGTTGCGTTCGATGAGGTCGCCTTCGCTTTCGCTCTGTGTGACGAATTCACCTAGGTGTGATTCTTCTTCGTCGTCATGTCCTCCGAAGAAACGGGCGGAGACCGATTTCAGTGTTTCTGCTATGCCAGCGCCGGGAAACTTTGATCCGGTTTCCTCATGGACATCGCCAGCATCCGTAAGTGAGAGCGCCGGTTGGATGAGCCCAGGGCGCCCGGCAAGGGAGACGGCAACCGTGACATCTGAGTGGACTGAGAAGGTGGGTTCGATGGGGACGGGGTTCACCACGCCGCCGTCGACGAGCGTATGTCCACGCATCGAGACAGGGGTGAAGACTCCTGGGATGCCAATGGAAGCTCGGACTGCCGAAGCCACGGGGCCGCGTTGGAACCATACTTCGCGTTGAGCAGTGACGTCACATGCCACTGCCGTAAATGGGATCGGCAAGTCTTCGATGCGAGCGCCTTTCCAGAAGGTGTCAATCTCGTCAATGATTCGATCTCCGCGCACCATGCCCGCACCGGCGAAGGAAAAATCTACGCGCCGGAACACTTGAAGTTGGTTGAGTTTGAGGGCCCATTCCTTAAATTCTCCAAGGCTCCCCGATGCCTCAAGACCACCGATGAGAGCTCCCATGGATGTCCCTGCGATGGTGACAATCTCGTGTCCGCGCGCTTTCAATTCGTCAATGACCCCGATATGGGCGTATCCGCGGGCGCCGCCGGAACCCAAAACTAGCGCTATACGCATATCACGTTCCTTTTCCTCGTCGCTTGTTGTCCTCGCTGATGTCATTCTGGCACGCTCATACGACAAAATCCGAGAGCGCATCGCGTGCTCCCCATACTCGGCGGCCTCGTGAGTTCCTCACTCCCTGCGCTTCACAGCCACCCCGCGTCACGCGCGATACGCACAGCCTCAGCACGCGTGCGTGCCTGTGTTTTCGCCATAGCCGCCGAGACGTAGTTGCGCACAGTCCCCTGGCTTAGCACCAAGTCGTGCGCGATGTCGGCGATTGTTCCGCCCTCGGCAACGGCTCTCAGCACATCGACTTCTCGATCCGTCAGCGGTGATGTCCCTTTCGTCAGTGTCTCGACAGCGAGTATGGGGTCCATGACCTTGTCTCCACCATGGATGCGACGAACAGCGTCGGCCAACTGCTCCGATGGAGCATCTTTCACCATGAAACCGGAGGCTCCAGCATCGAGGGCGCGTTGGACGTATCCGGGCCGGCCGAATGTCGTGAGGATGAGGACGCGGGTTGGCGCGTACGTGTGTGTGACGGCTTCGCAGGCTTCAATGCCATCCATGATGGGCATTTCGACGTCCATGAGGACAACGTCGATACTTTCGCCGCGTCCGCGAGCTTTGCTCAGAAAATCGAGAGCTTCGCGGCCATTTCCCGCTTGTCCTGCCACGTGGATGTCATCGTCGAGTTCGAGGAGGCTTGCGAGTGCGCCACGGATCATTGTTTGGTCGTCGACGACGAGCACCCGCACGGTTTCTGCACTCATTGCTGTGTCCTTTCACTGCCGAGTGTGAGATCGAGAATCCATGAGTCGCCTTGTTCGCTCCATGTGAGGGTGCCGCGTCCGGCGATCCGGGTGCGCAAGCCGTCGAGTCCGGTTCCACCGTGGGTCGTGTTGAGCGTGCCGATCTGGACGTCGTGTGTTGGGGTCATCGTGGCGAGGAGTGGGCCCCATCGTGTGGCGGCTTTGACTCCGTCATTGGTGATGCGCACACCGTTGTCGCGAATTTCCACGATGACTTCGCTGGGCCGTGAGTGGCGCATGGCGTTGGCGCAACCTTCCCGGATGGTGTGGGCGACGAGCGTTGCCCACGTTCCTTCGGGTGGTTCACCTTCGGTGATAACAGTGAGGCGCACGTCTGCGGCACGGAGCAAGACGGTGGCTGCTTCGATTTCACTTGCTGGGGTGAGGGCTCGGTTGGCGGCGACGACTTCGCGAACGTCGGCGAGTGCTGTGCGGGACATGTCCACAAGATCGTCGATTTCTCCTCGTGCTTCTTCTGTTTTTCCGGCGTCGAGGAGGCGTCCAGCGAGGTCGGCTTTCATTGTGATTGTTGTGAGGCTCTGGCCGAGGATGTCGTGGAGGTCGGCGCTGATGCGCGTGCGCTCGCGTTCGTGGGCGAGCACCGCCGCTTGCCGATATTCTTCCTCAATGACGCGCCCTCGGTCGATGGAATACCTGGAGGCGAGGCATACGGTTGCTGTCATAAAGACAGTGATGAACGCCGCGAAGGATTCGGTTTCAGCGAAGATGAGGACTTCAATAAAAGCGAGAACGCCAACGAGCCCACTCAGCACGTACATATACCGGCGCGGAGAGAGGAGAGCTGTCGCTGAGACAACAAAGGAGAGGAGGTAGGCCCCTCCTGAACCGCCCGCCTCATGGACAAATATCCACAGAGCGATTTGGATGAGCGTGAGGAGGGTAAGCATCGCGGCGTAACGACGAATATGTGAGCGCGACGGTGCCGCTGGTGCCGGCTCGTTGAGGAGCCATATCCACACGTAGACGATCACCATGAGACCGATGAGCGCGTAGAGGCTGGCGGCCCGCCGGCCGTCAAGGTGTTTGTAGATTTCGCCGATGGGGAAGGCAAAAAACACGAGGAAGGGGCCTGCCCATAGTAGCGACGACGGATAAATGGGCTGGCCGAATAGTGTGGGTTGCGGCTTGTCCTCTGGCATGCTTTCCCCTTTTCTCTGTTCTGATCTTACGTTGGCCGGCTTCTTCTTCGGTTTTCCTTGCCGCATGTGGTGATGGGAGCGACGATTGGCCGTTAACGGCGGAGGCCAGTTCTCACTCATATTTCGCGGACAAAGTCACCAGATTGTAGGCGAAATCATCGTGATAGTTAGCACTCCCTTACCCTATGTTCGGCGCTAAATAACGCCGATAGGCTTGGGAGCATGAATAGCCGAGATACGTTCCCTCGTACCACCCGTCCCCACGTCGTCGTTATCGGCGGAGGATTTGCTGGCCTGAACACGGTTCGCAAGCTCCGGCATGCAGATGTCGATATCACCCTCATCGATCGTCACACGTACAACACTTTCCAACCACTCATCTACCAGGTCGCAACAGCCGCCTTGAATCCCGGCGATGTCACGTGGTTCTTGCGCGCTGTGCGCTCCAACCAGAAGAATGTGCGCTTCGTCCGCGGAACTGTCGAAGCAATCGATCATGACGCCCGCGAAGTCACTCTCGATGGCAATGTCACCGTGAAGTACGACTACCTCGTCGTCGCCTCGGGCGTCACGGCAAACTTCTTCGGCATCCCCGGAGCCGAAGAAAACTCCTACCCCCTCTACCGCCGCTCTCATGCCTTGCGCATCCGCGACAAGCTTTTCGCCAAGCTTGAGGACGCCGCCATGAACTCCGACGATGTCGAAGATCTGCGAATCGTCGTCGTGGGTGGCGGGCCTACCGGCGTGGAGACTGCAGGTGCGCTCGCGGAGATGCGCAATCTCGATATGCCTGTCACGTACCCGGAGCTTGATCCGGCGAAGATCCACATCACGCTCGTCGAGATGTCCCCCAACGTCCTCGGCCCGTTCCACGCTTCGCTTCGCGACTACGCCAAGGAATCGTTGGAGAAGCGCGGTGTCGATTTGCGTCTGGGCACGGCAGTGAAGGAAGTGCGTGCAGACGGCGTCGTCGTCGAATCTCATGGCACGCAAGAGTTTCTCAATTCTGAGCTCGTTATCTGGGCCTCGGGTGTCACGGCGCATGCATCTGTCGCCAACTGGAATCTTCCCCAGGGGCGCGGCGGGCGCATCGAGGTCGACGAACACCAGCGTGTTCGCGGCTTCCGCAATGTTTTTGCCGTGGGTGACATCTCCGTTAACCCAGACAATCCGCTGCCACAACTTGCCCAGCCCGCTATGCAGGGCGGGCAGCACGTTGCTTCGGTTATCAAGGCGGAGCTTGCCGGAAAGGACGAGCCTACGCCTTTCCGTTATGTCGATAAGGGAACGATGGCGACGATCGGCCGCGCCTCGGCCATTGCACAAATCTCGGGGCTTCCACGCTTGAAGGGCTTCCCAGCATGGGCAATCTGGGTAGGTGTCCATGTGGCGCAGCTTCTCGGCAACCGCAACCGTTTCGCGACGATGACGAATCTCAGCCTCAAATACATTGGCTGGCGCTCCCACAACGCCATCGTGGGAGAAACTCCTTACATCGCAGCGAGGCGCCCGAAGGTCATCGATTCGATTCAGGGATCGACGAGCGCTGAATCGGCTGAGTAAGACATTCATGCTGGGGCACTTTAGGTGCTGTTGACGATGTATCTGACGACGAAGGACGGGTTTCGGCTCGTCCTTCGTCGTCTTTACCGTGTTGTATGCCGGCGATTCGCTATTGTCGCTATCGCTGCGAAGATAAGCAGCCAACCGGCGTAATTTGCCATCCACGACCATTCCCAGCTTGCTTCTGAATAGAGCGGGAGATGTGTCATCTGGACGATGCCGTAGGTCGGTGTCCATGGCGCTAAGTTTGCCCAGAACTCTCCCATCTGGTCGATCGGTATGAACATTCCCGAGGCAAAACACGACAGGAAGATCACGGCGCTGGAGACACTGAACGCCGCATCTGAGCGAAAGACGCACGCACAGGCCACACCAATAGCTGCTGGTAAAAGCGCCAGCGCTACGATAATGCCGAACGAGGCGAGCCAGGCACCCGCATACATGCTCGCACCATTTGTGTACCCCACGGCATATACGATCGCCATGACGAACAGGTTGACGAACATCGCTGCGATGATCCGCGAGAGGATCATCTGGAAATCTCCGACGGGTGTGAGAGCAAATAGGCGCGCGACACCTGAACTTCGTTCGAGGGCCAGGTTCGTCCCTGCCATCGACGTGGAAATGATCATGCCGTAGGCCGCCATCGAGACGAGCACGGTTGCTGCTACGTTCGCCCGCCCGGTCCACACATCTGAATACTCCTGGCCTGGGCCAAACATAAGATACATGAACACGGGGATAGCCACCGCGAAAACAAGAGAGAACACATTTGTTATGTGTTTCCAAAAGGCAAAGCCCGTGAGGGCGATAAAACCGTGCCATGGACTTGCAGCTTGACGTGAAAGATAAGCAGTCTGTGGGGAAACATCTGACGCGGGAATGGGTGACAGTACGTGTAGCGCAGTCATGAGAAATCCTTAGAAATCTTTGTCGTGATGAGAACGGCGACGAACGATCAGTCAGTGAACTTGGCGAACGTTTCCTCCATCGACGCAGGCGTGATTTCAAGATCGTGGGCACCGGGGATATTGAGAAGGAGCCGTGCCGCATCGTCCAGGTGCGCACCGTGGACAGTGAGGAGCGCATCGCGCTCACTATCACTCGCATCCCACGAGGAGGTGATGTCCGATAGCTCGGTGAGCTGGCGGCGCACGTTCTCACGCTGGTCGCGAGCAACACGGATGGACAAGGTTTTAAGCGCCGATCGTGCTCGTAAGCTATCCGTTGAGCCGTCAGCGACGATATGTCCGTCTTTCATGATGACTGTGCGCTGAGCGAAGTCTTCGACTTCCGCCAAATAGTGCGTGGCAAAAATGATCGTGCGGCCATGCTCAGCTTGGGTACGCATAAGTGCCCAGAAATCACGTCGCGCTACGGCATCCATGCCTGCTGTCGGTTCGTCGAGAATAAGTATTTCCGGGTCTGGGATGAGGGCGAGTGCTAGGCGTACCCTCTGGCGTTCACCACCCGATAGTTTCCGAATACCCCGCTTGGCAAGATGTTCAAGATGGGCCTCAGCGAGAACTGTGCGCATATCAAGCGAATATGGATGCAACGCGGAGACGAGAGAAACAGCCTGCCCGACCGACGCATCCTCAAGGAGGGCACCGGTCTGATTCACGACGCCAACAAGCGAGCGCCGTATCGCTTCCCGGGGGTGATATCCGAGAATCTTCGACGATCCTGCGTCCGGTTTCTGCAGTCCGAGTGTGAGATCGATAAGCGTTGTTTTTCCGGCACCATTCTTCCCAAGGAGGGCGACGATCTCGCCCCTCGGCACCGTCAGACTGACATCCTCAACAGCCACGACGTCCCGGAAAGACTTCGAGAGGCCCGCGACCTCAACTGCGTATGTGTCCATGACTCAATCCTGCGAAGATGCAGGATGAGCCGGTAGTGTCGCTTGTCTGTATTCACTCCATGACATCCGTCATAGAGTGCGCTCCATCCGGCTTACTCTCCCGAACGGCGGCGCTTGACCTCATACGCCACGATGAGGACGATGAGCCAGATCGGTCCGATGATGACAGCAGTCCGGTAGGCCGGTGAGAAGGCCATCAGCACGACAATTGCCGCGAGCGCAACCAGCACGAAGACCGTCGCAGCCATCCCACCAGGCAGCGGGAAACGCAAGGAGCGAACCTCGTCGTCGCTCATCTTCTTGCGCGAATACGCCTGCGTAATCATAATCATCGTCCAATTGATAATTCCGGCAATGAGCGCAATCGACATCATGTACTGGAAGGCGAAATCCGGCCACTGGAAGACAACCACGACAGCCACAAGCGTCACGGCCGACGAAGCGAGGATGGCATTCGTCGGGGCACCCCACCGCGAGAGCTTGCCAAGGAAGCGCGGCGCATTGCCCTGTTGAGCGAGCGAGTACAACATCCGCCCGTTGGAATACAGACCTGAGTTGTATACGGAAATCGCAGCAGTGAGTACGACGAAGTTGAGGATGTGAGCAGCAAACGTGACCCCAACGTTGTCGAAGATCTGGACGAAGGGGCTCAACTCCCCGTTGATATGCGTCCACGGGATCACCGACATGATGACGGCAAGCGAACCGATATAGAAAATGAGGATGCGGTACACGATCTGATTGATGGCGCGCGGAATGGAACGGGTCGGGTCGTCGGCCTCGCCAGCTGTGATCCCAATAAGCTCGACACCACCAAACGAGAACATCACGGGCACAAGCGCAAGGGCAAGGCCACCCACGCCCATCGAGAAAAAGCCACCATCGGCCCACAAATGACTGAAGGACGGATCGGGAAGATCGGGATTATTGTTAATTCCCGCGATCACGACGACCACGCCGAGCACGATCATGCCGATCACAGCAACAACCTTGATAAGGGCGAACCAAAACTCGAACTCACCAAAAGCGCCCACGCTCGCGAGGTTAATCGCAGTGATAACAACGACGCAGACGAGAGCAGTCACCCACGCCGGAACGTTCGGGAACCAGTAGTTGATATACAGGCCGACGACCGACAGCTCTGCCATCGCGACAAGCACGTAGTTGAACCAGTAGTTCCACCCGGAAATGAAACCCGCTCGCGGCGACCAGTTCTGGTAGGCGTACCGCGAAAATGCTCCCGAATCAGGATTTGCCACGGACATCTCGCCCAATGCACGCATGATGAGGAAGATGACGGCACCACCGATAAGGTAAGCAACAAGAATCGACGGCCCCGCCAGCGAGATCGACGAAGCTGAGCCGTAGAACAAGCCCGTGCCAATCGCCCCACCAAGGGCAATCATCTGCATATGGCGGTTTTTCAAGTTGCGGCGAAGTTCGCCACGCTGCTCTGTACTCACCGCCCCAGATTAGCCTGTTTGTTCCCAGCGCCACATCCTGCGTCCAGAATGGCGTTATCGCGCCGCTGGAGGATCGACGTTGTGTCGTTCCCCCGTGCGAGCAAACGACGACGAATCCCTACGGGCACGCTACCCTGACATCATGGCTATTCTTCCCATTCGCATCTGGGGCGACCCCGTCCTCCACCAGCCGGCCCTTCCCGTTGAGGAAATCACCGACGATATCCGTACCCTCGTCGCGGATATGTACGACACGATGGATGCCGCGCCAGGTGTCGGCTTAGCCGCCCCACAAGTGGGCGTGGGATTACGAATTTACGTATACACCTACAAGGAAGAAGACGAACCTGAATGGCGCGGAGTCGTCATCAACCCCGAGCTATGGATGGAGCCACTCGAGCCTGGCGAACCTGACCCTGCCACAGAAACGGAAGGTTGCCTCTCCTTCCCTGACGAGCAGTTCCCGTTGCGACGAGCACATCACGTGCGAGTGACCGGCATCGATCTCGAAGGGGAGCCTGTATCCATTGATGTGACAGGGTGGCGCGCCCGCATCATGCAGCACGAATTCGACCACCTCAATGGCGTCGTGTACATCAATCGCCTCATTGAGCCTTACCAGAGTGAGGCTCGCGGAGTGGCTCGCGCACTCGAATGGGGCGTGCCGGGCTTAGCGTGGTTGCCCGAGGACGAGGAGGAATAAGCCAGCCCTCTCCTGCCTCACGGTGAGCTCTTTCTGCCGCATCATGTAGAGCCACGAACTGTTGTTGCCTTCGTCGCCCACAGTTCATCTACCAGTCACGTTGTGTTCGTAGCCTCGGTTGAGGTGAACGAATAATCGTCACGACTACGACTGTAGAAAGGCCTCTGATGGCTCACTTCAAGCGCTATATGAGCGCCGTCGCCGCGCTGGGGATTGCGCTCTCAATCCCTCAGATGTCGCAGGCGGAACCTCTCACGACCACAACACCACAATTCACAAGTGATCCGACCTTCGATTCCCAGGCTTCTCGTTTTTCCCTCGCAATCCTCCCCGATACGCAGTTCTACTCTCGCTACTACACCGAGGGTGCGGACAATCAGTACGCCCGATTCAACTCTGAGCCTTTCCGTGCTCAAACGCAGTGGATCGTCGATAACGCCGCGAAGTACGACATCCAGATGACCCTTCACCTTGGCGACGTCGTCGATCGCGTCAATCAGGATTACGAATGGGCAAATGCCGATGCCGCAATGAATATCCTCGAAAAGGCGAAGCAGCCCTACTCTATCCTTGCAGGAAATCACGATGTTGGCGTGGATGCGTCAAGTACCGATCCGGTCGGTTACGGGCGCTTCACTCAAACCTTCCCCGCCTCACGTGCCGAACAGAATTCAACGTTTGGTGGGCGTGACCCAGAAACCGGCGCCCACGAATACCACATACTTAACGTTGATGGCCAGGATTTTCTTATCCTTGCCCTCTCCTGGCAGGCGCAGGACAACGCTATTGCATGGGCGCAAAAGGTCATCGACAAGCACCCCGGCGTGCCGACGATCCTCACCTCACACCAGCTCATCAACGTCGCCTCCGATGCGGTAACACCGGAGCCCACAGCGTTCGGCGAAAAGATCTGGAACGAGCTCATTGCGCCTAACGATCAGGTGTTCCTCACCTACAACGGGCATCATCACGGTGCGACTTCGTGGAAGCGCACAAATGACGCCGGGCACCCCGTCTACCAGGTCCTCATGGATTACCAGATGGATTACCTCGGCGGCAACGGAAACATGGGCCTCGTCGAGCTGGATCTGACGAATGGGAAGATCCATCAGACGACATTCTCTCCGTGGGTTCTTGAGAAGCCGGGCACTACTCTCGTAGCTTTCGATCAGGCTGTCTCTACTGCGGCGAACAGGTCGTTCACCCTGGATTTCGATTTCGCGTCCCGTTTCCCCGGGCTGAAGTCCGACGGTGCCACGTCGACATCTCCGACGAAGGCCTTGCGCACGGATATCCAAAGCGTGTACACCTCGCCGGAAAGCCCTTCCGCCACTATGCCGCAAGATGCCAACGATTACCCCGTTGCTCCTGGCACTGTTGCTCACTGGCGTATGGCTCGTGAGGGTGTGGCCGACGGCTCCGTCCTTCCTGTAGGTTCGACGATTTTCGATGTCGCTGGCGGCAATACACTCACGCGAGGCACAGGGACTGGTGTGGCCAAGGATTCTGACGTCACATACTCGACATCCCACGATGCTCTTTCCTCGGACGCCGGATCGGTGTGTTTCAGTGGTTCGGGGCGCAACACTGGCCCCGACGGTTCGACGAACACCGCTAACTTCTTCGCGACAGCTCTCGATGCTGCAGCCAATTCCGCGACATTTAAGGACGGATTCACCTTCGAAACATTCGTCAAAATCGATCCGTCGTTCAATGCCGCCGACCATCGATGGATGCAATGGCTCACCCGCGACGGTCAACGCCAGCACGTGACCGGATACCAGGACTCCGAAGGCGAGGAGCCGCCATTCGCATGGGCGATGTCGAATCTCGCCGAAGTTCAATTCACGTTCGTCGATTCTCAGAACCCACCCTCGGATGTGTCCGCGTGGTCTGGTGAAATCGTCAACTTTGGAGAGTGGATTCATCTAGCTGCCGTCAATGACCCGGCGACGAAGACGACGACGATGTACGTGGATGGCATTCCGGTGCTGCGAAATACAGTCAATACCGTTGGTGTCGGAACAACCGGGCTGCCGTGGGTCCTGGGAGCAGGTTCGTATGCAGGCCAGCGCGAGGCGGGATTCGTCGGCTGTATTGGCGAAACGCGCCTCGTCGACGGTGTCCTATCTCCTGACAAGTGGCTGACGGCACGCGCTCAACACGATCTGCCGAGCGAAGAGCCGAGCGAGAGCGGGGAGCCGAGCGAGAGCGGGGCACCCTCGGAGGAGCCGAGCTCGTCGGCTGAGCCTAGCGTCACGCAAAGCACTGCGCCGACCGCGAGTGCTACGCCGCGTCAAGCAACGAAGCTTGCCTTCACGGGCGCTTCGGTTGCCGGTGCCGCGGTGCTCGTTGTCCTCCTGACCGCTGGGGGAATCGTCATGCTTCGTATGCGCAAGCACAGCTAGTACTTACTGTTCAGGCAAAATGTGGGGCCGGCGTATTTCGCGCCGGCCCCACTTGCTCATGACATTTGTCATCGCCAACCTGTTGAGAACACACACAAAGGAGTGACAGCATTCAGGCATATTCGGCCACGTTCGCCGCGATACTTGATATATCGCGAGAATCCAGGAGCGGATATGCCGGTTATCGAAGTAGAAGACCTCACGCGCACGTACGGGAAGGGACGAGCAGCGTTCACCGCTGTCAATGGTGTTTCCTTTTCGGTTGAACCTGGCGAGCTTGTCGCTATCTTGGGTGTCAATGGTGCGGGGAAAACGTCTCTTGTTGAAGTCGTGGAAGGGCTAGCCCCCGCAACCTCCGGTCGAGTCCGTGTGCTCGGCGCAGATCCTCTCGCCGAGAGGCAGCGCGTGCGCCCACATATGGGCATCATGCTGCAGGAGGCTGGTTTTGCCGGAGCGCTCACCGTTCGAGAGACCCTTCGGATGTGGGCAGGAACGCTCACGGCGCCACGCACTATCGACGAAGCGCTCACCCTCACCGATCTCACGCATCGGGAGAATGTCCGAGTCAAGGCGTTGAGTGGTGGCGAGCGGCGGCGCCTCGATTTGGCCCTTGCTACTCTCGGGCGCCCGAGCCTCCTCTTTCTCGACGAACCCACAACAGGGCTCGATCCCGCTTCGCGGCGCCGCACGTGGGAACTCGTGACGTCCATGCTCGACGAGGGCACGAGCGTCGTCCTCACCACGCATTATCTTGAGGAAGCTGAGGAGCTCGCCGATCGGATCCTCATCATGGCAAATGGGAAAATTGCTCGACAAGGTACCCTCAGCGAGATCGTTGCGGCGCAACCTTCGCTCATTATGTTCCACGTACCTGACGAGGGCGCTCTCCCCCGTCTTCTCCGCGACCTTGAGACGGTACTTCCGCACCTCGTCGCCCCAATCCACGCAGACCGCGGCAAGGTGACGATGTCAACGTCTCATCTCCAAGAAACACTCACTGTCCTTCTCACTTATGCGCAGCGC
Organism: Arcanobacterium haemolyticum; assembly: GCA_021532125.1. Taxonomy (GTDB): domain Bacteria; phylum Actinomycetota; class Actinomycetes; order Actinomycetales; family Actinomycetaceae; genus Changpingibacter; species Changpingibacter haemolyticus_A. The sequence goes on from JADYUX010000003.1 coordinate 174,652, forward strand.
AACAATCTTGACCTTGCCAATATGGACGCTCGATCAGCTTCTCTTGAGCAGGCCTTCCTCGCTCTGAGCGACGAGAATTAAGAAACGGAGAATCATGACAGTGCCTGCAACGTTCCCTCGCCCCTCACGGATTCGCCGTGTACTCTCTATTGCTCGCGCGGAAATTCTCCTGTTTGTGCGCAATCCGACGATTCTTGCCACAGCGCTTCTCCTCGCCCCTGCCACGGTTGCGGTCTTCACTCCACTTTTTGGAAGGTCCCTCGATGGAGCGTCTTTCGTCACTGTCATCACTCAAGTTCTTGCCACGTGGGCGCTCCTTCTCGTCGTTTACTACAACCTCACGGTTATCTTCGTGACGAGACGCGAAGAAGGCGTCTTTCAACGCATGTCTACCGGCGAGGCAAGCCCGTGGGAGGCGCTTATCGGCGCGTCCATTCCTTCAGCGATCGTTGCGTATCTCCAGGTGGGTATCGGCCTCGTCGTCCTCATGATTGTCGGCAGTTTTACTGCTCTTACTAACGTCCTCCTTATCGTCCTTGCCGTCACTGGGGCGATCGTCATCCTCACTGCGTTTGCTGCGTGGTCGTCCACGTGGACAGCGACGGTTGAGGGCGCTCAATACTCCACGATGCCTGGGCTTATGCTCCTCATGGCTTCCTCCGGCACTGTTATTCCTCTCAGCATCCTTCCGGATAACGTAGCGGCGATGGTTGAGTGGACACCGATGTATGCCATGTCTGATCTCCTTGGCATCGCCATCGCGGGTGTGTCACTGAACGGTGGCTACGCAGGTCTCACGTTTCTTTCCTCGTGGGAGGCGTCAGCGCAGCCTGTAGGAGTACTGGCCCTGTGGTCGGTACTTCTTAGTGTTCTTGCACGCCACACTATGCGCTTCGCTAAGCGCCGGTAGCTCGGCGCGGTGGCGAATGTCCACGGCGAGGAGGCAGGGCTGTCGTCGTGGACTAGCGTTAGAGGTGACAACTGAGGACCATACGGAGCGGGATCATGAAGAATACCTCAGCCACGAGAGCTTTTCGCAATTACACTCTCTGGTCGCTCGATATCATGTCCGCGTCATGGGTCCTTCTCCTGACTGCCATGGCCGAGGATTACCTGTCGTGGACATTCACAGCATGGGTCTTTTTCCCGGCTCTCATTCTTGAATGTGTTTTTTGTTCGATCTTTGCGCGGTTTCTTTATCCGAAAAATGAGAAAGCGCTACCGCAACCACTGCCGTCGTGGTTGCGACAAGGGTGTGTTTTCTCCACGGCCACCGCCTTTGTCAGTGCTATCTTCCTTGTGCCGATTGCCGAGTCACCTGAAGCGTCCTTTGTGCTCAGCGCCCCACTCTCTGTCGTTGCAGTGATTGCGCTCTGCGTCGTCGCAGCCCTTCCTTCCACTCGCACCTTCATGACGCTGTATTTCACTGGAACGATCCTCACAATCTGCGGGCTAGCTCTGAGCTTCGTTTGGCATAGAGTTTTCTCCAACGACGGCTACGATGTGGCGTTCCTCCTTGGCCTCACTATGGGGCTGCTCGTCGGTGTATGTCTCTTTCCGCTCCTCATGCGTTGGACTTTTTCGCTGATGAACTCGATCGGCACGAAGGTTCGCCTTTCGGCGATGCAGGCCGAGCTTGCTGTTGCCGACGAACGCCTCCGCATCGCCCGTGACCTCCACGACGTTTTCGGGCGGACCCTCACGGCTGTGGCGGTGAAAACGGAGCTCGCTGCCGCGTTGGCGGATGCAGAGGGGGCGCCGCGTGCCGCGGATGAGGCCCGCCGAGTGCACCAACTAGCGGACGACGCCCTCAAGGAAGTGCGGGCAGTTCTTGCGGAGTATCGTCGCCCGGATTTTTCTGTTGAAGTGCTCGGCGCGCTTTCTCTCCTCTCGTCTGCGGGTATTCCCACGGCTTTTTCTGGTGAACGCAACGTCCCGGCTGAGGCGAGTGAGCCGCTTGCTCTTGTCCTGCGCGAGGCGGCAACCAACGTGGTGCGACATTCTGACGCCACGACCTGCACGATTACGGTACGTTACGACGACGAAGGTGCGGAACTCGTCGTCGTGAATAATCGTGCCCGGGAAGGTGACGGCAAGGGTTCCGGGCTTGACGGGCTTGCGGAGCGTCTTTCATCTTTCGATGGGCATATTGGTGTGCATCGCGAGCGCGACGAATTTGTTCTCACGGCGTGGGTTCCGCTCGACCAACTCCACGATACCGATGTGAAAGGATGACCGAGATGGCTGATCCTACGGGTAATGGCCCGTCGATCCGCATTATCGTTGCCGACGATGAGACTCTTCTCCGTGATGCACTTGAGGCGATTTTGGCCTTGCAGACGGATATTGAGGTTGTTTCTGTGGCCGCTTCAGGGGCGGAAGCTATAGCGCAGATTGAACGCTTTAGGCCAGATGTTGCCGTACTCGATCTTCAGATGCCGGGATTGGATGGTATTGAGGTGACAGAACGGGTTAGTGTGTCGTCTCCGGGGACGCGGTGTTTGATTCTCACGTCGCATGCGAGGCCGGGTTATTTGAAGCGTTCGCTTGAGGTGGGGGCGCGTGGTTTTCTTCCAAAGACGACATCGGCTCAGGTACTGTCGGATGTCATTCGGCGTATTCATGCTGGCCAGCGCTACGTTGATCCTGAGCTTTCGGCGGAGGCGATCGCCGCGGGTGATTCGCCGTTGACGGCGCGGGAGGCGGATGTTTTGGAGTTGGCGGCGGATGGTGCACCGGTCGAGGAGATTGCGTCGCGGGCAAATCTGAGCTCGGGGACGGTGCGGAATTATTTGTCGTCCGCTGCGGCGAAGTTGGACGCGCCGAACCGCCATGCGGCTGTGAAGGCGGCTCGCGCGAAGGGCTGGATCTGAGGGGCTGCTACGCGCGCTATATCTTCAAGGCTCGTGTTTGACCAGCGCACTATATTCACTCTGGCGTTCACGGAATTGGGAGAGGGATACAGAAATCATCGATCAGCTGTTCACCTTGTGCACGGTGTACGTGAACGACATAACACATACCCACCCACTGACCAAAGGAGCGCCCGCCCGGAGCACCACCCATCAACCCTCACTGACTACAGCGTCACAGAGTCTTGCCGGCCGAATTTCACCACCATAGTATTTTTACATGTGTAAAAGTACTCGATTGCTTCGCTCTCGCGACAAGCTTCGCAGCGCCACGCAGAATCTGCTCGACGAGCGTGATTCCACAGCAATCACAGTGACAGACATTGTGAAAGCAGCCGGCGTCACTCGACCAACCTTTTACGCAGCCTACAACGATCTCCCAACCGCCTTCGCTGATGCCGCACTACACCGCATCTCCGCTGCGATCGAGCCTTTCACCCTCGATTCAGCGAGATCCAACAGTGCAATCGACGACGGCAAGGTTGTCGAGGACATGCATGACGCCTACGAACGCATCCTCTCCCAGATAGAACACCACTCAACCTTCTATCTCCGAGCTGCCCACGCTCCAGGCGGCTTACGTATCCTCGCCTCCGTCAACGCATTCATCGCAGAGCGACTCGAATCCCATTCACCAATATCGTCCGCACTGCGCAACAGCACCATTCCAGTTCCATCGGCTTGCTCGGCCCTCGCTGCAGGCGTCACTTGGCTAACGCTGGAATGGCTCGACAGCCCCTCGCGCCAATCTCCCAGAGAATTCGCGCATATCCTCCGCACCTTCGTCTACACGACAGTCAACGGAGGCATCACAACATCCTCTCCGAGTATGTCAAAGGACAACGCATGACGAATACCGTCTCCATCCTAGAAACAGGAACAATCCGAATCCGGCCCAGTCACCGCACACAAAGCGCGCAGCGCCCCGTTGCACTACGACGCCTCAAAGTCGTCCTCGGCGACCGAAACTGGACCGAACCACTCCCGATCAACACCTACCTCATCGATCACCCAGACGGCCCAATCCTATTCGACACAGGAGAATCGCCCCACACGAGTGAAAAAGGCTGGCTCCCCTGGTGGCAGCCCTTCTTCCACCGCGCCGTCGATATTAAAGTCGCACCCGAAGAAGGCATCGGCGCGCGGCTCCGCCAGCGCGGGCTTGCGCCAGAGGATCTTCAAGCCGTCGTCGTCTCCCACCTTCACCACGACCACGGCGACGGGCTCGGCGACTTAGCCCGAGCCCGAGTTCTCGTCACTGACGACCATTGGGACTTCTACCGCAAGCCTCTACGCGCCACAGTCGAGGGAGCAGTCCCTCAACACTGGCCAAAGAACTTCCAACCCTAGCTCCTTCACCTCACTGGCCCCAAGCTCGGGCCATGGGACGCGACATACCCCATCACAAAAGACGGCCGAGTCGTCGGCGTGCCGACCCCCGGCCACGTTCCCGGCCATCTATCAGTCGTCGTCTTCGCCGACGAGGCAACGTACTTCCTCGGAGGCGACGTCACCTACGATCAGGCCCTCCTCGACAAAGAACTGACCGACGGCGTCAACAACAACCCGCATCTTGCGGTCGAGCAGCTCCGCAAAATTAAGACCTTTGCCTCCCAGCAGCCGATCGTCTTGCTGCCTGAACACGACCCAGATGCCGCACGCAGGCTCGCAGAACACGAAGCCTTCCACCCGTCACCACTTCTGTAGCGACAACATCCTGCCATACGAGGGCTGGCGACTCCGCTCGCCAGCCCTCGTACTCAAGCACACCGCGAGGCTACGCAGCGCAAGCACGCAGGCTCGTCGCCCCAAACATGCGCAATCGTCGCAAAACTACCGCCCAACCAAGGCTTCTCGGATCATCGTCACGTACGCCTGCGTCCCTTCGGCCGTCAAATGGGTTCCGTCATCAACGAGATACTCTGGATGCCCCTCGCTACGGCCATTCCAGTCGATAATCCCCACGTTCGGGTTCGCTGCCGCGAATTCACGGAATATCGCATTATTCGACTCTTGCAACGGGTAAGGACTGCGATTCGTCACAAAATACAGCGGCTTGCCGCCTACAGCATCAATCAAGCTCTGCACAACGGCCTTATTGTTGATCGCGCCGTTGCTCCCCAAAGCAATAATCGTGACATCACCTTCGTAACCGGCAGCCGCATCCTCAAGATAGACACCCTCGCCCTTAACAAACTGACGGCTCACTTTGCCGTCGACATACGCATTGGGGACATAGGTGTTGAGCATCGGTTGTAGCCCCTCCGTAATCGAATCGCCGATCATGAGGATGCGCGCATCCGTGACACCAGTAGCCTCGTCGTACGTCCAATTGCGCCACGGCAAGTTATCGGGAACCTTTTCCGCTTTCGGGGCGACGAGCGTCGGGGTCGGTTCTGGCGTCGGTTGCGCTGATGTCGGTTCCGCCGACGAGGACTGCGATGCCTCCGATTCGTCAGTCGGCACTTGGCGAGCCAACTCCGGCCGTAAAGCTTGCGCACGCGCCTGAGCTATGTCATCCCATCTCACGGGAGCACAAGCTAGAAGAATCAGGGCAATCGTCGAACATACAACAAGGGCAATGTTCACTACAGCCCTCGCGCGTACGCCAGGTTTTCTCCCATCGGGAGGCGCGGCACCATCACCAGCCTCATGTCCAATCGTGTCCGATCCCACGGGGGCGCCCACCCGGTGGAGAAAACGAGCAGTCGGTGTTTCCACAAGCTGATAGAACACCTCGCTGACACCAAGGACGACGAGAAGCTGGATGACCCACTCCCACCACCGCACACTCGTCGTTCGTGTAGCGGGGTTCATCACCGTCAAAAGCGGAAAATGCACCAAATAAATCGCGAATGACCGCCGCCCTAAGTAGTTCAGGGGCCGGAGCGAGAGTAGCCATCCACCAATGGTGGGTGCGCTCAAGAGCGCAAGAGTTACCAAGGCCGTCACAGCCGCGACGGCGACGAAGCCACCGCGGTAGAGCCATAGTTCGTCACCACGTAGCGTCACATATCCAACGACGAGGACACCAAGGCCAACCGCAGCAATGACGTTTGCGCTCAATACACGCAAGGGAGTGACGCGTCTGCGCTTCACATAGCTCCACGCAAGCGCCGCTGCAGCACCAACAAGTAACTCGGCCGCGCGCGTATCTGTCCCGTAATAGGCTCGACCGGTCGCCGCAGGGTCGAAACACAATGCCATTAGCCCAGAAGAAGCTCCAGCGAGCACAACTGTCGCCACAAGAATGAGCGAACGTCGACGCACAACTGCCATCAGCACGACGAGGATCAGCGGCCACAGCAGAGAGAACTGCATGATGACACCGAGGAACCAGAGGTGAGTAATGGGCGACGGCAGCCCCGCCGCATCAAAATAGGAGGCGTGGCGGAATATGTACACCCAATTGCTCGAGAAGAGCGCCGAGGGCAGGGCATCGCTGTGAACTTTGACTAAAAGGCTCGGACTCACGAGATAAACAAGGAGCGCAGTCGCGGCAATTGTGACGATGAGCGGAGGAAACAATCGGACAAGTCGTTTCCCGATATACCGCAGATAAGAAAACGTCCCTTGTTTGAGGGCTGAGAGAATACTTGAGGTGGCGAAGAAGCCGCCAAGTACGAAGAAGACCGTGACGCCGAGGAATCCACCAGTCAAAAGCGAGGGGCGCGTATGGAAAAGCACGACACCGAGTATTGCTAAGCCTCGAAGTCCGTCAAGCGAGCGATTTCTGGAAGATTTTCTCAGGTGAGAGCGTTCTTGTTGTCGTTTCCAGCCGGACATCTCCGCGTCGCCTCCGTTTCACTCCAGTCATTTACCTTAACGGAGAGTTACGGGCGACGACGAACGACACGGGTCGCGTTGAGGCGACATATCGTTTCACAAAAACTCTCTTGGCGCGCCGCCTACCTGGGAATAGGTGTATTCCCGGTTGCCGATTGTCGTGTGTTTTCTCAGCACTGTACCGGGAGTAGTGTTGTAGGGTCCTCCGCTGCTTCCTGCAGCACCCCACAACAAGGAGCGTCATGCCACGCCGCGCATTTTCGTCCACGCCGCCACTCAGGTTTTCTCACGCTATTGTCACTGCCATCACCTTGGCTGTAGCACTCGTCGCCGGACTGTGGTTTATGCCCTCGTCGGCTCAGGCCGCTGAACCGGACTGGGGCGTTGCTGAAACCGAGCCACATACCGTCCTTGACCACTCGGCTCCCCTTACCAAGTTCGCGGACGGTCAGAACCACGCTGCGGACGTTTGCTCTGCCGAGCTCGTCGACATGCTGACAGATCGCGACGGCAACGACATCACATTCACAACCAACGACGGTCGCGTTGTCAATGCCACGTGGACCTTCTGCGCGGTTCGACAAGCCTACCTTGATGCCCGAGCCCAAGCCACAGGGCGCGAACTTGCCGCCCTCAATAGCGCGACCTATAAGTCATTCTTCTATGTCGACGGCTACACGACCCCGATCCTTGCCGACCTCGATTACGTTTCCATGTACTTCCGTGAGGATAACCAGACCGGTGAAATTAGCCTCGGCGTTCCCTACCCAGGAACCAACCGGTTCCCTCCCCTCTACTCAGGATTCGCACCTGGAGATACCCTGTATCGTTCGGTCAATCTCCGGGTCAACCACTACAACCATGACTACGATTCTTCTCGCGTAGCATTCTTCGCGTTCGGCCGTGGCACTGCACAAGACCCCGCGACAGGCGAATTCGGGCAAGCAGGCTCCTATGAGTACATGACGTTGCGAGACCTCTCTATCGATGGTCAGCCAAGCCCACTATTTGATTCCCGCGAGTCGCAAATTTCGAACGAAGGAACTTCCGACGAATCGGCCGTGTGGCAAGAGGTGTACTCACGTAAGAATGACGGCGACGAAGTTAAGCGGCTCTACCAGTTCGCTCTCGATGTACCCGAAGGCCAGATCATTGAGATTCAATTCCGAAATAACTTCTCCACAACAGGGGATAACGCGGGTACAACCTTTAAGCGTGAGGGCGTGCACCGCATCCCTGAAGTCGAGGTCATCTCGGTACTCGATAAGGACTACCGCCTTGCACGTGGCCTTGTTAATGCCGCCGGTGAACCGGATACATCACAGCAGATTGAGCCACGGGATGTAGCAGCGAGCTTCACACCTCTTGATCTCACGCAACCCGCAGATCTTCCACAGAGCGTCTTTGCCGCCAACATTATCGGCCGGCCAGTGTGGGCTGAGGAAACATATAACGCGCGTCAATACGACGATGCCTTCCCTAACTTTGGTTTAGTTATGACCGAAAATGACTGGTTGACGAAGGTGACGGAAGAAGCACCTGGCTACATCGAAGTGGGAACCGACCTTGCACAAGAACCAGTGAGCGACGAACCCGGCGCCGCACTCAAACCATCGAATGTGACCTTCGAGTTTGGAGTCAATCCGACCGATGGCCGCATACAGCTACGCAAGTACTTCTACCGCACTTTCCGTCCGATCCCAGCCGCATTGGAGATCCACAAGAAGGATGCTCATACCGACGAGGCTCTGGGAGGCGCGCAGTTTGAGCTGTGGTCTGCAGATGGCAGCACGAAGCTGATCGACGAGGTTTTCACAACAGATGAGAACGGGAAGATTTCGCTTTTCGACACTGCCGGTAAGCCGCTTAGCGAGGCGTTGACGGACTCCGTCATCAAGACGCTTCCCTACGCTGACAATAACGGTGTTATCACGACGGAACAGGGTTATCTCCTCGAACCTGGCACCTACGCATTGCGAGAGGTCAAGGCTCCCGAGGGATATGAGCTTCCTGCACAGCCAGACACCCAGGTGACGATCGATAAGCGTGACGATACCTCTCGGTTCGAACCTGCAACCGTTACGGTGACGAATACCCAGACGCCTACGGAGCCTGTGCCAACTCCGACGGATCCCGAGACACCCGAAACTCCGCAACCAACACCATACGAGCCTGGAACACCACAGCCGAAGCTCCCACTGACAGGCTCATCGACGGCCGGACTGCTGGCAGTAGCAGGCATGCTCGTACTGGCCGGCGCAACGCTCGCACTGCGCCGCAAGGCGTAAGCCGAAGCGCAAGGCACAGGCGCTGCTGCTCGGTATAGCGCAGGACGCCTACGCGAACACGGCAGCTAACAATGTGGGCCCCACGGAGATCCTCCGCGGGGCCCACATTCACCTCATACGATCAGACGTTAAAGCGGAACTCCACCACGTCACCATCAGCCATGACGTAATCCTTGCCTTCCATGCGCACCTTGCCGTGTGCGCGAGCTTCAGCAAGCGATCCAAGCTCGACGAGGTCGTCGTAGGATACGATCTCGGCCTTAATGAAGCCACGTTCGAAATCGGTGTGAATCACGCCGGCTGCCTTCGGCGCAGTGTCGCCCTTATGGATTGTCCAGGCACGAGATTCCTTCTCCCCTGCCGTGAGGAAGGTCTGGAGGCCGAGCGTATCGAATCCGACGCGCGCCAACTGGTCAAGACCCGACTCGCTTTGGCCAGTCTCGGCAAGCATTTCCTTGGCTTCATCTTCGGAAAGTTCGATGAGTTCGGCCTCGAATTTCGCATCGAGGAAGATTGCCTGTGCCGGCGCCACCGCATCGCGCAGCTTTGCCTGCATGTCCGTATCGGCCAGGCCTTCGTCGTCGGTATTGAAGACGTAAATAAAAGCTTTCGTCGTCATGAGCTGGAACTGGCGAAGCACGTCCATGTCCAGGCCGGCTGCCGGCGCTGCGGCGGACAGGACTTTGCCTTCTTCGAGGAGCTTGAGCGCTTCCTGCGCAACCGTGAGGACTTCCTTCGGCGTTTTCTTCCCTGTCACTTCTTTTTGGATGCGTGGGATCTGGCGTTCAAGGGTCTGCATGTCGGCGAGGATAAGTTCCGTCGTCACTGTCTCGATGTCGTCGAGAGGATCGACACGGCCTTCGACGTGTACTACGTCTGGGTCTGCAAAAGCGCGCGTGACCAGGCAGATCGCATCGGCTTCACGGATATTTGCGAGGAACTGATTGCCGAGGCCCTCGCCTTGGGAAGCACCGCGCACGATACCTGCAATATCGACGAAGGATACTGTGGCTGGCACGATCTTCTGTGAGTGGAAGAGGTCGGCGAGAACGTTGAGACGCTTATCTGGCAGCGGCACCACTCCGACGTTGGGTTCGATCGTGGCAAACGGGTAGTTTGCTGCGAGCACAGTGGCACGCGTCAAGGCGTTGAACAGGGTCGATTTTCCAACATTCGGCAAGCCGGCGATTCCAATAGTCAGTGACACGCCTTTAATTCTAGCCGCGCATATTCCTTGACGACGAAACCGCGCTTCAATTCACCCGCGCCGTGGGCACTGTGCCGCCTCGCTCACAGTGCTGCTCTCCCGGAATACCCGGCAACCCCTTCGCGTTGATGGGTATGGATCGCGGGATATGCGCGCCTCGCTTTTGTCTCGCTGAAGCACCCTATCGGCCTCACCGGCCACCGTAAGGAGAAGCAATGAAGGTCTTGCTCATTAATGCACACCACGTTTACCCCGGCTGGTCGGAAGGAAACCTCAATGCTGCAGCTTTTGAGGTGGCAAAAGATTTCTTCCTGTCGCGCGGTGACGAGGTTATCGAGACTCATATCGATTCCGGTTACGATCCGGAGGATGAGGAACGTAAGCATCTCGAAGCGGATCTTGTCATTCTTCAGACGCCGATCAACTGGTTCAGCGCTCCGTGGACCTGGAAGAAGTATGTCGACGAGACGTTTAACGTTGGTTTGCACAACAAGTCCCTGTTGTCGGGGGATGGGCGTACCCGCTCGGATTCGACGAAGCCTTATGGTTCTGGCGGCAAGATGATGGGACGTAAGTTCATGGTGTCGGCTACGTGGAATGCTCCTGCTGATGCCTTCGATAACGTGACGAATCCGGTTTTCGTTGGGCGTGGTGTCGACGACGTGTTCTCCAGCATTGTTGGTCCCTATGCGTTCTCGGGCTACGAGATTCTCCCGAGCTACAACATTTTTGACGTTTTTAAGAATCCGACGAACGACGAAGGCTTGGCGAATTACGCGAAGCATCTTGAGCGTGTGCTTTCTGAGCCTGTGCCGGTGAAGGCGGAAGTGAAGAAGCGTTACGGCATTGATCTTGAGCGTCTTGGGTTGAAGCATTACAAGGCGACGAACGATTCTGGCGCAAGCATTGAGTTTGGTTCCGGTGAGGGCCTGCTCAATCCAGTTGAGTTGCTCCTTGCTGCGGTTGCTGGCTGCGCGAGCATTGATGTCGATGTGGTGACGTCTCGCCGTACGGAACCAGCAGTGTTCAAGGTGCGCTCTGAGGGTGATCGCCTTGACGAGGGCGGGGCCGCGCGCCTTGAGAATGTTGAGGCGACGTTCGATGTTGAATTCCCGGATTCGCCTGAGGGTCAGAAGGCTGAGGGCATGGTGGAGCGTCTGCTGCGCCTCGCTCATGATCGTGATTGCACGGTGTCGCGTACGGTTGAGAATCCGACTCACGTTAGGTTCTCGCGGAAGGCCAAGTAACGACGTGTCGTCTTGTGTGTGGCGCGGCAGCTCCTTGAGTTGCCGCGCCACTTTCTTTTCGCTTGGCTTCCAGGTTCCACTTCCTCGATGTATCACTCAACCTACACATTGAAGTTCTCTGACCTCTTACCTATAATCGAATCATCTTGCCACGTACTTCCCCAAGGACGAGGAGGCAAGAGGCGCTGGCAGCAGTGGCGCAGCCAACGTCCGTACACAAGGAGGACTAATGTTCGTATTTCTATCCCACCCGCTCAACATGGTTGATGGCGCATGGCCAGGCGAGCCAACTCTCACGGTCGAGAAGGATTCCGTCATCGGGCAGAGTGGCAAGCCTTTCAATTCCGTCATGATGCACCTGCCTAATCACTTTGGCACCCACATTGACGGGCCAAAGCACTTCAACCCCGAGGGTGCCGACTTCGATACGCTCCCGGCAGACAAGTTCGGCTTCTTCGAGGACGAGATTCTCCTCGTCGATCTTCCAGAAAAGAACGTTCCCGAATCCCTTATCACCAAGGAAGATCTTGAACCCTACGCCGAGCAGCTAAAGAATGCTCGTATTCTTCTTATCCGCACCGGCTTCGAGAAGAACAAGAAAGACAATCCCGATCTGTACATCAACCACGGCCCAGCCATCCATTCGGAGTTTGCCCGTTGGCTCAATGAAGAATTCCCGAAGCTGGATGTTATCGGCATGGATTGGCTCTCTATTGCCTCGCCCGCTAATGACCACGGACCCGAGGCGCACCGCTGGCTCCTCGGCAACTACACCGGCCACATCATCACAGGTATTGAGGACATGCCTTTAGCGGTCATCGGCGACAAGAAGATCAAGTTCCTCACGCTCGGCCCCTTGCGTGTCGAGGGCGTTGATTCCGTCCCGATCTCCCCTATGGCATGGCTAGAGGACTAATCATGTGATTCGTGCCCGCCGCGCGTGTGACGGGCACGAATCACTCGCAGATCATCATGAGCAGCGTTGGGGCCCACACGCACGAATCGCGTGTGGGCCCCACCACTGCTCTCTTATTCCGGATTAACGACCCGGATCACCTGGGAGTCGTCATAGGCCGCCATGCCGTTGGCCTGGCCAAGGAGGTAGAGCTGCTGGGCTGCCGCAGCCAGCGGCGCCGCCAGATTCACCTGCCGCGCCGTCTGGGTCACGATGCCCATATCTTTCACGAAAATATCCAACCGCGAGCGCACCTCGACACCCTCAGCCCCGCCTTCGTCGTCGTATCCCTGGATCATGCGCGGGCCACGATCTCCGAGCATGAAGGATTCGGCCGCGCCAGCCATGAGTGCCTCAAGGCTTTGCTTCGGGTCGAGGCCGAGCTTCTTCGCGAGAGCCAGCGCCTCAGCGCCCGCAGCGATATGGACGCCGCACAGCAATTGGTTGACCGTCTTCATCGCTTGTCCCTTGCCCGGCTCGTTGCCGACATGGACGAGGGTTGAGGCCATGGCATCTAGTACAGGCTTCGCCGCATTGAAAATCTCGGGCTGCGCGCCGACAACCACGAGGAGGTCTCCCTTTCCTGCGCGCACTGGCCCGCCAGAAACAGGTGCATCAACCAGCGAAATGCCGAGCGCGTCAAGATCGCGTTCAGCCTGCTCGGCTACGTCCACTCCCACAGTAGATGTCAGAATCACCGTGGCACCTTCTGCAACGTCCGCGATCCCATCGTCGCCGTGGAGAACCTCGTCAAGCTGCGCCCGGTTGCGGACGGCAAGCACGATGAAGTCGGCACCTGTGGCCGCTTCACGCGCACTTGTGCAGGCGTGCACAGGCGTCCCGTCCAGGAGGGCGAGGCGTTCGTCGCTGATGTCGTAGCCCCGTACCTCGAAGGTGGTGGCGAGGTTCGTTGCCATAGGAAGCCCCATAGCTCCCAGGCCTAGAACTGCAATAGTCATGGTGTCCTCTCTTATTTTCAAGCCGACAGACGGTCGACAACATCTCGGAGCGAGAATTCGTCGCCCACGTTGCCAGCAAAAACGATGTAGGGGATCCCGACGGTGGCGCCGTCGTAGGCTTCCCACATCGAGACAATTCCTGGGAGCATTGGCCCGACGACACGCGCCCGACCGATCCCCAGCCCGCGCGAGGCAGTATCCGACGAGGTGATTCCGCCTTTTGCAACGACGAATCGCGGGCGTGCCCGAGCGACTGTTTGCTGGACAACGTCCACGACGGCCGCGGAGACTCGGCGTGCAATGCGGAGAGAATCATCCGCGTCGACACCCTTGACGAGTGTGCGCGAGGTTCGCACGACGACGTTGCCGTCCGCGAGTTCTCGCGCAACTTCGCGAGCCAGTTCACTGATGTACGTGTTTTCTCCTGATTCTTCGTCTGCCTCCAACACCCGAATCACGTCAATTTCCACGACCTTGGGCGATTGAGCAGCGATGAGATTGTCGAGCTGTCGGGTCGTGAGTGCAACATGAGAGCCCACGACGATAAGGCCGCCCTTTTCCGCTTCCTCTGCTCGGAGAACCTCACGAAGTTCCTCACCGTTGAGCGGGCTCTTGATCTCTTGCCCAATGCGGGCGCGAACAAATGGCGGTCCGACTCGGTAGATATAACGCTTCCCTTCAGCTTCAACCTCATTGAGAGCTAAGGCTAGCGCTCGCATGTCTGTTTCTTCGACTACATCAACGACGATTGGCACACCCGATTGAGCTCGGCGGAGTATTTCTTTCACCGCCGCGAGATCCCCTCGGAGATCGTCGAGGCATATGCAGAGGACATCGGCTGCTGCGATGTCGCCGTCCGTCTTTTCTTCAACCCATTGCGCTAGGGACGACGAGGAGTATCCAAAGGTTGCGTCTCGCGCGAATTCGCTCTCCCCCACGGGGATAAAGCCTGTGCTTACGCTACCTGCGTAGTGGATGCCATCGACTGTGATTCGTCCAGCGTCAGGGAAGGCCGGTAGGACGATGATGCCATCAACGCCCCCTGCTGTGTCGTCGGCTCCCGCGATGGCATCTGCCAGGGTCCGGGGTTCGAGCGGGAAGTGCCCCCGTAGCGTTGAATCCGAGCGGGATACGAAGGAGATGCGCAGGCCGGGAGTATTCTTCGCCGCCGCGTAGCTAGCCTCGACGACCTCCCGATTAACCTTCTCAGCCTCTGCCGGATCGAGGGAACGCGAATTCGTCATGACGTATACGGCCGGTGCCCCGGTATCGAAGGCCCATGCGAGGTCTTCTGGTTTCCAGGAGGTGAGCACGGGAAGGTTTGATACGGACTGGGTGCCCGTTGGGTCGTCGTCGAGTACGACGAGGATCGGTGCGCGATGTTGTGTGTTGGACTCGTGCACGTCGGCAGCGGAGATAGTGGTTGCCGGGAGGTGCCCAGCAAGAAGTTCGTCGTATGTCAGCAAAATTCACCTCATCGTGGTTGCCGCAGGCCGAGGGGGTTAGCGGGCACATACCCGCCACACTCCTCAGTCCTCTTACCTCTTGAGGATACATCTCATTCGCATACTTGTCACAAAAACCACACGGTTTTACCGCCGATAGCACCCAGCTACCATGAAGCCGCCAGCACGCTCGCCTCACGGCAATTCATTTGACAGATTCCGCGCAATATCTTCAGCAGTCTGCGACATATGCGCACGCATAGCCGCTTTCGCACCCTCAGCATCACGATCTTCAACCGCACGAAGAATACGCTCATGATGCCTCGTCGCTCGGCTACGCACATCAGCGAAACTCGTCGTCTGTTGCCGAGACTCAAGCAACGCCTGCCCCAAGGGCTGCATGATAATGCTCAAGAACGGATTACCTGACGCCCGGAAAATAAGGTCGTGAAAACGAATATCCGAAAGACTCGCAGATTCAAGATCGCCGGCATCAACCTCCCGCGAATACGAATCTAACGCCTCCCGCATAGCCTCCACATCACCCTGCGTGCGATTGGCCGCAGCCAAGCCAGCAGCACCAACTTCAAGCATCCGGCGAACCTGACTCAAATAGGCACCCAATTGCGCAGAGGACACGGTGCGGGAAAGCCACCAAATCACTGTCGACAGATCTGTCCACGACGACGGATCTGTCACGTACGTTCCGCTTCCATGCCGCACTTCGAGAACGCCCCGTTCGGCGAGAGTACGCACCGCTGCCCTCATCGTTGGGCGGGAGACATCCAGCCACTGCGACAGCTGCATCTCGGCAGGCAATGGTTCCCCGATACCAAATTCACCCGATGCAATTGCGCTGAGAATACGATCAACGGCGCCCGCTACCAGATCTTGTGCCATACGCACAGCTTAGTTCACTCACGAATCGCGATTTGCCACGAAGCCGCACATGAGGTTGGCCCAGGTGCAGCAATACACCCGGGCCAACACACTCGCATTCACAGAAGATGCGGCTTAACTACAGGCCATCGCGCGACCGGCGCACCGCAACGATCCCTGCTCCCCCGACAGCAAGGGCGGCTACACCAAGCAGTCCCACCGATGCTCCGGTGTAGGCAAGCTTCTTCGCCCGCGCCACCTTGGGCTTCGCCGGAGTTTGCTCGTCAGTAACGCGCGTTTGAGCCGCCTCATTCTGCTTTGTAGCAGCAGCTCCCGTGTCGCCAGTCGATGGCTTCTCGGATGCACCCTGCTCCGGAGCCGGCGATTCGCTCGGCGTTGGAACCGCAGGAGCGTGCGGTGCAGGCTCAGCGGGTTTATCTGGAGCCGGCGAAACGGTCTCCTCTGGCGTCGGCTGCTCGGTCGCCCCCGGCGATGGCTGCTCGGTTACCTCTGGCGTCGGCTGCTCGGTCGCCCCCGGCGATGGCTCGGCGAGCGTGCTCGTCGCTCCAAAAATTGAATCCCACTGCGCGCCAGTCACATCCACGTCAATAACTGCACGGTTGTTTTCGGCACTCGGAGTTGAATGTGCACGCCACACGAGGATGGAGTACTGCTTTGTGCGGTCAAGCTTGTCGGGCGTAATGAGATTGGTGGCAACCTCATGCGACTCGGAGGTGACGGTTCGCACCCACTGGGCGCCCGCCGGAATTAGGCCGTCGTTAAGCTCAGTTCCACGCTCAATAAGACCGACGTAGTAGCCATTCGGGTAGTCGTAAGCGACGAGGCCATGTAGGGCAGTATTGACAATCAATCCTTCGGCATCGGCTTGAACTACAGTAGCCGTTCCCGTCACCTGGGGTAGGGGCTGTGGGGAGGGAGCTGGCTCCTTGCTCGGTTCCGTGACGACAATTCGGTTGTAGATCTGATCCCAGCTCCCGTCTCGATAGAGCGCCCAGACGATCATGTCGTAGGTGCCAGGGGTCTGGAATTCGTCGGGCGAAATTGTCAAACTTCCATCTTGACCGACCGTAACGAACGGTTGCGACGATTGCGGGGATACCTGGTAACGCATACCCTCAGGCAGGTCCATATCACCGAGGACGTTCTTGGGAGGTTGTACGGTGAGCGTACTTCCCGCTGCGACAGTAAATTCGCTTCCCTTCGGATCGGAGGAATAGCTCGGGGTGAAGTATCCACTCCAATCGTCGTCAGGATTGAAGCTCGGCGCTTTGCCTTCGCGGAGGGTGACGTTCGAGACGACCATGGCTCCGGAGCTCGTCACGGTGAAGGTGTTTTCGCTCAAGCGGGCTAGATGGTACTCGTTCGGGAGAGCGTCGTTGCTAATTCCGACGAATTCCAACACGTACGTCCCTGCCGGCAGTGCTGTGTTGTACTGAATTCCAACCGAGGAGGCAAAGGGATCGGATTCGTCGTGATCCTTTTGGGTAATGCTCCGAACAAGCGTCAGTTGGTTATCTGTTTCATTGAGCGAGTACAAGTTCCATGTCGCACCCTTGACGTTCCGCTCGACGACCTCGTTTTCTTTGTTCTCAAGTTGTACCGTGAGCGCAATACTCGTTGCGTACGTCGGAGCATCCGACTGCGCCGCTACGACTGGACTCGTTGGAGCGAACGACGAGGCCGCAGCGCCCGCCGCACTTCCCGCCACCACCATGCCTGAAACAGCCAGGCCCGCTACAATTCGGCGAATTTTCATGTATCCCCCGTTGGATAAACGTAATAATTACAAATATGTAAGGTAATGCTTACCTTACATACCGGACATACTACAGGTGAAACTCGCCTACGTCACCCTCCAACACCAACCTGGACATAGCCTGACGAACGCCCACACAATCCCCCGACCTATAGCCGCCTCCGCCACATCCACGTAGGCTGACACACATGAGACTTCTCGGAAATATCATCTGGCTTATCCTCGGCGGTCTAGGTATCGCGCTCGGATGGGCAATCGTCGGCGTCATCTTGTGCGTCACCATCATTGGCGCACCCCTCGGAATACAAGCTTTCAAGATGGCGGGGCTCACACTCACACCATTTGGCAAAAACGTCTCCTACGGCGGCGGAGCAGTTTCCCTCATCACCAACATCATCTGGGTGGTTCTCGTCGGATTCTGGATGGCGATCGGCTACGTCATTGCAGGCGCCCTCAACTGCATCACAATTATCGGCATCCCCTTCGGCCTTCAATCCTTCAAGATGGCAAAACTCTCCCTCTGGCCTTTTGGCGCGACGATCACCGGGTAACGAACAACATGCAACCACTACACACAAAATGAAGGTGGGGTTCTTTCGAACCCCACCTTTTCCATTGCGGACCAACAGAAACGCACCTTCGTCGTCAATGGCGGCTACCAGAACTCCAATCCACCCATAGCCAACGAGGAAACTCAGGAACAACCTCGTCGACGTGTCCGGTAGCCGCCCCTCCTCACGCAGAAGGGAAGCAACGACTCACCCGAAACGACCAGATACGTAATCTTCCGTCGCCTTCTCTTTCGGGTTAGAAAAGATCAACTCTGTCTTATCAAACTCAACAAGATGGCCCGGCTTACCCGTCCCCTCAATGTTGAAGAAACCCGTCATCTCAGATACACGGGCAGCCTGCTGCATATTGTGCGTCACAATGACGATCGTGTAATCCTTCTTGAGTTCCGTCATGAGATCCTCAATGGCGAGGGTCGAAATCGGGTCAAGCGCCGAACACGGCTCGTCCATAAGGAGCACCTGCGGGCGAACGGCAATCGCACGCGCAATACACAGGCGCTGCTGCTGACCTCCGGACAGCGATGAACCCGGGCGATCAAGACGGTCCTTCACTTCTTCCCACAGGTTCGCACCACGAAGCGATGTCTCGACGATCTCTTCAGCAACACTCCCCTTCACCTTCTTATTGTTCAGGCGATATCCGGCGAGGACGTTATCAGCAATCGACATCGTCGGGAACGGATTTGGACGCTGGAACACCATTCCCACGTGACCGCGCACATCTACCGGATCGACGCCCGGCCCGTAAATGTCCTGACCGTCAATGAGTACCTGTCCCTCAACTCGGGCACCAGGAATAACCTCATGCATACGGTTGAGAGAACGCAGGAAGGTTGACTTTCCACAACCAGACGGTCCGATCAGCGCCGTCACAGCCCGCGGAGGAATAGAGACATTAACATCCTCAACGGCTTTCATGGCGCCGTAGTAGATGTTCTCTCCGGAAACTTCGATACCCTGATTCACGGGGTTCACCTTTCTGCTTACTCGCCCTTGGGGGCAAACCACTTCGCGATAAGGCGAGCGAAGAGGTTGAGGATAAGAACAATGACGACGAGAATGAGCGCGCCCGCCCATGCCATATCAAAGTTGCCAGCCACGTACTGGCCATACACAAAGACCGGAAGCGTCATAACGCGGTCATTGAACATCGAGAAGTTGTAGTAGTCGGTAGATCCGGCCGTAATGAGGAGCGGGGCGGACTCACCGATAATTCGCGCAATAGCGATCACACAGCCCGACACAATTCCTGGGAGCGCCGTTCGCAGAACAACCTTGACGATCGTGCGAGACTTCGTAACGCCGAGTGCATACGAAGCTTCACGCAGCTCATTCGAGACCAGCCGTAGCATTTCTTCCGTATTACGCACGACAATCGGAGTCATGAGGACGACGAGGGCCAGCGCACCCATGAATCCCGACCGATATCCCGGATCGCCAATGAGAACAGGAAGCATAGCTGCAGCAAAGAGGCCGGCAACGATCGACGGAATACCCGTCATAATGTCGACGAGGAACGTGATCACACGCGACAGCCAGCCGCCGCGATACTCAACGAGATAAATCGCCGTGAGAATTCCGAGCGGGATAGCGATAATTGCCGTGGATGCGGTAACTTCCAGCGTTCCCAAGATGGCGTGTCCCGCACCTGGAACCGCACCTTCGAGGGTCATGCCCTCAGTCGTATTCGTCAGGAACTGCACCGACATCTTCGAGAAGCCGGATACGAGCACCGTCACGAGAAGCGATGCCAGCGGAACAAGGGCGAGGAGGAACGATCCTGTGATGAGGGTCGTCGCCATCCGATCGGAGCCCTGGCGCCCACCCTCAACCGTCTTCGACAAGACGAACATGAGGACGACATAGATGAGCAGGGCGACAACAAGTTCGACGAAGACCGTTCCACCGCCAATAATCTGGAAGAACAGTACCGACGTGAGCGCACTACCGATCAGTGCAGCCCACGGCGCCCACTTCGGGAGTCGTCGGCCGTACTTCGCAAAAACAACGGCCGGAGTATCCACTGCAGGCGAAACGTCCTGCGCCTTGGCCGACGAATCAACGTCGTGGTTCTGTGGTGCGGAAATCATGCGTTAGCCCCCGAGAATTCTGCGTAGCGAGCGACGATCTTTCGTGCAATGAAGTTCACCGCGAACGTGAGGACGAAGAGGAGTAGACCTAGGCCGATCAGGAACTGACGTTCCAACCCGGCCTGAGCCTCCGGCCAGTTCAATGCAATTTGAGAAGCAATCGTCGAATGTTGCCCTGGCGACATGATGAGGAAGTTGATCTTCAATCCCGCCGACAGAACCATGAGCAGAGCCATCGTCTCGCCTAGCGCTCGGCCGAGGCCAAGCATCGCAGCCGACACAATTCCCGATCGACCGATGGGGAGAACCGTCATCTTGATCATCTCCCAGCGAGTAGCACCAAGCCCCAGTGCAGCCTCCTCCTGGAGACGCGGAGTTTGGATAAACACCTCGCGGCACAGCGACGTAATGATCGGGAGAATCATGATGGCCAGCACGAGGCTACCCATAAAGATATTTCGGGCCGGTGGAACAAACTTCACCAGCTCCGGGGTCAGTGGCCACCACTCGACGTTATCGGCCATCCATCCCATTCCAGGCACATGATCGACCCACCATTGGAGTAGCGGGGTCAGAACATCAGAAATCCATACAAAAATAGGGCGGATAATCGGTTCGAGAGTCTTCATGCCCCACAAGCCGAAAACGACTGACGGAATGGCAGCGAGAAGATCAATGACGTATCCGAGGCCGGAGGCAAAACGGCGTGGAGCGTAATGCGAAATGAAGAGCGCAATTCCGATGGCAAACGGAACCGCGATCATGAGGGCGATGATCGACGAAAGAACAGTGCCGAAAAGAGCTGCTCCAGCAAAATGCCAGAAACTCATGCCCTTGGTAAATCCAACCTCAGACTGAATCGTCTCGTTTGACGCCATGAATGCCGGATACGACTGCGAAATAAGGAAGAATGCGACAGCACCAAGGAGGGCAATAATGAGGATGCCCGCACCTTTGGAGACGCCCGCAAAGACCGCATCGCCACGACGCTTTTTGCCACGAGCAAGCACGGGGGCACTTTCAATGTTGCCCTCAGTCTTCTCCTGCTCATGAGCAGTACGAAGTTCCTGCTCAGGCTGCGAGGTTGCTTGTGTAGACACTAGGTTCTCCTAGAAATCGGGTTTGCCGTTGGCACAGATTCATGTGCCGAGAAGTTTCACAACGTTCGCCGTGTTGCAGAAAGTACCTGCCGCTCGGCATGGTGATGCGGGCTGACGGAGCGCCAACCCGCATCATCATTCGTCGTTCGTCACTTAATCGTGTCGATTGCTGCCTGAACCTTCGTGCGAAGATCGTCGGAGATCGGGGCGTTACCGCCACCGGCAGCCGTTGCAACCTTCTGGCCTTCATCGGAAGCGATGTAGGAGAAGTAGGCCTTGACGTTGGCAGCCGTAGCAGCATCGGAGTACTGCTCGCAACCAATGAGGTAGGAAATCATGACGATGGGGTAAGCACCTGCGATTGAGCCGTCGCGCTTGAGATCGTAGGTGAGGATCGTGTCGGTAGCATCGGAAGCGGCCGGGGAGCCGTCAACAACCTTCGCGGCAGCTTCGGGGCTGTATGCGAGGAAGTCCGAACCGACCTCGATCTGTGCGGCACCGAGGTTACCGATCTGGGAGGCATCTGCGTAGGTGATCGAGCCTTCAACCGACTGGGCGAGCTGGACAACGCCGGAAGTCTTTTCTGCCGACTGCGTGCCCTCGATCGGCCACACTTCAGCTGGCTCAAAGCTCCAGGCATCTCCCGCAGCTTCGGCAAGGTAGGCGGTGAAGTTCTCCGTTGTGCCCGACTTATCGGCGCGGTTCACCGGGATAATGTCGAGGTCGGGGAGATCGGCGCCCTTGTTGTTAGCTGCGATCGACTCGTCGTTCCACTTCTTCACCTTGCCGGAGAAGATGTCGGCAACGTTCTGGGCGGAAAGCTTGAGGTCCTTCACGCCGGGAAGGTTGTATGCAATGGCGATCGGGGAGATGTAAACGGGGAGTTCGACGACACCCGCACCGTTACAGGTTGCGGTAGCCTTCGTCAGTTCCTCAGCAGAGAGGGCGGCATCCGATCCGGCAAATGCAACCTGGCCACCAATGAACTGCTCGCGGCCGGTGCCGGAACCAGTTGCTTCGTAGTTGACGGTTACGCCGGATTCGATCGTACGGAAGTTATCGCGCCATGCCTGCTGAGCCTTCGTCTGCGACGAAGCGCCAGATCCGTTAATCGTGCCCGAGAGGCTGCCACCAGCGGCAGCGGAATTCGTGGTCGAGGCCGACTCTGTGGATTCCGACTTCGTGGGGCCGGACTGGCAAGCGGTAAGGGTCAACGCCAGAGCTCCGGCCATGCCGAGCGTGATGGCCTTGTGAGAGCGTGCAATCTTCACTGCGTTACATCCTTCTTTATGTAAGTTCTTGGAACACTCATTCTTTGCGTTCACTGTTGACAGTAGGAGGGCCTAGTAACCACTTCGGTGTGGATAGGTAAACAATGGGTGAACGATACTGCGAGACGTGTCACAGGATGTCAATGCTCGTCTCTCGTGTCGGCACGTGACTCGTGTATCCCCTCCTCTTTTAAGGGCGCAAACACACCCTCGCGCGGGGTTGTTAATGCAAAGAATCCCGGAGCATCGACAACTTCCAGCCCAGGAAGGCCGGAACGATAGAAAGAGAATCCAAGCCAGCACGTATGGTGTCCATCCGTAATTCTCAACCAGCGCACTCTTACCCTGTAACACTTGTATGCCTGGCATGGGCTGAGCTATTTCACCGCGGACGGGCCACGCTTTCTCTTTTCCCACTAGTTGTGCTTGATGTACAACACCTTCCGAAACAATTACCTTGCCCATCTGGGAGAGCGTGACACGACTTTCCACGTAGCTTTGTTACTCGCCCAAAAGAGCCATCCGGCGACTTCGTCGCTCTTGACCCACTCGTAGCCATCGTGTTCGGCGGGATTAGTTCGCACATCAAATCGAGCAATGTCGCACCGATAGAGGGTTTTGCTGATTGTGAGCGTTTCGTCAATAGGAACAATGATCTCTTCCTCAAGGAATGCTAGATTCTCAGGCTCAATGCGGAGCCCGGTCTCTTCCCATATTTCGCGCCGTGCCGCATTAGCCGATGTTTCCCCACTCTCTATGCCACCGGTAATCGGCTGCCAAAATCCGTCACATGTCTCTCCTTTGGGAACATGGAGAAGGAGGACATCGTCATCAGCACATATCCATACTTCGATGCTTCGTCGAATACCCGTGTGTCGCACCAGCTATTCAAAACGCGCAATCGTCATCGTGCGGGGATACCACGTGAGTGTGCGCGGCTGAACATCCTCGCCAGTGCACATGGCGGCGATCCTCCCGCCATCACCTCTCTCCCACGGGCTCACTACTTCGACTCCAGAATAAATCCATTGTTTAACCCGCCCATCCTCGAATCGAAGCGTAAATTCCGCCCCTCTCGAAACCCCGAATCGCCCGTTATATTCTTCAGGTCTCCATTGCAGACAATCCACAACAGTCGCCGTTCGTGTACCGCCGAACAAATCAAGCACCATGTCGGCACTGATGGTGTAAGCGATATAAACAAAAACGAAGGTGAGATAACCAGTAAAAAGCGCTGCCCCCAAGATCCCGAAGCGAAACGCCCAACTCTCCTCCGGAACCAGGACAGAACGATAAGCCAAACGCGCGAACGCATAAGTAACAAAAGCGAAGAAGACGATGGCTAGGAGGTTGACAAGAACCAGCGTTGAGTTCGCCGCGAGCGCGTACGGCCCGACTTCAGGGACAAAGAAAGCAATACCGACCAATATGAAAACGGCATACATCGTCCGCTTCACATTCCGCCCGTTCAGGTATCGCCCGCGAATTCGTCGTTCCTCCCCCGAATTTTTCATATATAACCTCCAGAAAAATCCTGACCGATATTTTTCGTCGCTACATCGTCACGAGCCGAACAGCCTCGGCGAGGCTTCGATAATCAATTCCTTCGATAGTGCCGTCTGAACTCTTAACGTCGGCGCAGTGTTTGCTCACACCGACAACAACAGGCTTCACAGCTTCGGCTGTATCGGGAGCAATTGCACCATAAACCGCATTGTCACGGCCATAGTAACTGATGTTTAGCTTCCATAGTTCCCGGTAGAGATCGTGATTGCTTATCACGCGGGCAGTTCCATCAACAATTTCCCAGGGGAAAACACGATAGGTATTTTCTCCTGGCTTATCAGCGATAACCCAGTGGCCTTCAACGTAGACGGCAAGGCATAGGCATGCTCCGACAATTTGATTCGCCTGCGCCCACGCCGTTGATGCCACAGCGAGGCGGCCTCCCCTAGCCTCGTCGAAAAAATAGACATTCGCCTGCGGAGGGAAATTCGACAATGTCGTTTCGTCCGGCTCAATATATCCGAAGCTTTTCCCTGGGCCACCAAGCGTATCGGGGCCCTTTTCGAGCCATGACGCCCCGCCCTTCCACTGACGTCGATCGGACGTCACGCTCGATTTGCCACCCGCGCCGAGAATTGTGATCCACGAGGCGATCCGGTCCATCTCCCCGAAAGGTGCAGCCGGATCAACATCGACGTTTCGGCTATGCCCCTGCCAAACAGGGCCAACCCATAGGCGCAACCGTGCAGCTTCAATATCGCCGGCAGGGATTTCGACGTAACTGGACGGATCGCCCTCTCCATCCCACACGTCAAAGCCGAGCGCGTGCTGATCGTCAGCGGATAACAGGCTGGATGGACCATTGCGATCAACAATCGGCCACACGAGCCATTTTTCCTCGCCATTCTTCATGTATGCAGGGAGCCACGTGCTGAGGAGCCAATGCCCGCGCACGCGAACGGCACACGTGAGAACGCCCATGTTCTCAAGGTGAGGATCTGGCGTGAGATATCCATTCTGAGGCCACGGGAGGCATGTAATTCTGCCGTTGTCGCTCCAACCAAGAAGATATGACCCTGGTGGATATGCCAACTGATTGAAAGGGGCTGGAATTATGGCTCGCATGCTGCGGTTATCTACGTCGTACCGCGTGACATCAATTCTTGGCTTTCGCCTCTTGTGGAAAAAGTCAAGAACCGCAACGAAGGCCCCGAGAATTCCGATCAAGACGCGATAAAGAGGCGAATCACGCCAATTACCTGCATGGCGCGCCGGATCAACACCGCCGGATTGAGGGTCATTTCTCCGGGACGATACACCTGACACGCGATCTTCGTCGGTCTGCGGTGTCTTGCACGCAGTCGAAGTTGCACGCGGCGCAGCATCGGAAAGTTGAGATGAATCGGATTCGCCTGTTTCCTCGTCGTTAGGAAAATCCTCCGATGTCGCCGGCACTTCCTCACCCGGAAATATCTTGCGATACATCTTCGCCACGAGGAAGTCTAAAACCAAGATGCATGCGCCCGGGATAAGGAAAACAACCCACATGAACTTGTGATAGAAGGGCGAAATGTTCATGGACATGTGCCCATGAACGAAGTAGACCGCAAGGATCCCAAGAGGAATGCTGATGACGATGTAGATTATCTCCCTGAGGGAAAATTTTCCACGCATGTCAGCCCCCTAAGATGAGTCATTAATGATCCTGTGTGTTCGTATTCTATGTGGCGACGAACACTCACATTGCCCTCGCACTGGCAAAAGACTCTATGCCCTCGCTATTGGATCATGTCCACGTTTTAGAATTGGTGTGTAAGTCGAATCGAGGACATCGTGGTTGGCACATTACGGATTAAGAGGATTTACGAGGAACCCGTAGCGGACGACGGCATGAGAATTCTTGTCGATCGAGTATGGCCACGAGGAGTTTCGCGCGAGCGCGCGGCACTTGACCGTTGGGCAAAGACTGAGGTAACTCCGAGCGTCGATCTGCGTAAGTGGTTCGCGCATGACCCGGCGAAGTTTGACGAATTTCGTGAGCATTATGTGGCGGAGTTGGATGAGCGTGATGAGGCGCGGGCTTTTGTGGCCGATGTGCGCGAGTATCTCAAGCACACCAATGTGACGTTGCTGTACGCCGCACGCGACCCTCAGTGCAATCACGCGGTGATCTTGCGCGATTGGCTCCTTGAACATCGTGGATAACGCCGCGCCCGACACCACCGCAACTATGTGACCGCCGACACATGCAAAATTCTGTCGCTCTCCCATGATGAACTTCTGACATGGAAATCTCGCTCTGGACATGCGTCCTTGTACTACTTGCTTTTGCTCTCGGTGGCGTTTGCGGATTCTCTGTCGCGCGTTCGCGGCGAAACGAAACGATACCAACCGACGAGCGCCTCGTCGCCCTCAGTTCTCAGGCAAGCGCGGCTCAGGCGCGAGCCGAACGCCTAGAACAAGAAAACAACGGCCTTATCAGCCGAGCCCGGCAGGATAATGATGTACTCCGCATACTGGCACCGCTTGCTCGCCAAGTAGAAACAATGAACGCGCAGGTGCAGCAGCTTGAAAAGCACACCGCCACACAAGCGTCGGCGTTGCATCAACAACTTGAGGCTAACGCGCTGACTCAGCAGGAGCTCGCTCGGCAAACAACCTCCCTGACGTCTGCTCTGATCTCCACGTCCGCGCGAGGGACGTGGGGCGAAGTAGAACTTCGGCGCATTGTCGAAGCTGCGGGAATGATTCCTCACGTTGATTTTTCCGCACAGCTCAGCACAGGAAAACTCACCGACGTTGGCAGCTCACAACGTCCCGACCTCACAATCCATCTTCCTGGGGGCGGCAACCTCGCTGTCGACGCAAAGGTTCCATTGAGCGCACTCCTGGAAGCTCAGAGTATCGACGGCTCCGACCAGGCAAGTGTGGCTCGGCGTTCCAATCTTCTGAAAGAGCACGCGAAGGCGCTACGCGCCCACGTCAGTGAACTTATCCGCCGCAACTACCCGGCAGACTTCCCAGGCTCACCCCAACTCACTGTGCTCTTTCTCCCGACCGAATCTCTCTTGTCAGAAGCCTTAGCGACCGATCCCGCCCTCCTCGAAGACGCCCTTCGCTCCGGAATCGCGATCACGTCTCCGAGCTCGCTTCTCGCACTTCTGCGCTCTGTAGCGGCCGTATGGTCGAGCAACCAGATCACCACCGAAGCGCAAGATATCCTTCATCTCGGGCATACACTCGTCCAGCGTTTAGGAGTTGTCGCTCATCATCTTGATTCTCTTGGAGCCTCGCTTCGCTCCTCGGTGAAGAACTACAACAAAACGATCGCTTCACTTGAATCTCGTTTACTCGCCACAGCACGCAGCTTCGAATCGCTAGATTCACCCATAGAATCGCCACGGCCAATTTCGTCCGAGGAAGCACAAGTACGAACAATCTCCGCTGGCGACCTTCTCACCGAGGGAAAGAAAGATGAGTAGAGGCTTGCATCGCTCTGGCCGGAGGGCCTGCACAATGGCACCCCGAAGCCATCGAAAGGGCAAGCTCCCACGTCATCGAGCTAGTGAGCATTCCGAGTTTATCGGGATAGTGGCCCGGTCCCGCACACCCCAGGGAAACTACCTCACATAGGGCCCTCTTACAGGTACTTGCTGCCTTCGCGGATAGTCAGAGAAGCGAGAGAATCCTGGTGCCTCTCGATAAAGCCTCGCACCCATTCCGGATTAGTCTTCGAATAGTCGCGTAAAGCCCAGCCCATCGCCTTATTAATAAAAAACTCAGACGAGCCGAGGTTAGCTCGCAGAATCTCCGAAAGGAGCTCCGTATCTGTCGCTTCCTTCCGTAAAAGCTGATGCGTAATCGCCAAACGACGTACCCAGAAATTCTCATCCACGCTCCAGCGGCGCATCACCTCACCGCCCTCACGAGTGTTGACCACCAGGTACGTCACTGTCTTCTGGAGAGAATCCACAGAATCCCACCACGGCTTCAGTGCCGCCAACGATCGAATCCGCGAAAAATCTTCAGCGTTCAGCTTTCGGCGCACGGCATACAGATAATCAGCAGCAACATACTGATACTCGCGAGCAGACATCGCCCAACACTGCACAACAAAATCCCAATCAACCGCATCATCGCGGCGAGCATCACGGAAAAATGGTTGTGTCACTCGTCGTCGTTCCGGGGAAGCAACCCCGAGAAACTCAAAGCGGCCACGCATATACGCACTCATCGACTCAGCGCGCCCCGCATCACCCACAAGCGACAACTGAACAATCAGACCCGGACCATCCACGCCCTATCCTCCACACACCTTCGCAGCGACGATCGCCTCCGAGACCCCACACCGAAACAAGCGGGTGACTCCAACATCAGAATCCTCGCTCACAGCCGCCGCCACATGCAGGAATGGAGAACCTCGGCGTCAACATACCGGCCCTCTCAGGCCTTCTCTGTACGCTCCCGAACCTTATGCGGACGATCTGGATGTTCACCCACAGCTTTGAGGTCTGCACGCAGATTCTTCGGCAATGAAAAACGAATATCCTCACTCGCCGTCGTCACAAGATCCACCTCGGTGTAGCCATACCCGGCGAGGCGCTCCACAACATCGCGAACCAGGATCTCCGGAACCGAAGCACCAGAAGTCAACCCCACCGTCGTCACTCCATCAAGCCACGCAGGATCAACCTCCTCCGCACGATCAACCCGGTAGGCAGCACCGGCACCAGACTCCAACGCAACCTCAACCAAACGCACCGAATTAGACGAATTCGCAGACCCCACAACAATCACGGCGTCACACTCAGGAGCCATAGCTTTGACGGCACCCTGGCGATTCTGCGTGGCATAACAAATATCATCAGACGGCGGATCAAGGAGCTTCGGGAAACGCTCCCGCAACAACTCAACCGTGCGTAGCGTCTCGTCAACCGACAACGTGGTCTGCGAAATCCACACCACCTTCTCCGGATCACGCACCTCAACCGACTCAACCTCATCAGGCCCATTGACAACCTGAATATGCTCCGGAGCCTCGCCCATCGTGCCCTCGACCTCCTCATGGCCCGAGTGCCCGATCAACAAAATATCGTAATCCTCACCCGCATAACGCACAGCCTGCTTATGCACCTTCGTCACAAGCGGACACGTCGCATCAATCGTCTGCAACCGGCGCGCAGCCGCCTCAGCATGCACAGCAGGAGATACACCGTGCGCCGAAAACACAACACGCGCACCTTCCGGAACCTCGTCGGTCTCCGACACAAAAATCGCGCCACGCTTACTCAGCGTCTCCACAACATACTTGTTGTGCACAATTTCCTTACGCACATACACAGGAGCGCCATACAACTCCAGAGCCTTCTCCACCGCATCCACAGCGCGATCAACACCCGCACAATACCCACGGGGCGTCGCCAAAAGAATCCGCTTACCATCAGGCGACGGGACGGAAGGAACATCCGCAGGGAAAGCAGACGCACCAGCTAAAGACATGGTCGGACCAGAACTCACGTGCAAACTCACAACCCCAGACTACTGTGCCTGCAAAGCCGATGCGAGAGCGCCCGATCACCTTCGCAACAAGCACAACGCCCCAGCCATCACAGCGCCCTGGCACGACCTCCAGCAGAGCAAGCTCCCTCGACCGAGCCAACACGCCACAAGATCCCTACGCCCTCCGAGAAACTAGCCGGACATTCACAGGCACAACCTCATACCCGCGAATCACCAAACAAACTTTGCGTAAATAGCATATTCATCTAATATTCTGGCTATTTTCCGGCGATATATCCCTTCTAAGAATCTGAGCGGAATAACCCCTTTGAATGCAGATAAATTAACCCTGTCATGCGTCACCAAAAAATCCCGACAAATATTAGGACGCACGGCACACGCACTCAAGGAAAAGTCGTGGAACGATTATCCTTATGGTTTCCCGAATCCATGTGCCTGCCGATTTACCTCAGCAGGCTGCACAGACAACACCAGAGCGCCCTTGGCCTCTGCGGTTACTCTCTGCAAAAATTCGGGAATACGTCTCAGCAATGTCACGCTTATGGGTCGAAGGTGAAGTTATCACCCTCCAGCGCAGACCAGGAGCCAAAGTACAGTTCTTTACCCTGCGCGATCTTGAAGCTCAGACCTCCATGAGCGTCAAAATCATGACGCACCTCCTGCCACCCACAGTTGAATCAGGCAGCAGAGTTGTCGTGTGCGCAAAACCGGACTTCTACGAAGCCAACGGCTCACTCTCTCTGTGGGCCGACGATGTCCGTCCCGTTGGAATCGGCGATATTCTCGCCCGTATTGAGCAGCTTAAAATGCGGCTCGCGGCGGAAGGCCTCTTTGATCCTCGCCGCAAAAAACCGCTTCCCTTCCTACCCCGAACTATCGGCCTCATCTGTGGACGGAACACAAAGGCGAAAGAGGACGTCGTCGTCAATGCACATGCGCGATGGCCCTCTGCGCATTTCGCGATCGAGGAAGTACAGGTGCAAGGGGCTGGCGCAGTTGAAGCCATGATCGGTGCGCTGGCCCGCCTCGATTCTGAACCCAGCGTCGATGTCATTGTCTTTGCCCGTGGGGGCGGAAGCGTTGAGGATCTCCTCCCCTTCTCAGACGAACAACTCATCCGCGCTGTGGCAGCGGCAGAAACTCCCGTGGTATCAGCAATCGGTCACGAGGGCGACAACCCCGTGCTCGATTTCGTCGCAGATTACCGCGCATCAACCCCTACCGATGCAGCGAAGCGAATTGTCCCTGACATGGCGGAAGAACTCGCTGGAATTGCAGATGCACGCAGTCGCGCACGCGCCGCCATTCTCACGCGCATCACTCGAATGAGCGACGAGCTCACCGCTCTGGCGGCGCGGCCTGTCCTCGCTGCGCCGCGATCCATGATCGACGTGCGAAGTAGCGATCTCACCAATCTCACGGAGTGGCTTCGCAGCCACATGCGCCGCCATATTGACCGTTCGGAGAGCACGCTTACGTCGTCGCTTGCACAACTACGTGCTCTCTCGCCTCTTTCCACGCTCCAGCGCGGGTATTCTGTTCTCACTGACGAGACGGGGCATGTTGTTTCGTCAGTTGACGACACCTCCCCTGGGGACGACCTCCGGGCTCTCCTCGCATCAGGAACTCTTCATCTCACCGTTCGCACAACACAGGAAGCAGATCATGTCTGATACCACCAGCACTTCATTCGCGAAGGTCGGCGAACGTTCACTCGACGAACTCCGCAAGCTTACTTACGAGGAAGCTCGGGCGCGTCTCGTCGAAATTGTTTCTCAGCTTGAACAGGGCTCGATCCCGTTGGAGGATTCCATTTCGTTGTGGGAAACCGGGGAGGCACTCGCGCGTATCTGTCGGGAACGGCTTGATGCGGCTCGGGAGCGTCTGGACGCCGTCGCTTTGGATACTTCTCTTGCGGATGGTGCAGATTCACGAGGTCAGGGCGCATGAGTTTCCTTGTTATTGGTGAGGCTTTGATCGACGAACTGGATAGTTCGGATGGTTCGACGCAGCGTATTCCTGGTGGTTCGATGCTGAACGTTGCCATTGGTTTGCGGCGTCTTGACCGTACGGTGCGTCTTGTCACCGATGTGGGCCTGGATGCTGATGGTGAGCTTCTTCAGGAGTATGCGGCTTCTAATGGGTTAGAGCTGTGGCTTCGTTCGGACGACGAGCGTACAAATCCGACGTCGGTTGCGAAGGCGAGGGTGAATTCTCAAGGTCGAGTTTCTTACGACTTTGAATTTACGTGGGATATCCAGGACACGCCGGTTTCGGGTGCGTGCAAGCTGGATCTTGAGGTTCTTGCGCCGACGTGTGTGGCTTTTGGTTCTTTCCCGTGCCATATTCAGCCGGGTTCAGCTAAAGTGCGCCGGTGGATAGAGCAGCTCCGTGAGAGTGCGACGATTTTTTATGATCCGAATGTGCGCCCGACTGCTTTTGCTGACTGTGACCGGATGCGTGCGGAGGTTGAGGATTTCGTCGCGATGTCGGACATCGTCAAGGTGTCGATGTCGGATTTGCATGCGATTTATGGGGCGGATGCGGATACTGATGCGATAGCGAAGTCGTGGTTGGCGAGTGGGCCGGCGCTTGTTGTGCTGACGCAGGGCGCGGACGGGGCGACGATGTATGGCGCTTCGGGTTATGTTCTTCAGATTCCGGCTCCGCAGGTTGATGTTGTGGATACGATCGGTGCGGGTGCTGCGTTCTTCTCGGCGTTGGCTGATGGGCTTGCGCGGCTCTCGTTGGATGGTGCGTTTTCGCGGCCGCTTCTTCGCCGGATGTCGTTGACGAATCTTCAGACGTTGGGCGCCTATGCGGTGACGGCGGCAGCGATCACGGTGTCGCGTTCTGGGGCGAATCCGCCTACTCGCGACGAGCTTATTGATCGTCATGAGTTCTATCAGACGAGTGGCGTGGTGGGTACGGCTGTGTCGCGGACGGTGTTGGCGTAGGTTTGTGCCGCGGGGTGCCGGCGTGGGCTGGGCCTGGAGTTATCGCCTGGGCTTGGAGTTATCGCCCCATGCGCCGGTCGCGGTGGGCGTAGTCGCGTAGGGCTCGGAGGAAATCGGTGCGGCGGAAGTCGGGCCAGTAGACTTCGCAGAAGTACAGTTCGGTGTGGACGGATTGCCAGAGCATGAAGCCGCTCATGCGTTGTTCGCCGGAGGTTCGGATGACGAGGTCTGGGTCTGGTTGTCCTTTGGTGTAGAGGTGTGAGGTGATGTCGTCGAGGGAGATGGATTCGGCGACATCTTCGATGGTTCGTCCGGCTGCGGCTTGACCGCGGAGGAGTTCGCGTACGGCGTCGGTGATTTCTTGGCGTCCGCCGTATCCGACGGCGATGTTGACTTTGAGTCCTTGGACGTTTTCCGTGTCCGTTTCGGCTTGGCGTAGGCGTTCGGCGCATTCGGGTGGGAGCATGGAGAGGTTGCCTACCATCCGTAGTGACCAGCGGCGTTCGCGTGCGAGGGCTTCAACAGTGTCGGCGATGATGGAGACGAGTTCGCGTAGTTCGTTTTCGTCACGGTTGAGGTTGTCGGTCGAGAGTAGCCAGAGGGTGACGATGTGGATGCCTACTTCGTCGCACCAGTTGAGGAGTTCGGAGATTTTCAGGGCGCCGCGGCGGTGGCCGTAGGCGGCACTTTGTCCGACTTCGCGTGCCCAGCGGCGGTTGCCGTCGAGCATGACGGCGACGTGTTTGGGTACGGTTGCCCCTTCGAGGTTGCGACGCAGGCTGCGTTCGTACATCGAATATAAAAAAGACGGAGCCCTCACGGTTCCCCTTCCTCGCACATATCTATCTTGAGCTTAATACGCTCAGGGGTGGCCTCCTATTTTTCTGGCTGGTTCGTTGTGAGGTGGGATGGGTTTTTCGTTCTTGTGTGGCGGGAAGTGGGGGTATGGGTTCTCCTCTCCAGGGTGTTGTATCGACGAGGTGGCTCGGCGGGTGCTGTGGGTGTGGCTGGTTCGGGTGGCTGTTGTTCGCCCTCTACCTACTCGCGCGTAAGTACCTTAGGATGGTGGTGGTAGGAGGTCCACCAATGAACACAACCGACCATCTGGGTACTGATTCGTCGTCCACTTATGTGCGCGAGTCGAAGATTCAGTTACGCAAGGCGCGCCTCGATAAGCTCCCGAAGCCGAAGGCGCGCGGGTGGATACACGCCGTGACTGCGCCTCTCGCGTTAGCAAATGCAATTGTCCTTATTGTCCTTGCTCCAACGCCGGCCCTGCGCGCTGCCTGCGTTGTATTTGGTATCGCGTCAGTGATCCTTTTTGGTAACTCGGCTGTCTATCACCTCGGGCGTTGGTCGGTGAAGGTTCATTCGATTCTTCGTCGCATTGACCATTCCAATATCTTCTTGCTCATTGCTGGTACGTACACGCCTATCTCGGTGGCGCTTCTGCCGGGGCGTACAGCGCTCATCGTTCTGGCGATCGTGTGGGCGGGAGCGCTCGCGGGGATTGGCTTGTCGGTGTTTGCTCCGAATGCGCCGCGGTGGCTCTACACCCCGATGTATGTCGCGCTGGGCTGGGTTGCTGTGTGGTTCCTCCCGGAGTTTTGGCGTACTGGCGGGGCGGGGGTCGTCTGGCTTCTTATCGCCGGAGGTATTGCCTACACGCTCGGGGCCCTGTGTTATGGGCTGCGTTGGCCGAACCCCTGGCCGAGAGTTTGGGGTTTCCACGAGTTTTTCCACACGGGCACGCTGGCGGGGTACTCGTGTCATGTTGTTGCGGTGTGGCTCGCTGTCATGGCGGCGTGATGGTGTGGCCAGCTCCGTGGAGGTCGTGATGCTCCTCGCCGTTTCGTGAGGTTGAGGATTTCTCTGCGGGCACATTCCTGCTTGCATTTTCCCACTACGCTGGTATGGTTGCCAGCAGTGGCATGCCCGCAGGCGCGGGCATGTGTTTTTTTATTGTCCACTGCGTGTGCATGAAGGAGGCCACTGTGGCTGAAGAGACAAAGGGAACATGGTTGTCCCCCGCGAGCTATGAGCGCCTGCGCGCTGAGCTTGAAGAAATGACGACGGTGCGCCGCGCCGAGATTGCGCAGAAGATTGAGGCGGCACGTTCGGAAGGCGACTTGCGTGAGAATGGCGGCTACCAGGCTGCACGCGAGGAGCAGTCGAAGATGGAAGGCCGTATTCTCGAACTTCAGCATCTGCTTGAGAATGCCCATGTTTCGGAGCCGCCATCGGCGGAGAGCGTTGTGCCGGGCACAGTTGTGACGGCAAAAATTGGCGGTGAGGAGGAGCGTTTCCTCCTCGGTTCGCGCGAGGCAGCCGACATGGTTGATATGGAGGTTTACCCCGAGAACGCTCCGCTTGGCAAGGCTATCGTTGGCTTGAAGGTTGGTGAAAGTACGTCTTTCGCTGCCCGCAATGGCCGCAAGATTAAGGTGGAGATCGTCAATATCGAGCCTTTCGAGGGCTGATCTTTCACCCGCGTGAAGTGCCCCGGGAGGGGCACTTTCTTTTTCTACGACGACGAAGCTGCAACGGATTGTCTGCCGGTTCGTCGTTGTTGACGACGAGGACGAGGCTATGTTCATTTGGGACGAATTTGATAAAAAGACGATGCCTAAGCCTGAGGAGGCACTCCCCGGCCGCAGCACACCGGTACTTCCGCATCCGCGGCCTCATACCGTTCTCGGCTCGGATCTGCTCGTTGAACCGGCTGAGAATCAAGAGCTGATCTATCTTGCTTCGGGATGTTTCTGGGGCGCGGAGAAGCTCGCGTGGGAGCTTGGCGCGGATTCAACTGCGGTGGGCTACATGGGTGGATTCACACCAAACCCCACGTATGAGGAGGTGTGCACAGGGAAAACTGGCCATGCCGAGACTGTGCGTGTACTCGTGAGCCCTGCCCGTCTGCCGCTTGAGCAGCTCCTTCAGGCGTTCTTCGAATCCCACGATCCGACGAGCCTTAACCAGCAGGGCGGGGATATCGGCACTCAATACCGTTCGGCAATTTTCACGACGACGAAGGAGCAAGAAGACCTCGCCCGTGCCATGATCGCCGGATATCAGCAGGCGCTTGACCGCGCGGGACACGGGAAGATTGTCACCGAGGTCGTGC
The DNA here is from genome assembly GCA_021532125.1 of Arcanobacterium haemolyticum. Lineage (GTDB taxonomy): Bacteria > Actinomycetota > Actinomycetes > Actinomycetales > Actinomycetaceae > Changpingibacter > Changpingibacter haemolyticus_A. The sequence continues at coordinate 210,247 of JADYUX010000003.1, forward strand.
CTGTCCTCACTGCGGGTCCGTTCTATCTCGCCGAAGATATGCATCAGCAGTACCTCGACAAGAACCCGGACGGCTACCAGTGTCATGCGCGCACAGGAGTCCCCTGCCCGTTGCCGGGCGCGGGCCCTCTGGCTCACTGAGACGCACAGTTGAGGCGTGAGGGTGGGGAGGGATAATCATTTTCCCTCCCCACCCTCACGCCGTGTGTAGGTTTTAGCCGAGGTAGTTCGCGAGGTACTTTCCAGTGAGTGTGTGGGTAGCTGCGAGCTCTGCTGGCGTTCCCTCGAAGACGACGCGTCCTCCGTCGTGGCCCGCGCCCGGCCCCATGTCGATCACCCAGTCGGCGTGCGCGACAACAGCGAGGTGGTGTTCGATGACGATGACTGTGCGTCCGTCGTCAACCATCGTGTCGAGGAGGGTGAGGAGCTTCTCGATATCGGCCAGGTGGAGACCAGTGGTGGGCTCGTCGAGGACGAACACCCCGCCTTTGTCACCGAGATGGCTCGCGAGCTTGAGGCGTTGACGTTCTCCGCCTGAGAGGGTGGAGAGGGGTTGCCCGAGGCTCACGTATCCGAGGCCGGCTTTGACGAGGTTCGTCAGCATTTTCTTCACCGATGCGATTTTTGCTTCGCCGCTGAAGAATTCGAGCGCCTCTTCGACGCGCATCTCGTAGACGTCTCCAATGCTTTTACCTGCGAGCTTGTACTCAAATACTGAGGCTTCGAAGCGGCGTCCTTCGCACACTTCGCAGGTTGTGGTGACTCCACTCATCATTCCGAGCGGCGTGTAGATTGTCCCCGCTCCCTTACAGGCCGGGCACGCGCCCTCGGAGTTGGCAGAAAAGAGGGCCGGCTTCACGCCGTTGGCTTTCGCGAAGGCCTTACGGATTGGTTCAAGGATCGACGTGTACGTTGCCAGATTTGAGCGGCTCGATCCTTTGATTGGCGCCTGGTCAATCTTGATGATTTCCCCGCCGTCTGGGGTCTGTTGTGGCAAGCACCCATGAATGAGAGAGCTCTTTCCTGAGCCTGCCACGCCTGTCACCGCCACCATGACGCCGAGAGGAACGTCCACACTAACATCGCGAAGATTGTGCAGGTGAGCGTTTTCGATCCGAATGGTACCTGTCGCCTTCCGCACCGTCTTCTTCACCGCGACACGATCAGCGAGGTGTCGGCCTGTGAGAGTGTCGCTTTCGCGAAGCTCCTCCACGCTTCCCTCGAAGCAGATCCGACCACCGTTCTTTCCCGCGCCTGGCCCGAGATCGACAACATGATCCGCAATCGCAATTGTCTCCGGTTTATGTTCGACGACGAGAACCGTATTTCCTTTATCGCGGAGCCTCAGCAGGAGCCTGTTCATCCGATCAATGTCGTGAGGGTGGAGGCCGACGGAAGGCTCGTCGAAAATATAGGTGATATCTGTGAGCGACGATCCTACGTGTTTCACCATCTTTGTTCTCTGTGCCTCACCTCCCGAGAGACTGGCTGCACTTCGACTCAGCGACAAATACCCCAATCCGATATCGACAAAGTTCGACAAGATATCGTCGATAGATTCAAGAAGCGGGCGCACCCCGTCGTCGTCAATCGAACGAATCCACGTGAGAAGATCACTGATCTGCATATCAGCAGCTTCCGCGATCGACACACCCTTGATCTTCGACGAACGCGCCCCTTCCGACAGACGAGTTCCCTGACAATCCGGGCAGGTGCGGAATGTGACAGCGCGATCTGCAAAAGCCCGCACATGCGCCTGCATGGAATCCGGATCTTTGGATAAAAGAGACTTCTGGATACGAGGAATGAGCCCCTCATACGTCATATTCATCCCTGCGATGCTTCGCTTTTCAGGCTCGTGATACAGCAAGTTATGCATCTCGCGCTTGGAATACTCCGACAAGGGCTTCGTCGTATCGAAGAATCCGGATTCGGCGTAGATCTTGTGATTCCATCCCCCGGCCTTATATCCGGGAATATTAAATGGATCTTCATCGAGCGACTTACTCATGTCGAGGATCTCATCAAGGTCGATATCTTTGATCGTCCCCAAACCCTCACACGTCGGACACATACCACCCGTGGAAGAAAATGTACGCTTAACCGCCTGAGTCTTCTCCCCCTTTTCCACTTTAAGGGCACCCGTGGCCGTCACCGTCGGCACATTAAACGAGAACGCTTGGGGTGAACCGTGGTGCGGCTCGCCAAGGCGCGAAAACAATATCCGAAGCATCGTGAACACATCCGTAGCTGTGCCCACCGTCGAACGCGGGTTATCCCCCATCCGCTCCTGATCGACGATGATCGCTGTCGTAATTCCCTCAAGCTTATCCACGTCCGGTCGCTCAAGCGAGGGCATAAAACTCTGCAAAAACGCCGAGTACGTCTCATTAATCATGCGCTGAGATTCCGCAGCGATCGTCTCAAAAACCAGCGAACTCTTACCCGAGCCAGAAACTCCCGTAAACACGGTAAGACGCCGCTTAGGGAGAGAAAGCGTCACATCCTGAAGATTATTCTCGCGAGCGCCATACACTCTAATCGCGTCGTGGTTATCTGCTTCGACGACGAAGCCCGAATCCTGCGGATTATCCGAATCCTTCGCGTGCATGCGGCTTACTCCAATCAGTCGTGGTCAAAGCAAGTCTACGTAACGCACGCCGCCCCGCGAGTATTCCATGCCTGCCACATCATCTGCCCCGCGAGTGTGTCGAACAATACGCCCTTTCCAGGAGCAAAGCCTCACATGTCGTCACCTGAGCGCCCGTAGACTGGTGCAAAACCGTTCGAGAGGAAACACATGGACGTCACACTGCCTTCAGTATCTGGCCAGTTCGGCGAGACCCCTGAGCTTACCTTCCCCGATACGCCCGCGCCGCGCGGTCTTCACGTTGAAGTATTGAGTGAAGGAACCGGCCCAACAGTCCAAGCCGGCCGCGAGATCGAAGTGAACTACCACGGGCAGATCTGGGGCGGCGATATCTTCGATTCGTCGTTCACACGTGGAATGCCCGCCTCCTTCCCAATCGGTGTCGGTATGGTCATCCAAGGCTGGGACCAGGGAATCGTCGGCAAGAACGTCGGCTCACGCCTCCTCATCTCAATCCCACCGGAGAAGGGCTACAGCCTCGGCGGCAATCCCCGCGCCGGAATCAAGGGCACCGATACCCTCGTGTTCGTCGTCGACCTCCTCGGCATGAAGTAAAGAACTCCACAAGCGCAAAGGTGTGGGCTCCCCGATCGGGGAGCCCACACCTTTGTCGTAGAAACGATAACTATCGGTTATCCGAGGCGAAAATTGCAGCCAAACGGAGAACCTCAACGTAAATCCACAAGATCGTCATGACAATCCCGAAAGCGCACGTCCATGCGAACTCCCGAGGAGCATTATTCGCCACAGCCATCTTGATGAGCTCGAGATCAGAAATCAGCATGTACCCGGCAATAGCGATCATGACCAAACCGATGACGATACCGAGGCCACCAGAACGCATACCCCAATCCGACAGCACGCCGAACCACACAAGCAGCATATTGATAAAGCCAAAGATAATCGCAGCAATCATCACGGTGAGGGCGATACGCCGGCCCTTCGGAGTGGTTCGCACAGTACCGCTCATATGCAAGCCAACTGCCACCGCGACCACAATCACCGTGCCAAGAATTGCCTGCATAGCAACACCCGGGTAGAAAGCATCAAGAGCAAACGTCAAAGCACCTAACGCAACGCCCTCAAGCACCGCATAGGCAACAGCAAAAGCCGGTTTCACCATCCGCTGGAAAGCCGCCACCATACCCACACCGAATGCCACAAGCGACGCCCCACCAGCAACCACCGGCATCATCTGCAAGGGGACAAGATAGCCAGTGAGGACTCCCGAAATCACGGTAGCTGCCAAAAGCAGAACAGTCTTCACCATCGCGTCGTCGTACGTCATCGTCGTGCCAGTAGCGGCGAACGCCGTTGGCTGAGCCTGCCCATAACCGTATTCCGGCTGAGCGTACTGAGCCTGCTCATACTGATTCGTGTACTGCGCATTGCCGTACGAATCGTATGCAGATGTTTGTGGCCGGGGCACACCAGGATACGTATTCGGCGTGCTCGCCTGCGCCGTGAAATAGGGATTACGGCTCATGACCGGATTGTTTCCCATGAGTCCTCCTTCAAGGCCGCCTCCATAACGAGAGGGGTCGTCTCAGGCGCACGATTGTGCGCGTCTGCCCCAATTCTAAGCGAGAGACTTACGCCGGAGTAGCTTGCTATGCCCACGGCACAAACCACACTCCGGAAATTCCCAGGTTCACGGCCGGCCGCCACACGGGCACAACAAGCACTGCCACACAGCGCGCACCCAGCCCATCGTCGCCGCAGCTCACCGCAACACTCTTTGATATCCCAGCTCACTGATACGCTGTGACTGGCGGAAAGGAAAGCGATGATTCGTGTAGACCACCTAACAAAGCGATACGGCACAACAACGGCCGTACGCGACCTGAGCTTCGAGATTCAACCCGGCCGAGTCACCGGATTCCTCGGGCCCAACGGCTCCGGGAAGTCCACAACGATGCGCTGCATCGTCGGTCTCGATCGCCCAACATCAGGAAACGCGACCATCGGCGGCCAACCTTACTCCCAGCTTCCCTCGCCTCTCACCACCGTTGGAGCTCTTCTCGACGGCAAGGCCTTCCACCCCAACCGCACAGCACGCCAACAACTTCAGATCGTCGCCGATACCCACGGGATACCGAAAAAACGGGTCAGCGACGTGCTTGAGCTCACCGGCATCTCCAATGTCGCCGACAAACGCCTCCGCGGATTCTCACTCGGCATGGGGCAACGCCTCGGCATCGCGTTGGCCATCCTCGCAGATCCCGAAGTTCTCATCCTCGACGAGCCCATCAACGGCCTCGACCCCGACGGAGTCCGATGGGTGCGATCACTCGTACGCGACTTCGCTCAACGCGGCCGAACCGTCTTTGTTTCCTCCCACCTCATGAGCGAAATGGCCGTGACAGCCGACGATCTCATCATCATCGGACGAGGCGAACTCATCGCCCAAGGGCCAATCCGGCAATTCACCGAAAGCGCCTCACACACCACTGTCCACGTAGCCGGCCCCCATCCCGACGACATCGACACCGTGCTCTCGCGCGCAGCTCTCCGATACGACAGGCAAGCACCCTCCACCGAATACCCCTACGGGCGCTTCAACATCCCCTCAGCCAGGCCAGCAGATATTGGGCACCTTGCCTACACCAACAACCTCGAATTGCACGAGCTCTCCGAAAGCCACTCCTCACTTGAGGACATCTTCATGGAACTCACGAAAAACGCCGTCGAATACAACTTTGACCCGACAGCACCAGGGATGTCCGTAGGCTACGGCTACACCAACCCCACATTCGTCAACCAACCCGGCACCAGTACCCCAGGTACACATCCAAGGCCCCTCGGAAGCCCCACACAGCTCTCGTGGGGATACAACAACCACCAAGGAGGTCAGGCATGAGCACACCAACATTACACGCCCACCTGCTCGATCCTCGCCGTTACAAAGCAACCTTCGGGCGCTCACTACGCTCCGAACTACGCAAGATCACAAGCCTTCGCTCCTTCTGGATACGGGAAGCGATCATGGTTCTGTTGTATGCCGGGATCATCAGCCTCGCCGCCTTCTCACAAAACGCCATCGCCCGAACAGATGACGGCCCGGTCAACTCCGTGCTCAGCGCCGCCGACGCCGGAATCATCACAAGCGGCGTCAGCTTCGCCATCATCTTCTCCTTCATCCACGGCATCGTCGCCACCACTAACGAATACTCATCCAACACGATGCGCACGACGAGCCTCGCCGACCCGGTTCGCACCCGGTCCTACGTCGCCAAACACATCGCCGTACTCATCACCGCCGCCTGCGCGCACATTGTTCTCGTCGCCGTGAGCACTGGAATATACGCCCTCCTGATCGAGAGCTCGTTCAGCTTAGACAGCACGGCGCTGCGAGTGCTCGTGATGTTTTGGGCCGTCCTCACAATCGGCTCGGTCATCGGAACCTCAATGGGGTACCTCATCCGAGCAACAGCGGGCGCTATTACCCTTACTTTCGCCGTCTTCTTCCTCGCCAACGCCATCAGCTTTATCCAGATCGACTGGGTGCGAGAGACGCTCGTCCACTATCTCCCCTACAGCATCGTCAATACCGCCACCGCCTCCGGCTTTACCGAGCTGCTCACGTCAGGCAGTCTCAGTTGGTCGGCAGCCGGGCTCGTCTGGCTCGCATACGCCATTGTGCTAGCGCTGGCCGGACTCCTCAAATACCGCAGCCGAGACATCTAACGGCAGCGGCCCCACCAACACGAATGCCGGGACATAGAGTCCCGGCATTGTCACCGTGCCCCCAGCGAGATTCGAACTCGCACTGTGCCGATTTTAAGTCGGCTGCCTCTGCCGGTTGGGCTATGGGGGCGACGAACACACCGTTCGTTCCTCGTCGTTCCTCGTGTGCCAGAGCTCCCCCGCGACCCAACGGGAATCGAATCGTGAAGCCCCTCAACACAAAGCTACCCATCTAGTTTAGGGTATGAGGGAGTCTACTGCAGACACGAGAGGCAAAAATGGCAGGCAAGCGTAACCCACTGAGCAGCTATAAGCAGGCTCTCACGAACGAATCCTTCGCTGGCGTCGTCCTCCTTATCGCCGCAGTCATCGCGCTGATATGGTCCAATTCGCCGGTGCGTTCGTCGTACTTTGCGATCTCCGAATACATCATCGGGCCGGCCTCACTCCACCTCGCAATGCCGGTGGCAACCTGGGCATCCGACGGTATTCTCGCCCTCTTCTTCTTCGTCGTTGGCCTCGAACTCAAACAAGAGTTCACCACTGGCTCACTCCACGACCCACGTAAGGCTGCCGTCCCCATCCTCGCGGCCCTCTTTGGCATGCTCGGTCCCATCGGGGTATATGTCCTCGTCCAGCACATCACGGGATCGGGAGAGATGGGCGGTTGGGCCGTTCCCGTAGCCACCGATATCGCATTTGCTCTCGCCGTGCTCGCTATCTTCGGCAAGGGATTGCCTCCGGCAGCGCGCGCATTCCTCATGGCCCTCGCTGTCGCAGACGACCTCGGCGGAATTCTCGTCATCGGCATCTTCTTCTCGAACGGAATTAATTTCCTCTGGCTCCTTGCCTCCCTCGCATCGGTCGCCGTTTTCGGTGTTCTCGTCCATAAGCGGATCATCCGCTGGTGGCTCCTCTGGCCGCTCGGGATCCTCGCGTGGTACTTCATGCATTCAGCCGGGATTCATGCCACAATCGCCGGCGTTCTTCTCGGAATGGTCGTACCCGCCCGCCCAGGAAAAGGCGAGAAAGAGCCCCTCACCCACCGCCTCACGGATGCCTGCTCATTCGCGTCGTCAGGCTTCGTCCTGCCGATCTTTGCGTTCTTTGCTGCTGGTGTGAACCTCGTCGATTCAGGCGGTTTTGGTGCGATGCTCACCGATCCTGTCGCAATGGGAATCTACCTCGGTTTGCCGCTCGGCAAATGTATCGGAATTTTCGGCGGCGTCTGGCTCCTCACCCGCGTTTTCCGCCTCCGGCTCGGCAATGGGATCGATCTGGCAGATATTTTCCCGGTGTCACTTGTCGCCGGAATTGGTTTCACGGTATCGCTTCTCATCGCCTATCTGTCGTTTGATGCGACGAACCCCCACGAACCTCACGCGCGTGTCGCCGTCATTCTCGGATCGCTCATTTCCATGCTTCTCGGGGCTCTCGCCCTCAAGGTGCGCCTGGCTACCCGCGAGCGAGGGACGAAACCGAAGCGCCGCGGAAGCTCCGCTGCCGACCTCGGTACCCCGCCTCAGCCACGGCGTACCTCGTCGAAGCCGGCGCGGTCACGCTCTGAGCAACGCCGCAAGAAATAGACGCCACGAAAAGTAATCGGCGTCGCGTAACACAAGTGCCAAACAAAGGTAGGGGGAAGCTCGCCACGAGCTTCCCCCTACCTTTGACGGTCTAAACCCAATCTGGTTGTTGCGGTTCACGAGCTGCCCACATTGCCATGCCGTCGAGAATATCGTGTTCAGATGTCATGACATGAGTGAGTTCGCCCCCTCGCTCCGCGATCCGTTGAGCGACCCGCCTGATCACTTCCTGCCACACGATGGCTCCAGCAGGAATATCGTTGATTCGCCCTGGGTGCATGAATCCGAGCTCGGCGCGCTCAGAGCGCAGCGAATGAGCGAACCATTCGCATGCCTCAACGATCTGATCGGTGGGGAGAGTAGCGCCGTGGATTGCTTCGGAATCGTAGCGTTCGAGGCCCAGCGCGTACGCCGTGATCGTGGTGATCGTGCCTGCCAGACCGATAAGGCCGCGGGCAGCACCGAGATCAACGCGCTCCTCGGCACGATCCAACATCGCGCCCACATCGGCACGAATTGCCGCGATATCCCGTTCGTCAGCAGGATCAGAGGAGAGATGACGCTCAGCCATCCTCACGCATCCGACATCCATGGAGTAGTCCGAGATCACTCCCCCAGCAAGTTCGCCGAGGACAACTTCCGTCGACCCGCCGCCTAAATCGACGACAATGACTGGCGAGGGAGCTTCCGTTCCAAGGGCCGAAGCTGCGCCTGCAAAACTCGTGTGCGCCTCTTCGTCGCCTGTCAAAATCTGCACAGGAACTCCGAGACGCTCACGCACTCCGTCAAGGAAGATCTGCTTATTTCGAGCATCACGAGCAGCCGAGGTGGCAGCAAACCGAATCGACTCAACGCCATGTGCGCGACATTCCTCGGCATATTCTTCTACCCTGGCGAAAACCCGCGCGAGAGCTTCGTCAGAAAACTCCCCTGTTTTGTCTACACCCTGACCGAGGCGCACGACTTCCATCCGGCGTAACACATCCGTTGGGAGGCCATCCTGCTCGGGCACATCGGCAATTAGCAGGCGGATCGAATTTGTTCCGCAATCAATTCCAGCTACTCTCATGCTTTCACCTTGTCATACGCCAGCGACAACATCCGTGCACTTATTTCCGCGCCGCAGTGCGTGGCCACAAAGACACACTCGGCATCTGCCACACACCAGCATTCTCATCATGCCCGACGATCACTCGTCACAGTGGCACACGCTCGCGTCCCATCCGATCATGTCGAGCGCGCGATCCCCCACCGGGCACACCCCTCGCCCCACGCTCACGGCGTAACCCGCCAAAGCGTGAAGGCACTTCACGCGCGTCGGCATGCCTCCCGCCGAAACACCTGCGATCTCATCGACGTGCCCGAGCAATTCTCGTCGCTCAATATATGACGCGTGCGCCTCGGCGTGGGCCTTGGCTAGTTCCTCGTCTTCTGCGAGAAGCTCGTTGAACTGCGCCATCACGCCATTCGCCTCAAGGTGCGACATTTCTTTCACGAGGTAGGGCAGGGAAAGATAAAACAACGTAGGGAATGGGGAGCCGTCGGGCAGACGCGGCGCCGTCACTGTCACTGCTGGGCGGCCGCAGGCGCAGCGAGCACCGACACCAACCAAGCCGCGCGGGACACGGCCAAGTTGCTCTTCGAACGCCTCGACGTCGCCCTCTCGCAGCTCAGTCGCATTCACCGCGATACGAGCGAGAATCTCGGGTGTCACTGCCTCGTGCGGCATATCGTCTCTCCTCTTTACTTCGTCCCAATAATGCGCTCCGGCCCGTGCGCGGACTATCAGGTTCCTACGGAATTCCCGGCGCTATTACACCATGCTCAGCCCAAAAGATGACAGCAGGTTCGTGACCGTGTAATTACTGGCCGCCAGTTGCAGCACCATCTCCGGCGTCTGCTGCGTCGCTACCTCTATTGCCCACCGGGTCGCTCGGGGGCGTGGTTGTTGTTACCCCATCCGGTCCGATGACGGGAGTGTGGTTAGGGTTGTCCTGGCTTTCGGGTGTTTGCCCGGCGACCGTCAGCGAATCCCAGAGGGTGACAAACCACGGAGTAGCGGCACGACGATCACGCGCTACCTGTGCTGTCCGCTCGGCAAGTTGTTCTTGGGCAGTACCCTTCTCCGGATTTGTCACGACGTAGAGAGTCTGACCTGGCATGACATACCCGAGACGTTCTCGCGCCTGTGCCTTGACGTAATCCTCGTCGTTCCACAAGGCCAGTTCTCGTTGAAGCTCCTCGACTTGGCCTTGGGCATCCTCAAGCTCAGCCTTCACTTGCGCAAGTTCGTGTTGGCGATCGAGGTAACGTGAAAAGGTGGGGGCAACGATGATGACAGCCAGAATCGCGAAAAGAGCGATGATGACGGCGCGGAGCGAAAACTGACGCCCTGCCACTTCCACTCGCGATGCGCGGAGCTGACGTCGAGGCGGGCCGGCAGGTTTGTCTTCTTTGTTGTGCTGGCGTTGGCGCGGCTTCTCTGCCGGGCGCAAGTTGGTTTCGGTTGAGGCGTCGTCACGCCCCCCAGGATGAGCAGAACGCGCAGGGCGCGCCGAACCGGAGGGCCGTGCCGAACCGGAAGGGCGAGCTGAGCCCGCCGGGCGCGCCGAACCTGCTGGGCGCGCACTGTTGCGCGGACCAGGGCGGGTGGGACGGCGGACACTCATGCTCGTTAGTCTAGTTCCTTCAGCGCATAAGCCCGAGCTTCGGCTCGATGGAAGATGTCACGTTCGCATGGTAGTGACGACGACGTTGCTGCGTAACAGCACTCCTCAGAGGCTTACGAGCTGCGTCTCACCATTGCGATACACATAAACGTCGGGGTGCCAACATAACGTTGACACCCCGACGTCACTCACCTGGCGAGTTTTACCTCACCGAAGCAGCATCACTTGAAACGCGGGAAAGCGGAGCGGCCAGCGTACACTGCGTCGTCGCTCAGCTCGTCCTCGATGCGCAGAAGCTGGTTGTACTTGTTGATACGCTCGCCACGGGCGGGAGCACCGGTCTTGATCTGGCCGGAGTTGGTGGCAACGGCGAGATCGGCGATCGTCGTATCTTCCGTCTCACCCGAACGGTGCGACGTCATCGAGCGGAAGCCTGCACGGTGTGCGTTCTCCACAGCTTCGAGGGTCTCGGTGAGCGTACCAATCTGGTTCACCTTGACGAGGAGGGCGTTAGCGGCACCGAGGTCGATGCCCTTCTGGAGACGCTCCGGGTTGGTGACGAAGAGGTCGTCGCCAACGAGCTGAACCTTGTCGCCGATCTCCGAGGTGAGGCGTACCCATGCGTCCCACTCGTCTTCCGAAAGCGGATCCTCGATGGAAACGATCGGGTAGTCAGCGATGAGCTTCTCGTAGTAAGCAACCATGTAGTCGGTATCGCGCGGGGAACCCTCGAAGAGGTAAGCGCCATCCTTGAAGAACTCGGTGGAAGCAACGTCCATCGCGAGAGCGACATCAGCACCAGGCTTGAGGCCGGCCTTCTCGATAGCTTCAACGATGAGGTCGAGAGCTTCGGAGTTGGACGGGAGATCAGGGGCGAAACCGCCCTCGTCGCCAAGACCAGTGTTGAGGCCACGGCCCTTCAGAACAGCCTTGAGGGAGTGGTAAACCTCAGCGCCCCAGCGCAGCGACTCCTTGAACGTGGGAGCACCGATCGGAGCGATCATGAACTCCTGGATGTCAACGTTGGAATCGGCGTGCGATCCACCGTTGAGGATGTTCATCATCGGGACGGGCAGAACGTGAGCGTTCGGGCCACCGAGGTAGCGGTAGAGCGGAAGGCCTGCAGATTCTGCTGCAGCCTTAGCGACGGCGAGGGAAACACCGAGAATGGCGTTTGCACCAATCTTGCCCTTGTTGGGGGTGCCGTCAAGGTCGATGAGAGTCTGGTCGAGGTAGCGCTGATCCTCAGCGGAGATGCCGATGATTTCAGGCTCGATGATTTCGGTTACGGCTTCGACGGCATCCTGCACGCCCTTGCCGAGGTAGCGACCCTTGTCACCATCGCGGCGCTCGACTGCCTCGAATGCGCCAGTGGACGCACCGGAGGGAACGCCGGCGCGTGCGAACGTGCCGTCGTCGAGAAGAACCTCGACCTCAACGGTCGGGTTGCCACGAGAATCCAGAATTTCGCGGGAAGCTACAGCCTCAATGCTGGCCACAGGTACTCCTTTTGTTGATCTTTTGGCCAAAACGGCCATACCTGCACGGGCCAAAATGCCCGCCGTCTCCTATTCTCCCCTAAAACAGTGCCGCGCGTCAGTCCCCAGTACTCTTTTGTGCGATGTTTCGCCCAGAGCGAGGGTGAGGAACGTTATTTTTACGGGACTTTTGGGCACAGCTCGCCGGAAGAAGGTACGACAAAGCGCCTCGCGTAGGGTGAGACTCACCCACGCGAGGCGCTGCTATCACGGTTCCCCTCAGTGATCCAGGCCCCAAAGGAGGCCCGAGGACTTATCGGGTGAGGTTCGCGGTTCCGGTGCTAGCCTTCGCGCGATTATCAGTTGTGAGGTAATCCGGGAAGCCAATCTTGGCCTCACCTGTGCCGTAGCGCGGGCTAAGCTTGATGCTTGCCTCGGTGAGGGCGGCGTTGGCTTCCGCGGTGAAGTCTTGATTGACCGTCACGAGGTTCTGCATGAAGCAGTAATCCTGGAGAGTCTGGACAGATTCTGCCGTTACGGGCACTCCAAGGGTCTGTGTGCAGTTGGCGTATGCCTGCGCCTTGAATTCGTCGGTAACGTCGGCTGAGTATGCTTCCATCACCGGTTCGACTGCGGCTACAGTGAGCGCGATGTTGAGCGCGTTCGTCCGCGAAGCACCGACGGAGGAGATTTCGCCAGCGAGTTCATCGACCGTCGATTCGGGAACATCTGTTCCGTTGATGACGGCTGCCGCTCCTGGATGGGCTGAGCATCCCGCAAGCAGAGCTGCACCAACTAACGCCATGGCGGCCACGCGCTTCGTTCTCATTCTTCCTCCTGTTAGCTGCATGACGGCAGAACCTAGTCAATGCTACTCGCTAGTGCTGCAAGTCTCCCACACCACTGGATTGTGTGCGTCAAACGTTCCGTAATTTCGTTGTGTGAGGCGACGACGAACAGCGCACCCGCGTTATCGTCGTTTCCGTGTTCGTCGACCCTTCACGATTCGTCGCCCTGTCACGGCACAGATGTTGGGATACTCGCGAGGAACACGGAATCGATAACGGCTTCGACCCATTCGAGAAGTTTGTCGTTGTCGATGCTTCCGGATTGGTCAATTCGCTTCGTGTTGTGTGGCAGCGGAACCATGATGACGCGTACCGCAGGTTTGGCAATCGCCCCTGGGAAGAGGCGCTTGAGCCGCGCCTGACGCGAATCAGGAAGCTGAACTGGTGCGAAACGCACGTTGCGTCCGGCCTGGGTGACTTCCTCAATTCCGGCACTCCGGCATACTTCCCGCAGGTGAGCGATCTTGAAAAGCCTCTCAGTTTCCACGGGAATCGGGCCGTAACGGTCGAGCAACTCGTCGCGTACAGCGGCGCGCTCGTCTTCATTTGTGCAGGCCGCGATCTTCGTGTAGATCTCAAGGCGCAGACGTTCGGAGGGCACGTATTCTTCGGGAAGGAACGCGTCAATAGGCAACTCGATGCGCACGTCACGAGCTTCGTCGTCCTCTGCTTCGCTCGTTCCGCGGAGCTTGGCCACCGCTTCGGAGACCATGCGCACGTAGAGGTCGAATCCGACTCCAGCGATCTGACCAGACTGTTCGCCTCCAAGCATGTTGCCTGCACCGCGAATCTCCAGATCTTTCATCGCCACCTGAATACCAGCACCGAGATCAGTATTCGCCGCAATTGTGCGAAGGCGCTCAAGGGCCGTTTCCGTGAGGGCACGGTCTGGCTGGTAAAGGAAGTAGGCGTAAGCGCGTTCACGCCCGCGCCCCACACGCCCTCGGAGCTGGTGGAGCTGCGAAAGCCCGAACTTGTCGGCATCTTCCACGATGAGTGTGTTGGCATTAGAGATATCGAGGCCCGTTTCGACGATCGTCGTACACACGAGCACGTCAATCTCTTTTTCCCAGAACGACTGAATCACTGCCTCAAGCTGGTGCTCGCCCATCTTGCCGTGAGCCACGCCGATTCGCGCCTCCGGAACGAGTTCTTGCAAGTGGGAAGCCACGCGAGCCATGTCGGTCACGCGATTGTGTACGTAAAAGACCTGGCCATCCCGCAGCAACTCTCGACGGATCGCAGCGATGATCTGCCTGTCTTCTCGCGCTCCAACATAGGTGAGGACAGGGTGGCGTTCCTCTGGTGGCGTGGCCAGCGTGGACATTTCGCGTACACCAGTCACGGCCATTTCGAGAGTCCTCGGAATGGGTGTTGCCGACATCGACAGTACATCGACTGTCGGGTACATCTGCTTGAGCGTTTCCTTGTGTTCCACACCGAAACGCTGTTCTTCGTCGATAATAACGAGGCCGAGATCCTTGAAGCGCACGTTGCCGGTAAGCAGGCGATGCGTGCCGATGACGACATCAACCGTGCCGTCAGCTAATCCTTTAATTGTTTCCTCGGATTCTTTGGGAGTCTGGAAACGGCTGAGCGCAGCCAAGCGCACCGGGAATCCGGAGTAACGCTCCGTAAATGTTTCGAGGTGCTGCTGGACGAGGAGAGTTGTAGGGACGAGCACGGCCACCTGTTTGCCGTCCTGGACGGCCTTGAATGCTGCGCGCACAGCGATTTCTGTTTTGCCGTAGCCGACGTCGCCGGAAATCAGGCGATCCATCGGGACGGGCTTTTCCATGTCCGTCTTGACTTCGTCGATCGTGTGGAGCTGATCGGGAGTTTCCATGTAGACGAAGGCGTCTTCAAGCTCACGCTGCCACGGAGTATCGGGAGAGAAAGCGAAACCCGCAGTTGCCTGGCGTTGGGCGTAAAGGCGCACGAGTTCCGAGGCAATCTGTTTCGTTGCTGCGCGGGCTTTGGCTTTTGTCTTTTCCCAGTCCGTTCCGCCCATTTTGTTGAGCGTTGGAGTCTCGCCGCCCGAATACTTCGAGACTTGGTCAAGCGAATCCGTGGGAATCCACAGTTGATCGGCGGGCGCGCCGCGGCGTGTTGACGCATATTCGACGACGAGGTACTCGCGTTGCGTTTCCTTGTTGGCGCCAATTGCTCGCTTGGCCATTTTGACGAAGCGGCCCACGCCGTGACGCTCGTGCACGATGAAGTCGCCGGGTTTGAGAGAGAGCGGATCGACGCTTGCCTTGCGGCGGGCTGGCATCTTGCGCATATCGCGGGTCGACGAGCCGCCTCGTCCAAGAATATCTGCCGCGGCAAAGAGGGCGAATCCTTGGGATTCCATGACAAAGCCCGAGGCGATGGGAGCTGCGGTGACGTAGCACACGGCAGGGTCAAGCTCGGTCGGAATATCCTCCACGTAGAGCGCCGGAACCCCGGCATCTTCAAGCTGTTCACGCAAGCGGCGGCCGAGTCCGGGGCCTTCCACTGCGAGCACAAGATGCCAGCCCGACCGGGCATGTTCTTTGATGGAGGCGATCGCCTCATCCACGTTGCCGAGGAATTTGAGGGGCTCACGAGCGGAGACAGTGTGCGCGTTGTCGGATTCCTCGTCGCGGGCAAATCCGCCGAGCGTCCACCAGGCGTAACCGCTCTTTCGCGCACGTGCACGCGTTTGTGCGACGGTGGTGAACGAGGCCTGGTCGACGTCTACCGGAACCTTGCCTCCTGCAGCGGCCGATGACCAGGCTGCCGCAAGAAACTCCTCGGTAGTTGCGATAAGAGATTCTGCGCGCTGATCGACCCTCTCGGGTTCAACGACACAGATTCGGGTTCCTGCCGGGAAGGTCGAGAGTACCGGAATCATGGAATCGACGAGTGCAGGTGCAAGCGATTCCATACCCTCAGGGGCGATGCCCTCCGAAATTGCCGAAAGCATATCGACTGCTCCGGGCAAGCTTGTGATCAGCTCTGCGGCGCGCGCACGAACATCTGCCGTCAAGCGAATTTCGCGGCACGGTGGTGCGTACACGTGATCGACAGCTTCAAGCGATCTCTGGTCTCCCACAGAAAATGCTCGGATGTCATCGACTTCGTCGCCGAAGAACTCCACGCGACGAGGATGGGAATCTGTGGGCGGGAAGATATCGACGATACCGCCACGGACGGCGAATTCTCCGCGCCGTTCCACCATGTCAACCCGAGAATAGGCGGCATCGACGAGCGCCGCTTCAAGGTCGCTGAGATCGACGCGATCTCCCACGCGCAAACGCACTGGCGTGAGCTCGCCAAGTCCGGCGACAATCGGCTGGAGGAGAGCACGTACGGGGACGACGAGCACCCGAAGCGGAGAGAATTCTTCCGGATGAGCGAGCCGGCGCTGGACAAGGAGACGGGCCGCCACCGTATCAGAGCGTGGTGAGAGGCGCTCGTGCGGCAGCGTCTCCCACGCGGGGAACACAGCGACCGAATCTGCAGGAAGATAGGCACGCAACGCCCCGGCGAGTTCCTCAGCTCCGCGCCCGGTCGCGGTAACCGCAACATAGAGAGGCTGAGGCGACTGTGCCGAATCCTGCAGAACCTTTCGTGAGGCCGACGATCCTGCCGCCAACAACGCAAGCGCAGGAGGTATCACTCCGCGCGGCATCGCGATATCAAGGCGATCGCTTGATGAGGTAGTAGCCTCGCTCAGCGCATTATCACGCGCAATCAACGGAAGTATTGGGCGCAAGTCCATGGATTCCTCACTCAGTCATGACGTCGTAGGAAAAGGGGCGTACATATCAACGCGATGCGATACGTCTGTAATTAGTGTGCGGAGTGAAGCTTCAACTGGGCAGCTTCCAAGCCTCGGACAACCACATCTTCAACAGCATCTGCAGCTTCTTGAATGAGGATTGCAAGCTCGTCGCGTTCCGTGGAAGCAAAAGGCTTGAGGACGTAATCAGCCGGGTCCTGGCGGCCAGGCGGGCGTCCAATGCCGAAGCGCAAACGGATGTAGTTCTTCGCTCCAAGCGCCGTGCTGATCGACTTGAGGCCGTTATGACCGCCTTCTCCCCCGCCGCGCTTGAGTTTCAACGTGCCAAAGGGCAGGTCAAGTTCGTCGTGAACGACGATAAGATTCTCGGCCGGAACATCGTAATAGCTCACGAGGGCATTCGTCGGCCCACCCGACGTATTCATGTACGAGTCGCAGGTGGCGATGACAGCACGCTCGCCTGGAGCGATACCCAGCCGCACCGATGCAGCATGCGTACGCGATGCCTTATGCGCCTTGAGGGGCGATTGTGTACGACGAGCCAATTCGTCAATGACCATGTGCCCGGCGTTGTGGCGGGTCGCCGCATATTGAGCGCCCGGGTTCCCCAGTCCGACGACGACGTACATGTTCTTCCTCGATTCGCTGAGCCTACTGCCGATATCTATGCATGCTGTGAAAAAGGGTGTGGCGCCCCGAAAGGCGCCACACCACTGTTAAAGATTGTGAGAACTCACGCTCACTCTGCTGCTTCAGCAGCAGCGGCCTCCGAAGCAGCTTCGGCTGCAGCGGCGTCGGCCTCTTCGAGAGCGGTATCGACCTCAGGAGCGGCGATGACAACGACGATCGTCTCCGGATCGAGCTCGCACTCGGAGCCCTCGGGGAACTCGATATCAGCAACCGTGATGTGAGCGCCCTCTTCGCGGCCCGTGATGTCCACCTTGATGACCTCAGGAAGGTTGGTGGCGGAAGCCTTGAGCATGAGGTGCTGGTGCTCGACGGTGTGGATCGTGCCGGCAGCGGACTCGCCGATCACTTCAACCGGAACCTCAACATCAACCTTCTCGCCCTTGACGACGCGGAGGAGATCCACGTGCTCAATGATGCGCGAGAGCGGGTTACGCTGAATATCCTTGACGAGTGCGAGAACTTCCTCGCCCTCAAGATCAACCGTGAGGAGCGCGTTAGCTACGCCCTTGGTTGCGAGGAAGATGTCGTGAGCATCGAAGGAAAGGTGAATCGGATCTGCGCCGTGGCCGTACACAACGGCTGGGGTGCGACCATCACGACGAAGCTGGCGGGAAGCGCCCTTGCCGAATGTGGTACGTGCGAGTGCGCTGATGTTTGTCGAGTTCGACATCAGGGGTACGTCCTCTCTGTAGTGATAACCACTCAGCCGAGCGGCTGGGCGGCGTTGGCCTCTGAAACCGCAGGGTGAAAGTACCCACCGCGTCGATAACGGAGCTGTGCTCCCTCGCCGAGGCAACCTCACCATGATAGCCCCGCCAGCCCGCACGATTCCAGCCAACGTGTTCTCTCGCACATGCGAGAATAATGCGCGTAAGCACCGGGGGAAATGCACAGCGGGCGGCAAGTCCACCGTCTTGCCGCCCGCTCATACACCGCGAAGTATCAGATAGCCCCGTCGAAAAGCTCGGTCACAGATCCATCTTCGAACACAGCGTCAATTGCCTTGGCAATCACCGGGGCAATGGGGAGCACCGTCAACTGCGGGAAGCGCTTTTCTGGGCCGATCGGCAGGGTGTCCGTGACAACAACTTCCCGAACGCCGCTCTCCTGAAGGCGTGTCACCGCAGGGTCAGAGAGTACACCGTGTGTTGCGGCGATGATGACGTCCTTCGCACCAGCCTCAAGAACCACGCGCACAGCGCCACAGATCGTGCCAGCCGTATCGATAAGGTCGTCGACGATAACAGCCGTGCGCCCACGCACGTCACCAACAACACGGTTCGCCGTAGCCTGGTTCGGCCGCGTGATATCACGGGTCTTATGAACGAACGCAAGCGGCACACCACCCAAACGGTTACCCCAGCGCTCGGCCACCTTGATACGGCCCGCATCTGGTGAAACGATGACAGCCGAATCCGGCTCGATAATGGTGCGCACATAATCAACAAGGGTGGGCATCGCCCACAGGTGATCAACCGGGCCATCAAAGAAGCCCTGAGACTGCGAGGCATGCAGATCCACACTCATGATGCGGTCAGCCCCGGCGGTCGCGTAAAGATCGGCGATAAGGCGAGCCGAAATCGGCTCGCGGCCCATATGCTTCTTATCTTGACGAGCGTACGGATAGTACGGTGCGACAGCCGTAATACGCTTCGCTGAAGCCCGCTTAGCAGCATCAATCATGATGAGCTGCTCCATGAGCCACTTGTTAATCGGGGCAGGATGAGCCTGAAGAATGAAGACATCGGCACCACGAATCGACTCGTCGAAACGCACATAAATCTCCGAGCTCGCAAAATCATAAGCCGTCACCGGCAAAAGCTCGATGTTCAGCTCACGTGCCACAGCCTCGGCCAGCTCCGGATGAGCGCGACCACTGAGCAGCACGAGCCGCTTATCGTTGGATACCTGCATTCCCGTCATTGATGCTCCCCTTAGTTGCGCGTCCCGCACGAATGGCTACCGGCCTCGCCAGCCGGAAGAATAGAAAATGGCGGAACGATCTGGCCTTCACCAATCACAGCTCCGTCAGCAACAACGTGGCATACCCGGGCGTTGGCACCCACCACGGTATTCGTCAACTCGCCAGGCCCCACAATGGCGCCTGTTGCAATTCTCGTCGTTCCCCGCAACGCGGTACCCGGACGAACCTCGCAATCAGGTGCGAGGCTAACCCCCACCTCAATCGTCGTGGTCTCCGGATCGATCACGCTCGCGCCCTCACACATCCAGCGGTGAAGTAGCCTGCGATTCATCTCCGAACGCAAGGTTGCTAGCTGCACAAGATCGTTGCACCCCTCGACAACCCAAGAATCATCCACAACGTAATCAGCCACTCCCTTGCCGGACACATATGCGGCCTCGACAACGTCGGTCAGATACATCTCACCTTGAGCATTCGACGTGGAAACACCTTCGAGTGCCTCACGTAAGAAATCCGCATCGAAGGTGTACGTCGACGTATTGATCTCGTGAATCTCCCGCTGCGCTTCACTAGCATCACGGTGCTCGACAACTCCACGAATAACGCCCTCGTCGTCGCGCAAAATCCGCCCGTAACCCGTGGCATCATCAACCAGCGTGGTGAGAACAGTGACAGCGTTATCGCCATGACGTGCGTTGAGCTGAGCAAGCGTCTCTGTATTAAGAAGCGGGGTATCGCCCGCCATCACCGTGACAGAACCACGCACATCATCCGGAAGGGCCTGCAAACCACACCACACAGCACGGCCAGTCCCTTTAATCTCATCTTGATCCGCAATGATGACGTTCGGATCGCACGCGAGCGCGTGGGCAGCAACAGCATCGCGCTCGTGACGCACCACAACAACGACATATTCCGGGTCGAGGCCGCGAGCGCTTGCAATCGCATGGCCGAGCAGGCTCCGACCACACATGGAGTGGAGAACTTTAGGTAGGGCGGAACGCATCCGCGTCCCTTGACCAGCAGCCAGAATAATGACCGCTGCCGGACGCCTCGGATTCACGGCTTACCCCTCTTCCCGTTGTACCGATGTGCGTTCCCCTCGGCACCTACCGAGAGTGGGTGGCTCCGCCTCCAGGACTCGAACCTGGACAAAAGGTTCCAAAGACCTCTGTGCTGCCATTACACCAAGGCGGAATATCTTGACCTGTATTAGTCTAACGTCTCTCGTCGGACTGCCATAATGAAACCATGGTTGAATCTGACTCCACAAACCAGCCGACATCACCCGAGTATTCCACGGAACACACTTCTCCCCCTGTTTCTGAGCCACCGCGGCGGGTTCGCATGGCTCGCGCCGATCGTCGCGAGCAACTTATTCGTATCGCACGTCACCTTTTCGGCACTCGTGGTTACGACGCCGTCTCCATTGAGGAGATCGCGTCCGCTGCGCAGGTTTCAAAGCCTGTCGTCTATGAGCACTTCGGAGGAAAGGAGGGGCTCTACCAGGTCATTGTTGATCGCGAAGTCACCTCGTTGTCCGACATGCTGGGAAAGCAGATGAAACCGGGGATTCACCCTCGTGACATGCTCGAACGCATTGTTTTATCGCTGCTTGATTACATTGAGGAACGCCCTGATGGCTTCCAGCTGCTCTCCCACCAATCCCCTACCGCGGTAGGTGGTGGGACATTCACCACTGTTATTGCTGACGTGGCCGAGCAGGCCAGTGAGCTCCTCGCCCCCCTCATGGAACAGCTCGGACTTGATCCCGCCACCGCCCCTATTTATGGGCAGCTTCTCGCGGGCGCAATCGGACGGATCGGCCAGTGGTGGGTGGAAGAATCAGTGCCCGACAAGTTCACAGTTGCGGCACATGTCACAAATCTTTTGTGGCTCGGTTTGCGCGGGATGGAGCGTTCACCACATCTCACAACTGTCTCGGAAGCAGACGACAGGTAGCCCTCGAACGGAGCCACTCAACCACGAACGACGACGAAGGACGTGCGAACGCTTCTTCGTCGTCGTTCTTATGTCAGTGCATGTGTACCCGTGCAACATAGTGACACCTCCTGACAAATGTCATTGCGCCCTTATGACACGTTCACGGCTATAGCTCGTTTAAGCCCACTAGACTTAGAGACATACCCGTTGCCATCCACCTCAAGGCGCGGGAAATCCATAAGGAAGGGGCCTGATGCTACGCATCGACTCACTGAATAAACGCTTCGGAACTCTCCAGGCACTCAACGATCTCAGCTTCCACGTCAATCCAGGCGAAGTTTTCGGCTTCGTCGGGTCGAATGGTGCTGGGAAAACCACGTGCATGCGTATCATGCTCGGGGTCATGAGTGCCGATTCTGGCGACGTCTCATGGAATGGCGCGCCTATCTCATTCTCGCAACGTCAGAAGATCGGCTACATGCCAGAAGAACGCGGCTTGTATCCGCGAATGGAAGTTGGCCCGCAACTCACCTATCTGGCGCGTCTTCATGGGCTTTCAAAGGCGGAGGCCGACGAGGCGGTTTCTTACTGGACACAACGTCTCGGCATCGAAGCCCGCGTGAACGATTCCGTTCAGAAACTCTCGCTCGGTAATCAGCAGCGCGTCCAGCTCGCCGCTGCACTTGTTCACAACCCCGATATTCTTGTGCTGGATGAACCTTTCTCTGGCCTCGACCCGGTGGCCGTCGATGTCATGAGCGACGTGCTTCGCGAGAAGGCGAAGTCGGGTGTTCCTGTCATTTTCTCTTCTCATCAGCTCGATCTTGTTGAGCGCCTGTGCGATCGTATCGGCATCGTTTCGCAAGGCCACATGGTTGCCGAAGGCACTGTGGACGAGCTGCGTTCCGGATCGCAGGTACGGCTTGCCGCCGCGATCGCAGCGCCCTTCGAATCTGTCTCGGCCGCATTATCTCGCTTCGGAATCACAGCTGAAGCCGACCCGCTTGAGGGCACCTCGGAAGCCCCCTCCCGCCCTGGTGTCACTCGCCTCGTGTTCACTGAGCCGGCAGGTGTATCCGACCAGGACATTCTCCAGAGTCTCCTCACATGTGGGCCAGTGCACGAGTTTGCACCACGCCGTGCCCATCTCAACGAACTGTTCAAGGACGTCGTTGTGGCTCCTGCGCCCGGCGATACCGAATCTTCGTCGGATAAAAAGAAATCACGCGGCCTGCTCGGGGCTCTTTTGGGTTCGAAGAAGGGAGCCAAGTGATGTTGAGTCTCATCATGAAACGCGAATTCACGACGGTATTGGGCGCGAAGTCTACAAAAATTTCGACAGCCGTCATCGTATTGCTGTGCCTCATCGGCGGTTTTGTTGTCGGCCAGTTTGTCAATAACGACGACGAGGGATCGTCACCATCCGCACCTACGTCACCCACCTTCGCTCTCACTGATGGCGCCGACGAGCTTGCCAGCTACTTGGAAACGCTCGGCGCGACCGTCACGGAAGCAACCGCTGATCCCGAAACGCTCATTGAGGAAAATCCTGATTGGATCGTCGTCTCCGGAACTGCCGACGCCCCCGAGCTCACGGCGAAAGAAAACGTGAATCCCTACGTTGATCTCGTCGTTCTCGCCGCCACAGAACGCCTCATCGACCAGGCGGGCGCACTCACACCCGAGCTCGATGCGCAGCTTCAAGTGATTCAACAAACGCAGGTCTCCACGATCTCGACGAGCGCCTTGTCTCGTAACCCCATCGGCTACATAGCTGGCACTGTGGGGATCATGCTCCTCATGATGACAAGCGTCATGGGCATCGCGATGCTCACCCAGGGCGTCGTCGAAGAAAAGTCGAGCCGTGTCGTGGAAATTCTCTTGGCGACCGTGCGCCCACGCACACTCCTTCTCGGCAAGATTCTTGGAATCGGCTCAGCAGTCATCACCATCTTCGCTATCTATCTCGTGGGCATCATCGGCGGCGTTGGTTTGGCCGGATACCTTGACGAAGTCACAACGCTCGGCAAGCTCGGCATGTGGGAGTTTATCCCGATGATCGTCGTGTGGGTGGTCGTCGGCTACTTCACCGGCGCAGCCATAGCTGGAGGTATTGCGTCCACTGTTTCACGCCAAGAAGATCTTGGATCTGTACAGTCTCCCATTATCTTCCTCCAACTCGTCCCGCTCTACACCGCGCTGTATCTTGTGCCCGCCCTTCCCGATGCGACAATCACGAAGGTACTTTCCTACATCCCGTTCTTGTCGCCCTATCTCATGACAATGCGTGGATCACTTGGTGACGTGGCGCTGTGGGAGCAAGGAATCGCACTCGTCATCTCGCTCGCGACAATCCCATTGCTAGCAATGCTCGCTGGGAAGATCTACGAGCGTTCTATCCTCCACACAGGCGAGCGCATCAAGCTCGGACAAGTGTTCAAGAAAGCTGCATAGTCACGAGCGCTTGAATGTGTGTGGCCGGGCATGAAGCCCGGCCACACACGTATCTGAGCAAAGTTAGAGCTCACGATTCCACCTGTTCATCGGTCAGTTTCGGTCAGCTCGTTCTGCGGCTTAGTTCTGGCGTTCAAAATGCGAAAGCAGCTCACGCAAGAGGTCCGCTAGCTGCCTCACGGATTCGTCGTCGAATCCCACAAGCTGCTCGCGTTCAACGTCGAGGAGATCAGCCATGGCGGCATCAACCAGCGCGATGCCTTCCTCGGTTGCTTCCACGTGAACGATGCGACGATCGCTCTTATCTGCGAGGCGCCGTGCGTTTCCATGCGCAACCATACGATCGATCCGGTTCGTCACCGTGCCAGAGGATACAAGAGTTTCCTGCATAAGCCGCCCCGCCGTGAGGCGATACGGCTCGCCTTGGCGGCGCAGCGCAGCGAGCATCTCGAACTCCCACGATTCAAGGCCGTGGCGAGCAAAAGTCTGGCGGCGCATCCGATCCAGGTGGCGATCCAAACGAAGCAGACGGGAAAACACCGCGAGAGGTTCCGGCTTAAAGTCGGTCCGCTCACGAGCCCAGGCCTCAACAATGCCATCGACTTCGTCGCGCAACTCGTTGCTAGTCATGCCCCAAGGTTACTCGACGGCAAGATTTTTTCCGCAACCCTGCAGCGTTTTCGAAGCGTGAGGCACGTCAACTCACTCCAAGCTATAAAACTGTATGCTGGAACATCGGCGCTCCACACCATCGAGATCTCTGAATCCACACCACACTCGGCTCGGCGTTCACACAAGAAAGTAGGGACATGGCTCATCTGCTGGGGATCGAGAACGTTCACCTCGAATACCCGACGAAGATCATCTTCGATTCGCTCACCCTCGGTATCGAGGAAGGCGAACGAATCGGAATCGTCGGTCGCAATGGCGACGGCAAATCCACCCTACTCGGAATCCTCGCCGGCACGCTCACACCGCAAGAAGGACGCGTCACCCGACGTGGCGGAGTGCGCCTCGGATTCCTCTCGCAAACCGATTCTCTGAGCGACGACGAAACCGTCGGGCACGCGATCGTTGGCGATACCGCCGATCACGTGTGGGCGTCCGATCCGAAGATCCGCTCCATCATCGCGGGACTCGTTGCAGACCTCCCGTGGGACAAGAAGATCGGAGAGCTTTCCGGAGGCCAACGCCGTCGCGTCGCGCTCGCGGCCCTCCTGACCGGCGACTGGGACATCATTATTCTCGACGAGCCCACCAACCACTTGGATATGGAAGCTATTGCGTGGCTCGCTGGGCACCTGAAAACTCGATGGACGAAGAACGACGGCTGCCTCCTCGTCGTCACCCACGATCGCTGGTTCCTCGACGAAGTTTGCCTGAGTACCTGGGAAGTTCACGACGGAATCGTCGAGCCTTTTGAAGGCGGCTACGCCGCATATGTTCTCCAACGTGTCGAACGTGACCGTATCGCAGCCGCCACGGAAAGCAAACGCCAAAATCTCATGCGCAAAGAGCTTGCGTGGCTGAGGCGCGGAGCTCCTGCCCGCACGTCCAAGCCACGGTTCCGTATTGAGGCGGCAAATGCCCTGATCGCCGATGTTCCGCCCGTGCGTGACAAAATCCAGCTCCGGTCGTTGGCTGTGGCGCGGCTAGGAAAGACTGTCGTCGACCTTGAGGATGTCGGCGTGAGCTATGGCGATCACGAAGTCCTCCGCGACGTCACATGGATGATCGGCCCAGGCGAACGCACCGGAATCCTCGGGGCGAACGGCGCGGGGAAATCAACGCTCCTTGGCCTCATCTGCGGTACCGTCGAGCCGACGAGCGGGCGGATCAAACGCGGAAAAACTGTCCGGATCGGCGTGCTTGATCAGCAATTCTCTCAGCTTGCGGAGATCGGCGACGAACGCGTGCGCGAAGTCCTTGCCCACACCAAAACCACCTTCAACGTGGATGGCAAAGATCTCACGCCCGCCCAGCTCCTCGAACGCCTCGGCTTCCAACGCGAACATCTGTCCACCTATGTTGGAGAGCTTTCCGGCGGGCAGAAGCGCCGACTTCAATTGCTCCTACTCCTGCTCGACGAACCCAACGTTATCGCCCTCGACGAGCCAACGAACGATGTCGATGCCGACATGCTCGCCGCTCTCGAAGATCTTCTTGACTCGTGGCCCGGCACCCTTATTGTCGTCTCCCACGATCGCTACCTCGTCGAACGCGTCACTGACCAGCAATACGCCGTGATCGATGGAGGCTTGCGTCATCTTCCTGGCGGGGTGGATGAATATCTCGCTCTCGCGGCTCGCGCTGGTGAATCCTCGTCGAATTCGAATGATGACAACCCAGCCGCCGAGGGCAGTACCAGCGAGATGAGTGGAGCCGAGCGGCGTGCCATCGAAAAAGAGGTCTCCGCTATCGACCGGAAGATCGAGAAGCTTCGCAACCGCGCGGGGAAGATCCAGGACACGATGGCGACCTTTGACACGAGTGACTACGAGGGACTCGGGAAACTGAACGATGAGCTTCGTAGCATCGACGACGAGATCGCGAGCCTTGAGGAAGAATGGCTCGAACTCTCGGAGAAGTTGGAAAGCTGAGGAACTGACCTCGACGCCTGGCATAGGCGGCACCAGTGAGCGCCCGCCGCGAAGAACAGAGAAAACAATCCCTCGATTGACGGCATCTACGGCCGGATATGGGTTCCTGCTGCCGGCCCGTTGACACGCAATACCGTAAGTTCAGGTAACTCTCGTGAGAGTTTTCCTGCAATGACATCGGCTGTGGCAAAGTCGTCCGCAAGAACCGCGACCGACGGCCCTGATCCAGACAGAAGCGCTTTCACACCGTACTGGCTTGCCGTGCGCACGACGGCGCGCACGTCGGGGCGGAGCGAGAACGCCGCCTCCTCAAGATCGTTGACCATGAGAGCGCCCTGAGTTTCGACGTCGCTCCCTTGGAGCGCCTCGCGCAGCTGCACTGTGTCAGCCACAAGTTCCTCGGATACTTTCTCGTACCCCATAATCGCGTCGAACTCTCGGAAAACGTCAGGTGTCGAAAGGCCATCGGGATGGGCGAGGATCACCCAACTGTGCATCGTTCCCGGGCGAATCGGCTCGAGCTTTTCACCACGGCCACGCCCGTGTGCAAGCCCGCCGAGAATCGCGAAGGGAACATCGGAGCCAAGCTGAGCTCCAAGTTCAAGCAGCTCCCCCTGCGAAAGACCAAGCGACCACAACTCATTGCACGCCACTAGCGTTCCGGCAGCATCTGCCGAGCCACCAGCCATGCCTCCCGCAACAGGGATGCGCTTAAGAATATGTAGATCAACCCCATGCGTCACGCCGCAATGCTCACGGAGAAGATGGGCCGCCCGAACGGCGAGGTTCGACGAATCAGTGGGCAGATCTTCACCGAGTCCTTCGATCTGGAGAGCCACGTTGCCACTCGTGTTTTCTGTAGCCGTCACGTCGTCAAAAAGATCAAGCGACTCAAAAACTGTATCGAGCGGATGAAAACCATCGAGGCGCGGCGGGCCGACGCGCAGGGCGAGATTCACCTTAGCTGGAGCAGAGACTTTTACTTGACGCACGAAGGAAGTCTACCGGTAGGTGCAGGTCGACGAAGACTCCACGCACACGACATAGATCACGCTTTCACGGCCTCGCTCGACGTTCCCGGGAGAGCTAGGCAACCCAGCCGCCAAGACCAATCCGCGCTTGCTCGTCGAGAGCGTCAATACAACCTGGTGTGTCATTGGCCCACGGAATATACGTAAAGTCCGTGCCTCCCGCTTCAAGGAATGTCTCTCGGTTGAGGCAGTTGATTTCTTCGAGCGTCTCCAAGCAGTCGGCGACGAAACCTGGGCAAACAACATCAACCCGGCGAGTTCCCGCCGCCCCGAGCTCGCTCATCGTGTCGATCGTGGCAGGGCCAATCCACGCGGCAGGGCCAAATACCGATTGGTAGCGAACCAGCATGTCCGACTCATGTAAGCCCAGGCGGACACGCAAGCTCTCCGATGTTGCTTCACATTCACTGCGGTAAGGATCGCCAGCCTCATGCATCGCTTGAGGAATCGAATGGAAGGACAGAACGAGCTTGTCCCCACCGGCGAAGTCGGGACGTCCTCGCTCAGACCACGATCGCTCAATCGCCTGCGCTAAGGCCTCAATATATGACGGGGCTGTAGGGAACGAACGCACGGTACGTAACTCAAGCTGGTCACGTGCCCGCAACGTCCAGCGCGCCACTTCGTCGATCACCGTGCCTGCAGATGACGCCGCATACTGGGGATACGCGGGGAGGACGAGGACGCGCCGAGCACCCTGCGCGTAGACATCGTCAAGAACACCACCAATCGACGGGGCGCCGTAGCGCATTGCGATCTCAACACGGGCGATACCAGCCAAACATGCTCGAAGCTCGTCGCGTTGACGGAGCGACCAGTGCATAAGGGGCGAACCCTCGTCGTACCAAATCGTCGCGTACTTCTGAGCGGATGCACGCGGGCGCACACGTAAAATAATGCCTTCAAGGATCGGCCGCCAGATGGCCGGATGCGTTTCAATCACGCGGCGATCGCTCAAAAACTCGCGGAGGAACGGGCGAACGGCCTTCGCTGTGGGAGCTTCCGGCGTTCCGAGATTGACAAGGAGGACGACCGGGAGCTTCGCATCAGCAGCCGTCACACTTGGCGACATCTTTGGCGACATTTTTTCAGGCATGAGTGAACTCTACC
Organism: Arcanobacterium haemolyticum; assembly: GCA_021532125.1. Taxonomy (GTDB): domain Bacteria; phylum Actinomycetota; class Actinomycetes; order Actinomycetales; family Actinomycetaceae; genus Changpingibacter; species Changpingibacter haemolyticus_A. The sequence continues at coordinate 238,686 of JADYUX010000003.1, forward strand.
GCCAAGAACGTCACACACAGCAAATCCAACGCTCACTGCTGCGCAGAATACCGCAACATTCACGCCAGCGAAGCTACCGCATCCCACGAGCGACAGAGAGACTCACTTAGCGACACCACCGTCGCTAACACCGTAACTCTAGGACGCCTGAGCAGCCTGCGCAATCGCGACGAAATCCATGATGCCCAGCTTTTCACCTCGAAGACTCGGATCAATTCCCGCAGCTCGAAGAATCTCCTCCGCCCGCGCCGGCGAACCAGCCCACGACGCCAAAGCCGCCCGCAACGTCTTTCGACGCTGAGCAAACGCCGCATCCACGACCGCGAACACCGCCTCGCGATCTGCGTCCGGCTCCTTACGCCGCCGCAGTTCCACAAGCGCCGAATCAACGTTAGGCTCTGGCCAGAACACGTGACGAGAAACCTTCGCCCCACGCGAGGCTTGCGCATACCACGCCGCCTTCACCGAGGGAACACCATACGTTCGCGAACCCGGCTGCGCCGCGAGACGATCAGCCACCTCCGCCTGAACCATAACAAGGACACTCTCCAGGCTCGGCAACACGTCCAGCAGCGTAAGAATCACGGGGACAGCCACGTTGTACGGAAGATTCGCTACAAGAGCCGTCGGTTCGTACACCGCCACACCCGACGCAGACGGCACCGCCAAATCCTCAGGACCACGCACGAGCATCGCATCGCGCAGCACCACCGCGAACCGGTCGCGCGCTTGTGACATACGCGCCTCGATCGTCGTCGGTAATTCCCCCGCGAGCACAGGATCGATCTCTACCGCCGAAACGTAGGCACCAACCTCCAATAGAGCGAGCGTCAACGACCCAAGGCCGGGCCCAACCTCAAGAACTCGATCCCCCTCGCCTATACCTGCATCACGAACAATTCGACGAACAGTGCCAGCATCGTGAACAAAATTCTGCCCCAGCGTTTTCGTCGGGCGTACGCCCAACTTTGCAGCCAGCTCACGAATTTGGACCGGCCCCAGAAGTCCTTGTGATTGCTCGTTCATCTCCACGTTGCCCATTAGACCAGTAAGCGGGCCGGAAGTTCCAGCCCGCTTACCAAAAACTGCGATGTTACTCTGCCTGAACCCCGGCTCAGTACCAGCCCTTCGACTGGAACGACGCCCACGCGTTACATGGGGTGCCATATCGACCCGCGATGTAACCAAGCCCCCACGTAATCTGTGTAGCCGGGTTCGTCTGCCAGTCGGCTCCCGCCGAAGCCATCTTTGAACCGGGAAGCGCCTGAGGAATTCCGTATGCGCCCGAAGGGTTAGCTGCCGTCGTGCTCCACCCAGATTCCTTATTCCACAGGTTCACGAGGCAAGAGAACTGATCATCGCCCCATCCGCGAGAGGCGAGCATATTGTAGGCAATTTGTTGGGCTTCACCGGCAGGAACCGCCACTGCAGCCGAACCGGATGTTGCCGCCGCTTCAGCCGCGGGAGTTTCCTTCGTTCCAACGCTCACAACCTCGTCGACACGAGGGGTCGTTGTCGCTGAAATAACGAGGCGGCGAGAAACTTCGTGGCCATTCTCGTACGTCACTTCGTACGTATTCGTCATGACGCCATCGACACCAGCCGTCGTCACTTGCTTTGTTCCCTTCGCAAGGTTGTCATCCTCAACCTCGCTGGACTGATGCGGGTCGGTGACCTGCTCGGATACACGCTGTGTCTCGACGCGCGTCACCGCAATCTTCGCGCCATTGAGAATCGGGGCAGCCATAGCTGCGGATACACGATCATCCGCATCGACGACGATACCCGCCTCGGCGAGTGCCGCCGCCAGCGTGGGCTGCGATGAGGTGATCTCGCGGTCCTCGCCATCCACGGAGACTGTGAACGTGACTGCAGTCGGATCAACCGTCGCCTCGTCGGACAGCGACGCGAGACGAGCTGTGGAAGCATCGGCACTACTGGAGGAACCGGCCGTTGCTGCGTACACCGACAACGCCGACGCTACAACGACGAGAGCGGCCGTAGCGGTGCGTGAACGACGAGGTAGCCACCAGCGGCTCTTGCGGGGCGAGGAAGCTGGCTTCGACCAATCACCTGACGTGTCATACGCAGCGACACCGGCGTGCGCGAGGGGCGTATCACGAGTGACGGGTTCCGTTGAAACCTCGCGTCCATCTGTGCCTGCGGCGCCACGCAGCTCGCCTGCCACAGCGGCGGCCTGGAGATCTGCACGCAGAACATCGATTGCCGGAACGGCATTCTTCGGATCTTGGCGCGCAGCGAGTTCCGCACGCAGACGATCCATTTCGAGACGGTTGAGTGCGCGGCGTGAGATAGCACGGCGCTCGTGTGAGCGAGCTACGTATGCCGAATCAGCCGGTCCGGAGTGTCGTCCCAACTACTTCCTCCATGTGTTGCACAGCGCGGGGCATGCCCGTTGCGAGATCGTTCAGCTCAGCACGAGAGCAGTGATGAGCCGGTTAAACTCGCCGCCGTTATGTGGGGTGCAACCCCACTCGATGACTTTGGCTCTCACCCACAGGTTCAAGCACTAAATAACAAACGTATACCGAGTGTAACCATTTTGTGACATTTGGGCCAAAGGAACGTAGCGAAGGTTACACACCTTCCCCGCGCGCCACCCTTGAGTTTTCGGCCAACCTGCGCGGTTTCAGGTTGCCAGCAGAATTTTCGGTGCACCGGGAATCTCCACGCCGAATTCTGATAGTCAGCTGGCATTAAGCTGACCGCCAGATGAGCGACTCATGTCGAATACGACGACACCGACACCCGCCCTCGTCGCCATAAAATCCTTATCTTCAGCGGAATCCCGCCACTCACGGGCAAGCGAAAGGCCCACACTCCTCGTCGACGATCAATAGCGCATCCTGTTATCGTCGACGTTATGAGTGAAGTCCCTGAGACAGCCGGCAGCACACCGGCCCCCAACACCGCCATGGCGCCCACACCAACGGACGCTAATCCGGCGGCACCCAGCACGCCGCCAGGAAACACCGTCGACGAAACCGCATCGACGACGCCCACGCATACGAGCAAAGTGCCCCGGTCCGAAGGCAACGAGAACGTAGAAGTTCCGCCCGTGTCCAACGCTCCAGCGCCGGCCAGCGCTGTACCATCGCCCGGCACAGCACCCGCCAACGAAGCAGCATCGCCCAGCGCGGCACCCCGACGCCGCGACTCCCTCGCGCGTCAGTTCGGATTCCTCGGCGCTGGAATCGTGTGCCTCGCCCTCATCGTCGCGGGAATGTTCCTCCCGTATTTCCGCTCGGAAACGTACGAAGGCGCCCACCTGGCGAGCGTCTCAATCGTCAACGGTTCGAGCGGGGAAGATTCACTTCTTTTCGTCTCGACGACGATCATTACCGCCATTGCATTGCTCATCCAGGCCGCAGGCACTCGTGTTGCTCGCGCGCTACGGTATGCCGCGAGCGCCCTTCCACTCCTCAGCGCCGGTGTTCTTCTGGGCTTCCTTGGATTTAATCTCGAACCGAGCAGCAACATTATGGCGGCGCTCGCTGACGATGGCGCCTCATGGTACCGAGGTGCGGGCTTTTGGCTTATCGCTCTTGGAGCCGTATGCCTCATCGTGTTGAGCATTGCTTTCGTCGTGGCGACGATGAGGTCGTCAAGAGACAACGACGTGCCCGACTTCGCGTACAGCTACGGTCAGCCCGGAGGCGCTCCAGCTTTCGGCCCCCGCCCAGTGATGGGAGAGCCATTTGGCCAGCAAGCATATCCGCATATGCCTCCCGCCCCGCAGCGAGGCATGCACGCATATGGCCCGGCGCGCGAGCCGTACAGACAGCCGGGTTTCCCGCAGCAGCAACCGCAGGCCTTCCAGCCTCCCCGGTTCGGGCAAGCGGGTCACCCAGGTCGGCCCCAGCCATTCCAGCGCCCGGTCCTGCCGCCTCAGTCCATGCCACCTCAGCAGAGTGCCGCCTATCAGGGGCTTGTGCCCCCGATGCCGTATCCGGCTCAGCCGCAGCGATACGCGCAGCCGGTGCAGCCTCCCATGCAGCCCATGCAGCCTCCCGTGCCGCAGGTGCAGCAGCCGCGACCATATAACCCGCAGCCGCAAGCCCCTGCGTACGGTCAGCATCCGGCACCGCAGCAGGAACCTACGAATCCGAACGTGGCACGCGGACAGGACGAACCTCAGCAGTAGCTCGATGCAGCACAACGGGTGGCGTGGTCAATGACCACGCCACCCGTCTTTTCTCAACCTGTACGGTATCGTCACTCCGGCTGGGCTACACTCCGTACACGTCTCGCGTGTTAGCGTCTAGGCGCTCACACCAGGATTCGAGGCTTACACCGCGCAACTCCGCCTGGAACCGTGCCGTGTACGCCGATGCGTACGCTGCGTTCGGATGTCCACGCCACGGCACGGGAGTCAGGTACGGGGCATCCGTCTCCACAAGAATCAGCTCCTCCGGCATCGCGAGGAACGCCCGACGCAAAAACTCGTTCGCCGGATAGGTGATCGGGCCGGCGAAACTCGCGTACCAGCCTTCCTCGGCGCAGATACGAGCCATATCCTCGTCTCCAGAAAAACAATGGAACACAGTCCGCTCGGGCGCGCCCACCTCACGTAGCACTCGAATGCAGTCCTCGTGAGCTTCTCGATCGTGGATCTGGAGGGGAAGATCGAGCTGCTTTGCGAGGTCGATATGCATTTTGAACGATTCGATCTGGGCTGCCTTGCCGGCCTCCGCGGTGCGGAAGTAGTCGAGCCCTGTCTCTCCGATTGCGACAACTGCGTTCGATCTCGCGAGGTCGGCCACCATATTCACAGCATCTTCAAGTGAATACTCTCGGTGCCACGGGTCGAGGCCGTGAGCCAAGCCGTCTGGTGCTTCGTCGGTAATCCCGCAATGGAGCGGGGCGTCATTCGGGTGGATCGCGATTGCAGCGGAAACCTGCCCTGGGAATCGTTCGGCGAGTTCGACAGTGGGTGCGAGGGTCGGAATCTCGCAGCCGCATGTGATCGCGTGTCGAACGTTCGCAGCCGCCATACGCTCGACGATTCCCGCAGCATTGAGTGGCTGCGGCTTGTCTCCATCCTCGACGACGCCGTAATCCTCGGGATGCTGTTCACCGCGCACGGGCATATGCGTGTGGTTGTCGACGATTGGATGCGGCAAAGCTTCCGGGATATCCGGATAGATATGGCGTTTACGCCTATTGCTCACGCTCGTTCCTTCCTCTCCCCTTATGTGCCCGCCACGTAGGATAACGGCGCTTGGACGGGTAACAGCCGGCGCTTGGACGGGCTGGCTGTCGGCGTAACGGCCGCCAGCATTCGACATTAACAGGCGCCCACCTGGTCGTAGCCACGGTGGGCGCCTGTTTTGTTGGCGGTTAGTGCTTTTAGTCGCCCAGGCCGAGGCGTTCAAGCTCCTCGGCAATCACGGATTCGTCGAGCTTGACGAATACGGGCTTGGGCTTGGCGATCGGTGTTCCTGCTACGACGTCGCGCGGTTCCCAAGGACGCACGTTCGTGTAGTCGCCGGTGATGATCGGGTAGGGATCGCCGCCATCGAGGTCCTCAGCCTCTTCAAGGCGTGGCATCGGGGCGATGTCGCCAGCGCCGCCAAGCACCTTGTCGATGGCATTCGAGGAGTGCGGGAGGAATACGGACATCATGGTGTTGAGATCCGATACCGCCTGGATGAGCGTGTTCAGCACAGTGGCGAGGCGTTCACGCTGCTCAGGGGCCTTGAGGTGGAAGGGCTCCGTGCGGGCAACGTACGCGTTCGCTTCACCGACGAGACGCATAATCTCGGCGAGGGCTGCGCGCTGGTGATGGTGGGCGATCTGGTCGCCAACTACCTCGAAGCCTCCGCGTACTGCATCGAGCAGCTCACGATCGACATCCTCAAGTTCTCCTGCGGCTGGGATCTCACCGAAGTTCTTTGCAATCATCGCTGCCGTGCGGTTGACGAGGTTGCCCCAGCCAGCCACAAGTTCGGAGTTGTTGCGGCGCACGAACTCGGACCACGTGAAGTCGGCATCCGAGGTTTCTGGGCCGGCGATGGAGATGAAGTAGCGCAGCGCGTCGGGCTGGTAGCGCGAGAGCACGTCGCGCACGTAAATCACCACGTGCTTCGAGGAGGAGAACTTCTTGCCTTCCATCGTCAGGAACTCGGAGGCGACAACTTGGGTCGGGAGATTGAGCTTTCCGAGGGCACCAGGTTCACCACTCTTGGCGCCTTCGCCGTTGTAGGCGAGGATTTCGGCTGGCCAGATTTGGGAATGGAAAACGATGTTGTCCTTGCCCATGAAGTAGTAGGACAGGGCTTCGGGATCATTCCACCATGCGCGCCAATCGTCGGCGCTTCCAGTGCCAGCTGCTTCGCGGCGGCGCGCCCACTCGACGGATGCGCTGAGGTAACCAATGACGGCGTCGAACCACACATAGAGGCGCTTGTTCGGTTGGTCTTCCCAGCCAGGAACCGGGATACCCCAAGAAATGTCGCGGCTCATCGCGCGGGGGCGAACGTCCTCGAGAAGGTGCTTGGAGAAAGAGATGACGTTCGGTCGCCATTCGCCGGTCTTTTCCACCTCGTCGAGCCACACAGCCAGCGAATCAGCAAGCTGAGGAAGGTCAAGGAAGTAGTGTTCTGTTTCCTTGAAAAGCGGGGGCTGGCCAGACACCTTGGAGATCGGATTGATGAGATCCTGTGGGTCAAGCTGATTACCACAGTTATCGCACTGATCACCACGCGCACCGTCGGTACCGCAGATCGGGCAGGTTCCTTCGATGTAGCGATCAGGCAAGGTGTTGCCAGAGACAGGGTCGATAGCAACAGAGGTTTCCTGCACGATCATGTAGCCGTTATCGCGGCAGGTTTCGAACATCTGCTGCACCACTTTTTCGTGATTAATTGTGGTGGTGCGAGTGAAAAGATCGTAGGAGAGGCCGAGGGAAACAAGATCCTCAGCGATGATTCGGTTGTTCTTATCGGCTAGTGCTTTGGGGGTGACCCCTGCTTCGTCGGCAGCGACGAGGATCGGGGTGCCGTGTTCGTCGGTTCCGGACACCATAAGCACGTCTTCTCCACGCATTCGCATGTAACGCGAAAAGACGTCGGAGGGGACGCCGAATCCGGCGACGTGCCCAATGTGGCGCGGGCCGTTGGCGTAGGGCCATGCTACTGCGGAGAGAATATGCGACATGTATCTAATTCTAGGCGCTGAAAGTGACGCGACCTATTCGGTTAGTCCACGAATGACATGGCGTTGGCAATACCGACGACGATGATGACGACGAAACCTGGCATTCATTGGTACGACGAGCCTCGTCGTACGCGAGGGAGGGGAGCGTTCATACGCTCCCCTCCCTTGTTGAGTCGACTATTCAGTTTGATCGGGCTGTTTAGTCTTCTTACTGGCGGTCAGTGTCCTTCTTACGGCGGGTTGCCACCAGGATGGCGGTTGCAATCACAAGCAGAAGCACAACACTCGCACCATAGACCACCATCTGCGTACTACCCGTGGCAGGCAACTTGCCTTCTGGATAGTTCTTCACCGTGATCGTCTTACCCGATAGCGAGATCCCGGCAGCGTCCAGATTCGATAGCGCCGGAGCCGAAATCTCGTCGTTCGCGCTCACCGTGAAGGTCCACGTGTAGGGCAGGCGTGCGTACCCGTCTGGTGCGACACGCTCACCCAACGTGTACTCGCCGGGCTTGAGCTCAACCGTCCACTCGTGACCACCTTGAACGGCAAGTCCTTCGGCGGGAAGGTCACCACCGGTCACGACGAGCGTAGCTCCATCGAGAGCGGCGTCGTTGTTAAAACCATCAACCTTGCTGAGCTTGACACTCACGGTCGCCGGCGTTGTCACCGTCAGACTGTCACTGGCATCCACGGCCTTACCTGAACGCAAACCTGCCGCGTACACACTAACCGTGTCGGAATGTGTAGCGCCAACACCGAGAGGAGGAAGCTGCGCCGTACACGTCGCTGACGTTCCAACAAGAAGCGCATCGTGTTCGATGCCCTTGAGCTGTTTCTTCTCCCACGTACAGGTGATGTCACCAACGGATGCATTACCGCTCGTCGTCGTATCAACGAGAGTCGGATCGATGAGATCATCCTGGCCCGTGTTCGTCACTGTGAACACAATATTCGTCGTATCCTTCGGACCGACCTCGACTCTCGTCTCATCCGCCTTACCTTCAACACGCTTCGTGATCGAAATGCTCGGCTCGGGCAATGGCTCCGCTTCAGCGGTGGCTGTGAATGTGTCGTCGTCCGTCACCGAGGAACCCGTGCGCACGCCTGTTCCCGTGATCGTCACGGTGTCCTTATGGGACTGCGGTGTTGCCATCGTCAGCGTACCCGTCACGGTTGCACGTGCACCCGGCGCTAGTGAGAGCCCTGGGAGCGTGTACGGGAATTGTGCTGATGTAAACGTTGTTCCGTTGTACCGGAAGGTGGCGATTGCGTCACCTGACACGGTGTCGTCCGAGAACGTCACCTGTGAAAGAGGTTCGTCACCCGTATTCGTCACTGTGACCGTCACCGGAACTTCCGCCGACGTCACCTGCGTCGGGGCCTGGTCGGCTGGGTTCGTCACCGGGCCACGCGTCACGTCGTTGGATGCCTTGCCGCTCTCATCAATGTATGCCTTCTGCACCGAAATGGCAGGAACAAACGTATCAATAGCTGTATTGACGTTCTCCGTAACAGCACCCGAAGCAACCGCGAATGCGGCAGTCTGTACCAGCGAACCTGATGCGCGGGGTGCCACCGTGTCCACTGCAAAAGCATTCCCCGGGCGATCGGAGATCGCGTAGGCCTCATCAGTGAGCTTCTTGCCATCGACGACCGACTGATCAGTCACTTCGAAAGACACCGAGTAGTTACTACCCGGCTGTACATTCGCAAACGAGTATGTACCGTCCGTTGCTGTGATCGTTGAGGCGACGAGAGTATCTCCCTGCATGAGGTATGCGGCGACGCCTGAAACCGGTTGATCCGAACCTGCGCGCACGGCATCAGCCTTGTCGGCATCGAGCCACACGCGGCCCGTCACCGAACCTGGATCGGGCGCAGAAGGGTTGCCTGGAATTCCCGAGTACACCTGATCGCACTGGTCGCCAGGAGTGTCGTATGCACCCCAGCTAGCACCGGCCGAACATGTCTCATTACCCAGGAGCTTGGCCGCCACCGACGGGTTCTTATCGTCCGCCTTAGGAAGAGCCGGCGCTTTCACTCCCGACTTCGGATTGGAATTCGTCGAAACAAACACCTGGTTCGTGACAACCTGGTTGACCTTCGACTGAGCAACCTTCGCCGTCACCATCACCTGAACCGTCTGACCGGCTGGAATATCCGGGAGATCATACGTACGCGTGGACACATCGTATGTAGGTGTGGTTGCAGCTTTGTTTATGGACGACGACGAAGGAGCGATCACCTGGCCACTGACTGCCTGACTCTTCATCACCTTGATCTGCACAGGGACATTACTCGACGAATACGCACTTGTTAGCTTATTTCCAGATCCGCCGCTGCCCCAACCCCAGAGCTGACCAGCAGTATCGACACCCATGCTCATTGCGCTGCCGGTACTAATACTCGTCATTCGAGGCGCACCAGCCACCGGTGCAGGAGTGTGACGATCGGTCGTCGTACCATCGCCAATTTGACCGCTTTCGTTACGCCCCCATGCCCAAAGCTGGCCATCGGAAGCTATGGCAAGAACGTGGTAGTAGGAAATGGAGACATCCCGGAAGGTCGTGCCTTTCGCCACTTGCACTGGTGTCAGTTGAGTGACGGTTGTGCCGTCACCGATTTGACCGTACGCATTACTTCCCCATGCCCAAAGGCCACCGTCGACATCAATCGCAAGTGTCGTCATCGGAGTCGAAGCCGTGGTTACCACTGACTTAAACTTCGTCCCCTCAGCCACTTTGACTGGCTCCGCCGGTGCGACCTTCGTACCGTCGCCAAGTTGTCCATCGCCGTTTCGTCCCCACGCCCACATTTGACCATTCGTATCAATAGCGAACCCTGTCAAATTGGTGCTAGCTGTGACCGTGGAAAACTTCGTCCCCGGCTTAATCTGGACCCCCTGTCGCCCGTTCCAATTCCACAGTCCTCCGTCTGTATCAATCGCGTAAACGCTCCCAAGCGATGCCGAAACAGACACGAGCTTGTGTCCCTGCATAATCTTCACCGGAATTGGCTGACGATCAGTCGTAGCAAGAACCTCGTTGGCGTCGTTACGACCCCACGCCCACAATTGACCGCTTTCGTCAATCCCGAACGATGAGAACCACGACGTATCGAAGGAAGTGAAGGGGGTTCCATCCTTGGCGATGACGGGTGTGGGTTGGTTAAAGTCAGTCCTACTGTTTCCGACCTGTCCAGCATAATTCCAACCCCAGCCCCAAATCGCGTCGTCAGTATCTCGGGCAAGGACATGAACTGCCGCCGTGGATGCGTCCTTAAATTTGACGTACTGCGCGGGCATGCCGTAGCTCATCGTCACATCCGTCGCATCGCCCGCGATGACATCGGTGAGCTTCACTCCGGTCTGTGCCGTGTTGCCATCATTCTTGACCTCGATAGGCCACGCGAGGGTGCATTTTCCGTCCACACACGAAGCCGTGGCCGGCTGCTTCTGTGTATCCACGTGAGGATCGGCAGCAAAGTAACCAAAGTTCACGTTCTCAAATACCTGGTCAATTCCGAGATTGACGGTATCCGAGATATCCGACGAAGCATCCATCTTCTTGTATCGGTACGAGTATGTCTGCTTCACCGTGTTCTTTTTGTCCGGATAGAACGCGGAATCCACGGACACCGGAACACCGGAAAGAACGCGCACCTTGTAATCGCCTGAGACAAAATTCCGGTCGAAGGAATATGAACCATCTGAAGCGGTCGTCGCCTCAGCAAGCTTTGTCTCTCCCTTGAAAAGACCAAGCTTCACGCCGGCAATTCCAGCACTCGCCTCTGCACCGCCCGACGCCTCGATACGATCTGTTCCAGAACCGGAGGCATCCCAATACACGTACCCCGACACGGTTGAAGCAACGACCGAGTTCTCGGCTGGCCATGGCGCTGGTGACGTTGTGCCAGCAACCGCCGCACCACTAATCCAGGTGAGGTATGTGTCGCCAATCTTGTTACCACTCGGGACCAACGAGTAGGTCACTACCGAAGCGCCCTGCTGTCCGCCTTGAGGTTGAACCACCTTGATCTGCGTTGCCTTCTCAGAGAATGTCGGCGTCCACGCTCCATTGACAAGATACTGCAGTGTGGTTCCGGGCACCGAGTTCGCCTCGTCAATCTTCACGTTCGCAAGCGTGTACGAACCGTTAAAGTTCGACTTCGTCGCTCCGTCCCAGTTTGCCGGCAGTTCCGATTTCTCCGTATTTGTCGGCAACTCAATAATCGTCTCGGACGTGAGCCCTCGGCCAGAATCAACAACGCTTACCCGCGCGACGAAGTCGAGATTCTTCGTCACTTCAGTCTTGGGATTTGTCGTTTCGATGAGCGAAGCACGCTCGGTCACCGCATCAGCATTGACAATGGTTGAATCTGTGTACGTGCGCCCTTGATCCTCGTAATCGGAGAGGACCCAATTGGCTGCCACATTGACAGCACCAAGGGCGAGGCGCGAAACCCCCGCTGTAAAGGTGAGCGGCGATACGACTGACAAATCTCGTGTGGCGTTGTAATTGCTCGGCATCCACTGTCCGTCACCGCCAACGAGGAAAGTAGCTTTGCCGGCCTTGTGGGAGAGGCAGTCTCCGTACTCGACGCTGTCGAGCACCCAACCAGAGGCAACATTATCGATCGACGAAATACAAGCATCGAGCACCACGTCCATCCGCGTTGCGATGGGCTTCGTCGTAGTCGGAAGGTTATTGACCGTCGAGGAAACAGTGTAGGTTACCTGGGGATTTTCCCACTTCACTGTGTCCGTGTCGCTTGTGATTGTCACAGTGCCAGTCGGTTCGGGCGGCAGAACTGGGATAACACCAACAACGCTGCCATCCGTCGGCTCTTGCGTGCCGACCTGAACGACGAGAGCATCGTCAAACGTCTTGGGGAGGGAATCGCCAAATTGGGCGTAATCCTCCGTCACCTGCATCGGAATCGACACAGTGTATGTACCCGCGCCAGGCATCGCGCCAACAGGCAGCGAGGCAAATACGACACGTACCGCATTTGCACCTGCAGGCGGTGTCAGCGATGTTACCCACCCGGCGCTTTTATCTGCATTAGCAATATCGCTCGACCACCCAGAACGTGCCGCAACATACCACTGCACGGTGTAGTCGCCCGTGTAAACACCACCCGGACCACTCACACTCACTGGCCCGGTAGCTGTCTGCTCCTTGGGGTCCCACTGATCTGACAGGGTAATACGCGAAGCGGCATCCCCTTCGATGAGATGTGTCTTCGCAGCAAGCTCGGTTCGTAGCTGAGTACCAGCGGCAACTACTCGGTACTGTCCGCTCGCGCCCCGTTCTGATCCGACAGCAAAGCTCATGCTCCCCTCGTCCCACCAGCTATGACCAGGGAGGTAGGGGCGTAGCACATACTTTTGGAAAGGCGCCTCAGGAGCTGGAGACTCAACGTTGACGAGCGTCCAATCGTTGTTGGCGACGTAGTAGCCAGCTGAGGCATTCGTACCGTTTTCATTCGCTGAAGATTCGTTGATGCCCTTCCCTTGGCCGGGCTGCCAGCCGTTGCCGTTATTACGGTACGACTCAGTGGAAAACGCCGAATCGTCAAGGACAACATGAACTGGATAGCTGGCCTCACTACCAAGCTCCGAGATACCCCAGCCCGACGTGTTGTGGAGTGTGACAATAAGCGACCCTGTTGTTTCTGGAAGCGGGAGCATCCCGTCAGAGGCGGCAACTGTCACGCCACCAATTGAGAATGTCGTACCTTCCGGAAGCTGCGACACATCGAGCTTGCCACTCCACGGCGCCTGCGCGGACGCGCCCTTACTTCCATCCTGCCCAGGCCGGCCGACCGGGCGCGGATAGATCTCCAGGTCAAAAGTTTTTTGGTCGTATGGCACAGGACCGGAGCTGATATACGGCGTGCCATTGTCACCCTTGGAATAATTCTGCGGACGGATCATGATATCTGCCGACGGCGCCGAGACAACGGTGAACGACTTTGTCGAGGATGTCGAATAGGCCGCTGCCGAACCCGAAGCCGTTTCAACAGTGACCACTTGATCTGCCTGCGCAGTTCCAGCCGTATCCTTGGCGCGCAAGGTTAGCGGAACCTCAAGGGAGACAGGGACCCCGCGTTTTGCCGAATATGTCACGACAACGGTTGTGCCGTCTGCACTCACAACCGGTTCAGAAGCAGTAACAAAATCGTTGCCCCTGCCAAGATTAGGGTTGAGCGCAGGGTCATACTCCAGCCATGTAGGGATCGTGTAACGCACCTGAATGGCACGTGCAACACCGGGCTCAATCACGATCTTCGAACGCAGACCAACGAGATCACCAGAAGCAACAACACCGTCGGTCGAGGTATCGTCACCGGGCACAAAGCCGTTCTTCGTCGTCACAAATGTCTGAGACGGCGTATCCTGACCTGTCCCGTCATATTCAGCGCTCAGCGTGGCGTTCGCATACGGATTTGGTCCTGGAGCCGCAGCAGATGCAGGAGCTGACATCATGCCAAGCACCAAGGCACCTACTGCCAAGGATGACCACAACGACTTCACTCTCACCGTTCTATTCCTTTTCTTCGTTGCTACCACGCCGGCGATCCGAACGCTTCGCTACAAGGCGCCACACGACACCCGCAATGACAAGCAGATCCACTGCAAAAACACACCACGCCCACCACGGGATCTGTTCACGCCACTGCACATGAAGATCAGCAGCATGACGGGCGACGCTAGCTTCCAAAGTTGTATCTCGCACAGCCTCAACAACAAGGCGATGCGAATTCACCCCGTAGGGGGTGCATGTAATTAACGCGAGGATGTCCTGGCCGGGTTGAGCAGCCAGGCCTGACACGTCCTCGGGAGTTATCGTTGAAATTTTCTCCACTCGCCATGCCCGAGTATGGGTGCCGTAGTTCATGTACACGGCATCCCCCACCCGGACGTCACGCAAACGATCAAACATCGAGGCGCTTAATAGCCCTGAATGACCAGTAATGATCGAATACGCGCTGTCACCACCAACGGGCAGGGAGGTTCCGAAAATATGTCCCGCACCCTTCGCCAAGACTTCGTCGGATGTCCCGTGCCATACGGGCAGGTCGATCCCGGCGCTAGGAACGACAACCTTGCCCATGAGCGCATGAGTGGTGTTCCCATCAAGGTTGAGAGTCGCTTCGTACTCGTTCCATTCGGGACTGCCCGAATTCTCAACCTTGTCCAGCCACGGGTCGAGAACCGGGCGGGCATCCATCCTCGAGTTATAGGCCTCGGCTTGGGCGATCGCCTCGTCGATATCAGAATCGCTATTCTGAGCAAGACTGCGCACAGTAGCTCCAACAGTGTGGAGGTTATTCCACACCGTCATCACCGGCGGGTAATTCAAGAGCATGAGCCCCACCACGAGCAGAGCAATTCCGCAACGACGAAGAATCACGCTTACTTCTGAGCCTTCTTACGCGCCAGGACGTATACCACTCCGCCAGCAACGAGAACGACCAGGGCGACACCCAAGATCACCCCAGTACCCGCAGCACCCGTGAACGGAAGATTAAAGGTGGCTCGCTTCGTATTTTCCACATCAATCGTGGCGATAGAGCCCGTCTCGTTATCCTGCAGCGTAAGCGCAACTTCAGTTGCTTCAGGAAGCTTTGCGTAGCCGTCGGGAGCTGTCACCTCGACGAGCTTGTATGTTTGTCCAGCCTTCAGGCCAGCGAACCACGCAACCCCGCCCTTCGTCGTCGTCTGTGTAACCTTGAGACCATCCTTGTCGTAGAAGGTGAGGTCATTGCCGTCTGAATCCTGAAGCTTAAACACGGCACCGTCAAGGAGCGAGGCGTCCTTGGCATCCTTCTTCGTCAGCTCAATACGACCAAGCTCAACTGTGGCAGGAACACTCGTCTCGACGCTTGTCGTCGTCCACGTAGCATCCTGGTTTGGAACAAATGCGGCGTTATTGACAATGTCCGCGATATTCGCACCAGAATCAACGCTGACGGTCAGAGTGGTTTCAAGCGTCGTACCCGCGATTGCTACAGCATTGAGTGCATCGAAGCTTGTGAAGGCGATCGTCAGCTTATTCGAATCGTCAATCGTAACGGTGTAATCGGTACCTTCGACGAGCGTTGGGACCTCACCAGCAAACGATGGAGCCGGCTTGAGAACAAGCTGAGCGCTCTTATACGTCAGGCGAGAATCGAGTTCGTCGCTCACCGTGTACTTAGAAATGTGGCTTACGCGAGCGCCCGAATCATCTGTTGTTTCCGCATACGGGTGCACCGACGTGGTAATTGCGTATGTCAGTTCGTCACCCACATCGGTAAACGCCGAATCATCGACAGTTTTCTCGATTGATTCCACCGTGTTTTTCGGGAAAGCTGTGACATCGTAAATGTAGGAATTATCCTGCGGGAACGGCAGAGTCACATAAAACGGCGCAGCCGGCGTCGCATTTTCCGGCGCGGTTGTTTCTGACACCTCATATACGCCGAAATCAAGGTCGGTAAATACCGTTTTACCGTCCTCACCTGTAGGTGCCGAAGCAGTGCCGTTGTTATCTACGTAGGTGACGGGGCCAGCGGGCTGACTATTTCCGTTGAGGAGCTTGCCGAGAGTTGCCCATGCTCCATTCGTCGTGTAATCAAGTGTAGAAATATCGGTGCCACCGATGCTTGCCACTTTCTTCAGCGTGAAAACCGCGCCGGGAAGTGTGTCGCCTTCGGGGGCTGTAACACCGTCGCCCTCGACGACCCCATTCGTTGCGGAGCGCTCGTACTTCACAACCGTGAGCGACGACGAACCATTCTTCGCTGCGTCAATAACAATGGAATCGTCAGCAGAAGCTGCCACGGGAACAACAAGGAGGGCAGCGGCAGCTATAAGACCGGCTGCACGGAAACGACGTAGAGACATGCGTATCCTTTTCCCCGACCTATTCACGTGCGGACAGGTCGGCAACATAACAAATGCGTGAGAATGCAGCCTTAGAACGGGAATTGCCCTATCTATGCCACGGAGGCTACAAGATAGTCTAAATATAGCTTTTACATATAAGTTTCGCTACTTCCCCAGGACCTAAATCTCAGAAATTGAGACAATTCACCACCAACGTGAGAACTCAATAGATATTTAATTCCCTTTTGGTAGACGACTCAGGACGTAACACACACATAAAGCCTTATTTCCTCATGAATTACGTGTTTATTTGTTTCTACAACAAATTGAGATCACAGTCATGTCTTCATCTCGGCCACGCCAGGGAAGCTCCCCTCAACCCACACAAAAGTGGTGCCCCAGCTAACAGCTAGGGCACCACGTCCTACGTCACCACATCACGCACCTACGACAAGCACCGCGATTCGCGGCAGAGTATCCGCTCAGGCGCGCAAGGTGCCACGCACCAATACTTAGGCGTCGAGATCCTGCTCAATGAGAGCGGCGATCTTCTCCACAGCCTCAGCGTTCTCGGATTCAACAGTTACCTCGGTGCCCTTTTCAGCGCCAAGGGTCATGATGAGCATGACAGATGCAGCGTCAATAGGCTCCTCGCCCTCGATCGAGAGCAGGATGTCGTCGTCAAATTCTCCGGCAGCGTCAGCAACAATCGATGCGGGACGTGCGTGGAGGCCAACTTGCGAGCCGACCTTAACTGTCTTCTGTGCCATGAGACTTCTCCTTGTAAGGTTTAGACGCTACGCGTCGTCAGTTTTTACGGGATGAGCTTTTTACGAGCGTCGGGTTCGTTGAACGCTATATCAAGGCTATGCGGCGGCGGCCTCGACTGCTGCTCGTTCAGCCTTGCGCGCAGCGGAAGCTTTGAGCGCTGTAACGAGCAAGCCTGCCACAGCCATGCCAGCGAGCACCGCTACGACGAATCCCCAGAATGGGTCGATTGCGAAGAAGACGAATGCGCCTCCATGCGGAGCCTTTGACCCGACGCCTAGCGCCATGATGAGCGCACCGGTCACGGCACCGCCCGTCATCATCGAAGGGATGACACGAAGCGGATCGGCAGCGGCGAAGGGGATCGCGCCTTCAGAGATGAATGCTGCGCCAAGCAGCCAGGCAGCAGTTCCGTTCTCGCGCTCAGCGGCAGTGTAGAGCTTGGGGCGAAGCGCTGTAGAAAGTGCCATCGCCAGCGGGGGAACCATGCCGGCAGCCATCACAGCAGCCATGATCTCCCACGAGGCCTGGGTTTGAGCTGCCAGGCCCGCCGTACCGAAGAGGTAGGCGGCCTTGTTGACGGGGCCACCCATGTCGAAGCACATCATGAGGCCGAGGATTGCTCCCAGCAAGATGCCAGCCGATCCGCCACTCATCGAGGACAAGCCGTTCTGCAAACCTGTCATCAGCGCCGCAAGGGGACGGCCGAGGAGGGTCAGCATGATGCCGCCGACGATCAGCGTTGTGAGAAGCGGGATGATAACGACCGGCATAAGACCAGCGAGCCAGCGGGGTGCTTTGAGAGTTGTGAACCAGTAGGCGACGAGGCCAGCGAAAATACCCGTGACGAGGCCGCCAATGAATCCGGCCCCAACGGTTGCCGCGATTGCGCCGCCAATGAATCCTGGCGCGATGCCCGGCCGCCCCGCAAGGCCGAAGGCGATGTAGCCGGAGAGTGCGGCGACGAGGAAGCCCATACCCGTCGACCCGAGGAATGCGAACACCGATCCGATGTAGAGCATGAGGCCAGACGAGGCCCGCAAGCTATCGAGCCCGGCGTTTGCTGCGACTGTGGCAACGTCAGGCAGATTCCAGAACGAGTAGTTGAGCACCACATCTTTTGCTACGAAAGCCACGTCGTATTGGCCAAAGAGGAAGCCGAGCGCGGTGAGCAAGCCGCCTGCCGCCACGAAGGGGATCATGTAGGAAACGCCCGTCATAAGCGCCTGCTGGATTCGCTTTCCCCAGCCGAGCTTCGCCTCATCTGCCGTGGTGGATTCCGCGGTATTCGAGCTTGATCCTGGCGCCTCGACGCGTGGAGCCTTCGGATCGCGTGCAGCTGCAAGGGCTTCGTCGATCATGTCGGGGCCGTGAGAGATCGCCCGCTTCACACCAGACTCAATGAGTGGCATACCGACGAATCGATCGCGTCCGGTCACATTGACATCCGAAGCGATAATGATGGCGTTCGCCTTCGCGATGTCCTCGGGCTTAAGCCAGTCAATGCCTCCTGAGCCTTGCGGCTCAACATGGATTTCAACGCCCTTTTCTCGGGCCGCGTTTTCCAAAGATTCGGCCGCCATGTAGGTGTGGGCAATTCCAGTCGGGCAGGAGGTGATAGCCAGAATAACTGGCTTGGTATCGCTCGTCGCCTCGTTTTCTGACGACGACGTTTGTGGCGACGAAGGTTCGCGCGACGACGTTTCTGAGGACGATGTTTCGTCGTTCGTCGTCGTTTCCGCGGCCGCCTCTGGCTGCACAACTCCGAGAATGAGGCGCGCAACCTCATCTTCGCTCGTCGCGGATCGCAACGATGCCAGGAACTCCGGGCGTACGAGCGCGCGGGAGAGCTTTGCGAGCAGCTTCATGTGAGCGGAGCCGGATTCGTCGGGTGCGGCGATGCCGATAACGATGTCAGCCGGGCCGTCCTTCGCACCGAAATCGACTGGTTCAGCAAGACGAATAACGCCGAGAGCTGCCGTGTTGACGGCCGAGGTACGGCAATGCGGAATTGCGATACCTCCCGGCATGCCTGTCGCGAACTTTGCTTCGCGTTCCAGCATGGCGGTTTCAAGGCCGGCGCGCTCGGCACGCCCTGATGCCGAGATCAGTTCGGCCATCTCGCCTATTACTGCGAGTTTGTCTCCGGGTACGGGCACGTTCAAACGCACCAAGTCCGGAGTGATGAGTTGTAGAGACATCGTCGTCGATCCTTACGTGAGAAGTGTCGAGAGAACTGTGATTATTGGGTCTAGGGTGAACGTGCGAGGGTTACAGCGCCTTCACCGCACGTGGGGCGGGGTGAACTTGTTCGGGCCGGGGGATCGTCGTTCCTGGGAGCGAAACTGCCACAGCGCCGTATGCCACGGCGTATGCGAGGCGTTCAGGGGCGCTCAGTCCGGCTTCGCGTGCAATGAGGTATCCGGCGGTTGCGGAATCCCCTGCCCCAACAGTCGAGACCACAGGGACGGCCGGGGATGGCGCAAACCACATCCCTTCCGGCGTTGCGAGCACAGCACCCGAGCCTCCGAGAGTCACGAGGACCTCAGCGACTCCCGCCTCGCGCAGAGCGCGAACCGCCTCGCGAAGCGGAGCAAAATCGCCGCGGGCGGCAGCTTCTTCAAGTTCATGTCTATCCCGGCCCGTGAGTTGGCCAAGTTCCTCCGCATTGGGCTTGAGGAAATCGGGGGCGCTGTCAGTAAAACGAGCAGCCAGAGCTGCCAGCGGCGCATCTGAGGTGTCGACGCCAACCCAGATTCCGTGCTCGTGCAGCTTGCGGACGAGAGTGGCGTATTCGTCAGTAGGAATTCCCGGGGCGAGCGAGCCGGAGAGCATCACTGTTGCCGCGCCGGTTGCGCCTGTAGTCGCGGTGGCAAGTAGCTCATGCTCGAGCTCAGCCACCTCCTCGGGCGACAGTTCTCCGCCGGGTTCGTTGATTTTTGTCGTGATGTCGTCGCCGAGCACCGTGAGGTTGGTACGTACTTTCGAGGATGCGGGCGTAGCGACGTAGGCGAGTCCGGCATCGTCTAGCAGTCTCAGGAGCGGATCGGCAGCAGGTGCTGGGAATATCGCGCGAGTTTCCACTCCTGCGCGGGCAACACCCAGCGCTACGTTGATTCCCTTACCTCCTGGTTGAGTGACATCGCGTGAAATCCGGTGCACACCGCCTGGTACAAGTGGGCCAGGCAGCGATACCGCGCGGTCGAGCGAAGGATTAGCCGTGAGAGTAACAATCATGCTCGTATGACCTCGATTCCGTTGTTTTCCAGCAGTGTCGCGTAGCGTTGCGGCAGCGCTGCGTCTGTGATGACGACATCAATATCTGAGAGACGGGCAAAAACGTGGAGTTGTGAGAGCCCCGCTTTCGTCGAATCTGTGACGACGATGGTGAAAGCGGCTTGGCGCGCCATCGCCCGTTTGACTTCAGCTTCTTCGATGTCGGGGGTGGTGAATCCGGCTTCGTCGAAACCATTGCAGCCGATGATCGCCATGTCTGGTTTCAGCGTGGTAAGCCTGTCGACGGTGACGGCGCCGACCGCCGCGCCCGTATTTGGCCGCACTTTGCCTGGGAGTATTTCGACGACGAATCCTCGTTCGATTGACGCTTGGGCGATGGCGAGGCCGTTCGTCACGATGTGGGCGCACTCCTCGGGTAGGTAAGGAATGAGCGCGCCGGTGGTCGATCCGGCATCAACGAGGATGCTGGCAGTTGGTGTTTGGGCCACGTAGTCGGCGGTGAAGCGAGCGATCTTTTGTTTGACTCCGGTGTTGATGTGGAGCTTCGAGCGCAGGTCCGGTTCGACTACTGTTGTCCGCTTCGCGACGGCGCCACCGTGGACACGTACGAGCATGTTTCGCTCGGCGAGGGTGTCGAGATCGCGACGGATTGTCTCTGCCGTAACTCCGAAACGCTCCGCTAAGCCTGACACTGCCACACGCCCAACGTCGTTGAGAGCGTCGAGAATTTCTTTGTGTCGCTGCTCGGCATACATTGCGTTCCCCCTCACCGTTGAAGTTGTTTCAGACCGCGCGACGAACATTGTGTCCAGCGTTCGTCGTTGTTTCTTGACAGCCAGAATAGACCACAAACCAACACAATGTCACTAGTTTTCATTTTGTTTTATTTGTCATTTTCCGTGTTGTGCATCACTTTCCACAAACTCAGAGTTCTACCCTCACACACCCCACATGAGCCAAACCCACAGAAAGCAAGCTAGACCTGCACACACCCTGAGCAGATAGAATGAAAACCCACGTCCCGAACTTTCGCCCATGCACATCCAGATCTCACATTCCGCACCACCGCCAGGGAGGCACTCATGGAAACGGACGCCCGCGCACTCATCATTGTTGATGTCCAGCCAGCCTTCTGCGAAGGCGGCTCACTCGGCATTGAAGGCGGTAACGCTGTAGCGGAGCGCATCGCCGATTTCGTCACGGATAACGCGGACGAATACGAGCTCATCATCACCACCCAGGATTGGCACATCAACCCTGGTTCGCACTTTTCTAACACCCCTGATTTCGAGGACACCTGGCCGCAGCACGCAGTTGCGGGAACCCCCGAAGCGGATCTTCATGAGGCAATTGCATCCCTCACTGTCGATGTCGCAATCAAAAAAGGTGAATACGAAGCCGCGTACTCAGGTTTCGACGGTCACGATTCCTCCGACCGTTCCCTTGAAGACGTCCTTCGCGACGCCGAGATCCGCAACGTCGATGTCGTTGGCCTCGCCGAATCACACTGCGTGAAAGCCACAGCAATCGACGCCGTCCGGGCAGGTTTTCGCGTACGAGTACTCTCCGACCTCACGATTCCCGTCTCCGAGGAACTTGGCGCCGAGGCGCGCACAGAAATGGACGAGGCCGGAGTGGAGCTCCTGCCCACCAAAGACGCTTTCGGGTTCTACGAAGAAGACGACACAGACGACGGTTTCGGCAGCATGTCGTACGACGAATCCGATACAAGCTACGGCACGGACTCCTACGATGATTCCGATTCCGCCTACACACCCGACGATTTCGACGATGACTCCAACAGCGACGACGACACGGCTTCCGTTTTCGGCAACCTCGGGGCGCTGACCTCGCGCCTCGGCGCAGGTGCCGACAACGATATCGACCTCGACAATTTCGACGATCTTGATATCGACGAATCGCTGGACTTTTCCGGGGACGCAGACGATTCTGATTTCGATTTCTCAGATATCGATTTCGATCCGACGAAGTAGAGCCACACATCGGGCACGTGTGCGGCTTGTGCCCTACTCCTGTTCTTTCTGGGCCAACGCGGCGTCGTAGACCAGCTTCTTCCGGAGCCCGTCGCGCCTAGCCACATGAGAGACGGCGTCTTTAAGGCGAAGCCCTGCCTTCTCAAGCGCAAGGGCTTCACTCACGGCAGGGCCGATCGCAGCGGCAGCACCGTTTGCCCCCGCAACAACAATGGCGATCTCGCCCAGCACGTCGCCAGAAAAGCGCTGAGCCAATTCACCCAAGCTCCCCCGCGCCACCTCCTCGTGAACCTTCGTCAATTCGCGGCACACACACGCCTGGCGTTCGTCGCCGAAACCGGCAGCCATGTTCGCGAGCGTCGTAGGCAAACGGCGCGGAGACTCGAAAAACACCATCGTGCGAGTTTCTGAAGCCAAGGCTTCAATTTGGGAAATCTGCTCGGATTCTTTGCGCGCCAGGAACCCTTCAAAACAGAAGCGATCCGTTGCGAGTCCGGATACCGCGAGCGCCGTCAAGAGAGCCGACGGCCCTGGCGCGACGGTCACCGGTATGCCCGCTTCGCTGGCGCGGGCAACGAGGCGGTAGCCAGGATCGGATACGGAGGGCATGCCTGCATCGGTGACGAGGAGGACGTGGGAATCGCGGGCGAGGTCGATGAGGTAGGGGCCGCGCGTCGCTTCGTTATGTTCGTAGTAAGAGAGCACCCTGGCATGGACATCGACGCCGAGGCGTCCGGCGAGGTTGAGGAAACGCCGAGTATCTTCAGCGGCGATAATGTCGGCTGTTTCAATTTCGTGGCGGAGGCGAGCTGAGGCGTCGTCGTCGTTTCCGATAGGTGTTGCTGCGAGCACGATCATGTCTCAACTGTAAATGACCACGTGCATGATGCGGGCCGCCCCTTGTATCGGCACGCCACAACGTCACCTCCACGCCTCGATTTTTGGGCGTTCTGCGCCATCGGCGCGCCAGCGGGTTATCGCTCGTTAGAATTGCGACGTGACCGCTCGTGACGCTGAACCTGAACACGACCCGACGATGCCCCATCACGGGTCGCCCCGTGACGACCTCGCGCCTTCATACACGGTTGGCACTGATTCGTCGCCCCGTCCCCTCACGCCGGATGAGGACGCCGAACCCCCTCGCACGGAGGCGAACGACGACACGGTTACACCCACAAAACACGCATCACGCAAGCTCTCACAAGCGGAAGCCGAAGCCTGGGAGGACGAGCTCCGTGGCCGCCTCGGCCTCTTGCCGCGCGGCGCCTTACTGCCAACACAAATCCGCCTCCACGGATGGATCGTCACCGCAGTCGCGACGATCGTCGCGGCGCTCACCCGCCTCTGGAACCTCAATCACCCCCATGCGGTCGTTTTTGACGAGACTTACTACGTCAAAGGTGCAACGTCTTTGCTACGCCAGGGTTTCGAGGGGAAGTGGTCAGGCGACGACGCCAACCCGAAGTTCCTCAAAGAGGACTACTCCGCACTCTCCACTGTCGATGCCGATTACGTTGTGCATCCACCGTTCGGCAAGTGGCTGATGGCCGCAGGCCAAGCAATCTTCGGTACCGATAATGGCCTCGGGTGGCGTTTCACCACGGCTATTGCAGGAATTCTCGCCGTATTCCTTGTGGCACGCATCGCCATGCGCCTGTTCCGCTCGCCGTGGCTCGCGGCGATCGCTGCCGGTGCCCTCGCCATCGATGGCATGGGGATTGTCATGTCGCGCACGGGTATCCTCGACAATCTTTTGAGTCTCTTTGTCCTTCTCGGCTTCTACACGCTGCTGCGCGACCGCGAACACACTCGTGCACGCCTTGCTCGTCGTATCGCCTTCGGAAAAGTCCGCGCGGACGGCTCACCGGCGGCTGCTGGCGGCCCCGAATTACTCTGGCGGCCGTGGCTGGTACTCACGGGAGTTCTTCTCGGTCTTTCCTGCGGAATCAAATGGTCAGGCATTTACGCGGTGGCTGTGTTTGGCATTGTCACTTTCGTGTGGGGTGTGTGCGCTCGTCGCGCCGTTGGCATCCGATCGTGGAAGCTTGCCGGCTTTACCTACGACGGCATGTTTGCCTTCTATCAGCTTGTTCCCACGGCCTTCGTCGCCTACATCGGCGCCTGGCTGTCATGGTTCCTCAATCCGCACTCGTATGGGCGATCCTGGGCGACGAACGAGCTCGCCAAGGGTGGAGAGGTTCCGTTGTCGTGGGCACCGGATACTGTCAATTCATTTATTCACTACCACGAACAAATGTGGACGTTCCACAACGGATTGTCCTCGCCTCATACGTACCAGTCTCAAGCTTGGGAGTGGATTTTCCAGCTCCGCCCTGTCTCGTTCTATTGGCGAGGCAGCGACGCCATGGCCGAGTCATGTCCCGGCGAGAAATGCGTTCAGGCCATCACCTCGATCGGCAATCCCGTCATCTGGTGGCTGGCAGTTCTCGCTCTTATCGTCGTGGTGTGGGCGGCTGTGGCCCGTCGCGATTGGCGCGCGTGGTCTATCCTTGCCGGTTACCTCGGCTTGTGGGTGCCGTGGCTCACCTACACAAATCGCACAATTTTCCAGTTCTACGCAATCGCTTTTGCCCCATACGTCATGCTCGGACTCGCCTTTGCGATCGGGTATTTCTTGGGATTCTTGTGCCCACCTCACACACGTGCTCGCGCGTTTGCCGAGGTCGTTTCAGACTCTCGTGTTGGCGTTACGACGAACGACCCTGCGGGTGTGCCGCCGATAGGTGATAAGCCGGCTGATTCACACGACCAGGCTGATTCGCACGAGCACCCCGATGCGCCGGCAACCATTCTCAAGCCGCTCGACGAGCCTTTACCGGAAGTTTCCGAGGGTGCTTCCCACGAGGAACACAGCGGCGATACCTCCGGTACCGCTCCACATGACTCGGAGAATCCCAGCCGGCTCCACGCTCTCCTCCGTCGATTCCAGACCTACGTAACAAGCGACCCGGGAAGCACAAACCCCCTCTGGTGGATGCCCGCCTCACCTGATCGGGCAGGCACAGCGTCGATCATCGCACTCGCGGTTGTCATCGTGGCGATTTCTGCATTCTGGTTCCCACTGTGGACTGGTATCACCACGTCGTACAACTTCTGGCACATCCACATGTGGCTCAGTTCGTGGATTTAGCGGACGGGCGGAGAAGCGGCCACTTCTCTCAAAGTCGGGACGTTAGTCCCCGATTGGGAGTATTCTCGATGTCATCACTCGGCGAGTCCGTATATGGGCACGCCGCCGTCCACACGTAGAGAGGCGTAGTTATGACGAATGTGATCGTCCATATCGACGAAGAATCCCGATGGGAACAGCTCCTCGTCAATCTTGAGTACTTCGCAGAAAAATACGGTAGCGAATCCCGAATTGTCGTCGTTGTCAACGGCCCGGCCGTGCGTTCCTTCAACGGCTACGATGTTCACCCCGAATACGGCGAGCGGATGCGCACGCTCGCAGAAAAAGGCGTCGTGTTTAAGATTTGCGCTAATTCACTCAATAACCGCCAAATTCCCGAAGATCGCCTGCCAGACATCATGGAAGTCGTCCCCCAGGGAGTTGCATATATCGTTGAGCGCCAGGGCGACGGATACGCCTATATCAAGCCATAACGCCCGCTGGTCGCATTTGCCTGACCAGCAAGATGGACTAAAGTGTGAGGTGAGGCACGCCGCGGACAATGGGGTTCGAGACGTGCCCACTCCCTCACCCTACGCACCAAGAATTTCACTCACTGCCACAATTTCGCTACCTCCAGGTGATTTTCAGGAAACTTCCCGATAGCGTTCTGAATATGGGTGTTACATCAATGTCAGGAACTAGAGCAAGCCACAACGATGGCGCAGCAAGGAGACAGCGATGAACAACGATTCCCTTCGTCCAGAAGACGTCTCACCCGCAGATTCTGGCGCGCAGCCCACTCAGAAGCTTCCCCATTCTTTTGCGGAACCCCCATTCGGCGGTGCGAACCCAGGCTCCCAGCCCGAGACTGGTGCGGCGCAGCCAACCGATCGCATCCCTACGCAGGACACAGCCCCCTTACCAAGCGGTAACCAGCCGAACGTCTATCGTTTCGCGGGAGCACCTTTCCCTCAGACTGAACGTTTTCCTTCGCGCATGCCGACTGACCGCACGGCCTTCGCTGGAACCGGCGCACCATCAGCGCCTTTCTCTCACCCCTCCGAACCTCCTTTCGTTTCTCAGCAAGGCTCTCCGTTTGCGGGCAACGGCGGATCTTTCGGAGGGCAGCCACCTTTTGGCACTCCTTTCGCCGGCACCATGCCGTCACCGTCAAGGCCCCCGAAGCGTCGTAAGCATTCGTGGTCGAGCTCGCTCCTTGCCTTGACCGCAGGTTTCTCACTTCTTGTTGGAGGAGTTGTCGGCTTTGGGATTCGCGACATGGCAGCTCCACATTCGACTGCAGCTCCTTCGTCAGATTCACAGCAATCCCAACCGGTCATGCCTCAGTTCCCTGGGCAAGATGGTCAGAGTTCGGGCCAGCAGTCTGCCGTCGATTCAGGAACAATCGTCGAATCCGCCCCTGGCGTTGTCCTCGTCAATACAACGCTCATGAATGGCGCTGGGGCAGGCACCGGAGTCATCATCGATAAGTCCGGCCTCGTCCTGACGAATTATCACGTGGTGTCGTCGTCCGAAACTGTCACCCTCACGGTCGCCGACAGCGGTAAGGAATACGAGGCGAAGGTTCTCGGCCACGACGCTACGCGTGACATCGCACTTCTCCAAATTCAGAATGGATCAAACTTTGAAACGGTGGAGACAGATTCCGGCACCGTCAAGGCGGGATCGAGTGTTTACGCGGTAGGTAACGGCTCAGGCCAGGGATATCTCACGAAGGTTGAGGGCACCGTCACTGGGCTCAACCAGACAATTACGGCTCAGGATTCAGCCTCCGCTTCGGGTGGTGAGACGCTCACAGGTTTGATTGAAACGAGCGCCGACGTGGTTTCTGGATACTCCGGTGGCCCTCTCATGAACTCGGACGGCAAAGTCATCGGTATCACGACGGCAGCTTCAACAGGCACAACAACCGACGATGTGAATGGCTACGCCATCCCGATCAAGACGGCGCTGGAGATCGCAAACAAGATCAAGAACGGCGAATCGACGGATACAATCACAATCGGCCGCAACCCGGCGCTCGGTGTCATGATTTCGAACGCACAGGGCGGCGTAGGAATCGTCCAGGTGATTGAGGGGTCCGGAGCTCAGGCCGCTGGATTGGCCGAAGGCGATGTTATTACTGCGGTTGATGGTACGACGGTATCGGATGCCAGCGAGCTCTCCGATCTCGTCCTCACCCACTCGATTGGGGACAAGCTGACGCTCACAATTACCGATAAGAGCGGAACGACGAAGGACGTTGAGGTTACGTTGGGTGAGTCGAGCGTGAACTGACTGCTCACTGGAGGTGGGCGAGGCACGATGCCTCGCCCACCTTTCTTTCTATCTAGGCGTTAGCTTCGTTTCCGCCGAAGAATGAGCAGGCTCGATCCACCGAGCAGGAGGAGTACGACGAGGCCGGCCGTAGCTGTCGTTTGCACTCCGGTGAATGCAAGCTTGGAGCTTGTGGCGTTCGCTTTTCCAGAAGGTTTGTGTGAGTCGATCACAATCCTTGTCGGATCGCTTACGGTGATCGTAATGACTCCCGACTCCACTGGGATTTCGATGCGAGTTCCCGGAGGGGGCGTCGAGGGAGGAGTCTCTCCTGTTCCGGGTGTCTCACCCGTTCCCGGTGTCTCACCCGTTCCCGGTGTCTCGCCCGCACCTGGCGTCTCGCCCGTACCTGGCGTCTCGCCCGTTCCCGGAGTCTCACCCGTACCTGGCGTCTCACCTGTACCTGGCGTCTCACCCGTTCCCGGTGTCTCACCCGTTCCCGGTGTCTCGCCCGTACCTGGCGTCTCACCCGTCTCTAGATCCGTCACATCGCGATAGACAGCGACGAACGTGAGGTCACTTTCGACGAGGTTACGCGAGATGAGAGTGAAGGCATCTGGGTAAACCTCAGTATCGTCGCTACCCAGAAGTTTCCATCCGACGAATTCCTTACCAGGATTAGCCTGTGGGGTTGGCACTTCCGGGATGTAGGTTCCCGCAGGCACGACGAGGCGCCCCTCACCGGGGAGGTTTCCATCAGAGGTCGCATCGAAGACAACCGTGTACTGAACGGCCTGCGGTTTCACCGGCGCATACTTCGCGTAATACGCGTGACTTCCCGTGCGCGTCATAATTGTCTTTTCGTCGACGATGTTCGTCGACAAATCTTCGTACCAACCGAGGAATTCGTAGCCTTCCTTCGGCGTGACGGTTGGGAGAGCGTAATCGCTTGATGCCATCGATGACGTATTTCCTTTGAGCGGGAACGTTGCCTCGATGCCAGAGCGGTCAAGAACATTGATGACGCCCTTGTCGGCGTCGGTTGCAAACGAAACTGTCCCAGTGGGGTACGTCCACACTGCCTTGTACTTAATGTCGCCTTGCTGCGGGGATGCAACGATGCCTCCCGCTTCATTTGACGTGAGTAAGCCGGGGATCTTCATCCCCTCGGGGTATTGCGTTTCTTCTCCGAACGTCCACCCTGCGAACTTCCATCCGTATTCGATTTCTTCATCGCTCAGCGTTGGGGCGTACTTTCCGAGATCCACGCTCATCGCGTTAAGCGAGGTGCCGTAGGGAATACCGTCGAGCGAACCAAATTTCACTTTGTCGCCCTGGTGGTAGTAGATTCCACCTCCATCCGGGAAGATCGTGCCGTACTGCGCCACGCCAGTGGTTGTCCGGTAGTGGCCGACAGTCGTTTCGACAGATGCGCCAACCGACTTCGGGAAGATGACCCATTCAAGGCCGTCGGCACGTGAGTAGGTGCTTTTGCTGGCGCTAAGTGTGATGGGCTCAGATTCTTTCGCTGTGATGGGCGTGAAGTCCGAGAGCGCGTCCCATGTTGTCCAGTACTCGTGACCGTTCCGGTTCCATTCGGGAGCTACTTTGTAGGTTCCAAATGGGAGGTTGTCGAAAATCGCTTCTCCCCTGTCGTTGGTGAGAACAGACCGGATGATTTCGCCGTTCTCGTTGAGGAGGTGGACTTCGTGGCTGCGCCGGTAGGGAAGCTTGCTCCAGGAGAAGTTCACTGCTTGGTTGCTAATTGCGGTGTTTTGCTTGAGGATCTGTTCGTCGTTGAGGGTGTCGATACTGACGGTAATGCGGCCGGTATCGTCGGCCGCGAAGGATGATGGGCCTACAGTCAGACCTCCCATGATCAAGGAAGATGCCATCAGAACTGTGAGTGCCCGGCGGACTCGGGTACGCGTCATCTGTACTCTCTTTCGCTAGGTGCGAGCTGCGCTCGTCGTTGATGTGCATCTCAATAGTAGAAAATTCAACGTCACCAATAAAAGGGAATTAAGCAGAAATTTTTACTTAAATATGCATGTTTTCATAACAAAATCGGGAAATTTACGAGGGGCGAGCACGATGTCCGCCCCTATTCGCTCACCCGGTCACGCCCATCAAGCACCTGCAACGCCAAGACCACCATGCGACGAGCCGCGGGACGAACCTCGTTCGGCAGCCCTGGATACAGAAAACCCACGATGTCGTCGACTCCGACAATCCCGCTCTCGCGAGCGCGCCGCACCTCGTCGATCCGTTCAATGCGGTGGGCACGATAGGCGCGGATACGTTCGCGAGGATCGTCGATGACGTTGCCGTGCCCAGGGAGGATACGGCCCATCGTTCCCGCAACAACCAGATCGTCGACCCGGGAAAGAGAGTCGAGGTAGGCCGCTAGATCATCCACTGCGCTCGTACCTTCCCCGAGCATGAGGTCGCCACACAGGAGGGATTCGCCCACAAGAAATCCGACGGAATCATCTGTATGACCAGGTAGTGCGAGTACGCCGATGTTGCGTGGCCATTCCTTGTTTTCTGCCGCGGTGCACACGTTCTCCGCCTCAACGACGCGCGCACCCGTCTGCACCGCGAGGGCATGCACCCCGCCGGCATGGTCGTCGTGGCTGTGAGTTGTGAGGATGAGGGTGATCGGTCCAGCGTTGTCGACGATCCGTGCGCGGTGCTCCGGGATGTCCGGGCCTGGATCGACGACGATCGCTGTGCCGTCGGATTGCTTGACGATATAGGTATTTGTTCCCTCAAGCGTCATCGGCGACGGGTTGGGAGCGATGAGGCGAGTTATTCCTCGCCCAAGGTCAGTTTTCCTCAGCATGCCGGTAGTGCGTGTGGCGTTCATGTCCTCATTCCTCATCGCAAAACATAGCCGGTCGGCGACGTTGAGCTCGGGTGAGGTGAGTACTTGAATCGCCGAGAGCAGTCTGTCAGAGCTTCTTCGAGGCTCGACATCCCCGCGAGTTCTTGAAGATTGAATCGTGTGGGGGCGACGAGTTTGATCTCCCCGCGCGCCGCTCGCTCAAGGTACTCCTGAGGTGGGGCCCACCGATCCACGGTGGCTTCCGTCGTGACAATGGCAGGTTCTTGCCCAGACGGCACGAGGGCCGTGAAGAAGGCAACACGGTAACGGCGCGGCAGAAAATCCGGAGTCGTCCAGGTTCCTCGATAGGCCACGTTATCGAGGGTGACGTTAAGAGCATGCGCGGCGACGAAGTCCGCAAACGTTGCGTTGTGCATTTCTATTGCCTCACGTGCTTCACGGAAGGTGGAACTCGTGAGAGGCTGCGCAGAATCGGCCAGGAGCACACCTGTCTCCTCGAAAACTTCACGCACGGCTGCAACAAGGAGGCGCTGCGCGGAATTCGCCGGCTCCCCCATAACTTCTGCCCAGGAATCGAGGGAACGAGACAGATTTACCGGGACGTCAGCATCGTCGGGGCGAATGGAACCCCCTGGGAATGCGACGACACCTGGCGTATGAGTCATCGTCGGAGCCCGCCGAACCATATAGACCTCGATCGGATGCTCACGAGATTCACGCACCAGCATCACGGTAGATGCAGGGCGTTCAGGCGCCGGCGGATAGGGAGCTGCCAGCCACTGCGCAGCTTGATCGACCTGGTGGCGAGGCAAGACGAACTCATGCATGGATCTGGTATAACACACCCCGGCAGGCCCCGTCTGGGAGCTGGACAACACAAGGGCGGTCCACGAGTAAACGTGAGAGCGGGGCTCGTCGTCGCCAACAAGCCCCGCTCAGAAAATTCACGCCCATAGCTCAGGCGATCGGTGCGTCACCCACATCAATACGATGGAAACCGAGATGCGAACGAGAAGCCGTCGGCCCGCGCTGACCCTGATAACGCGACCCTGTAGCTCCCTGACCATATGGTTTACGCGCCGGTGACGACAACTGGAAGAAACAGAGCTGGCCAACCTTCATACCTGGGTAGAGCTTAATCGGCAGTGTTGCCGTATTAGACAGCTCAAGCGTCACATGCCCCGAGAACCCAGGATCGATGAACCCTGCCGTGGAGTGCGTCAGAAGGCCGAGCCGGCCAAGGCTTGATTTCCCTTCGAGACGAGCAGCGATATCGTCGCACAGCGAGACAGTCTCAAACGTCGAGCCAAGGACAAATTCGCCGGGATGCAGAACAAACTCACCGTCGGAACCGACATCAATAAGGCGCGTGAGCTCAGGCTGATCGGCGGCAGGGTCGATCACCGGATACTTATGGTTGTCGAACAGGCGGAAGAACCGATCCAGATGGATATCCACCGACGACGGCTGGATCATCTCCGGGTCCCACGGGTCGAGGGTGATACGCCCGGATTCGACGTTGGTCAGAATGTCACGATCTGAAAGAAGCACATGGCAATTCTGGCAGGTTTTTGTGGGCTTTGCAGGTGGCCCACCGCTCACAGTGCAATATCGAGGTCACGCGCACGCCGCAACGCCACGTCGAAACAGGCCTCTACTCGTCTCCCCCACCATTCTCGTCGGTCCCGGGGAGCTTCAAGTCGGGTGAGTGCCGCAGGGTCCGGTACCACCCATCCCGGTGTGGTAGTGAAGTTATAGGTATGGCCGGGTGTAGATCCATCGGCAGACCAAGGCGGCGTGACATCGTCGCTGAAAAGCGCGCCTGTGCCTAAGCCGCACGCGTACGGGAGATCAGGTAGAGCGGCTGCAACGCGAGCGCCAAAGGCGATACCGACCGCCGAGTCGAGAGCCGATGACACCACAGCGGGCAGGCCGGTTTGCTCAACTATCTGCAGGATGCGCCGTGCACCGCCAAGAGGCTGAGCCTTGACGATGATGAGATCGGCGGCCCCCAGAGCCGCCACGCGCAGCGGATCGCTCGCCTTACGAATCGACTCGTCGGCCGCGATCGCGATATCAATGCCACGGCGGGCGAGCTCGTCGCGGAGCCGCGCAAGGTCCTCGACATCCATGACGGGTTGTTCAGCGTACTCAAGTTCAAAGCGTTCAAGAGAACTGAGGTTCGAGAGGGCTTCGTCAAGGTCCCACGTTCCATTGACGTCTACGCGAATTTTGACGCCGTCCCCCACAAGCGCACGGAGAGCATCCAGACGCGCCACATCGTCGTCGAACGTCGAATGCGCGCCGCCAACTTTAACCTTCACCGTGTGGAGAGTGTCGAGGTTCCCGTAGCGAGACATCACGTCCGGGACGCGGCCGGCCGGGACATCCGGCAGAGTCGCATTGACGGGGATACACGTGCGGCGAAGGTCGGGCTGAGGCAACCACCCGGCGTCAAGCGTGGAAGCCAACCAGGTGGCTGCTTCATGCGGGCCGTATTCAAGGAAAGGTGAAAACTCGACCCAGCCGTTCGGCGCTTCAAAGAGTGCGACTTCGCGAGATGTAACACCCCGAAATCTCGTATTCATTGGGATACGCAGGACCCGCATTGACGCAAGAAGATGAGGCAGGCTCGGGAGAGAGGCATCTGGGGACGTCATGGCCATAGGTTACTCCGGCAGCGTTTCGTAACTCACGCGAGTCAAGCGCACCCGCAGCCTAAAATGTTCTTTATGCCGTCCTCGTCGCCACGTACCAATCTCACAGCGCCAGCTCTTTCGTCTGAATACGCAACGGCTTTGCTTGTGGCGCTTGCCGAACGCGGTGTGCGCGATATTGTCGTGAGTCCAGGTTCGCGCTCGCAAGCGCTCGCTTTAGCGGCGGCCGAGCTCGAACGCGAGGGCCTCGTGAGGCTCCATGTGCGGATCGACGAGCGCGACGGCGCTTTTCTTGCTTTGGGTTTGGCGTTGGGAAGTTCGACGATCGCCGAGGAACGCGTGCCGGCTGCCGTTGTCACGACATCCGGTAGTGCTGTCGCCAATCTGATGCCTGCCGTGGTTGAGGCTGCCCGCACTGGGATTCCCATGTTGCTTGTGACGGCGGATCGTCCGGATGCGATGCGCGGCACGGGGGCGAATCAGACGATGGAACAGGCGGGAATTTTCGGGGTCTTCGCCGCGGATGCGTATGACGTGGCGGTTGAGGATTATGCGGAGCAGCCCGTGGAATCAGCGGCAAGATTTGCTCGCCTCCTCGTGCCGGTCGGATGCCACGAAACGCACCGGCTTTTTGGGCCGATTCACGCGAATATCCAGTTTGTCGAGCCGCTTTCCGGGCCACACACGCCGATTACTGAGCTTCGCGAGCGCATCAGAGGCATAGGGCCGGTTGAGGTGGGCCGCGCTACCGAGGCGCCGGGCAGTGTACGGACGATCGAGCGTTCGGCGGCTGCATCTGTGGTGCTGGCGGGTTTCGGCGCTGATCGCCGCGTGGTTGAGGCGGCCGCCGCCGCGGGAGTTCCTGTGATCGCTGAGATCACGTCGGGTTCGCGGGCTTATCACAGCGTCGCAGATTATCGGCGCTGGCTGAGTGAGGGCGCCGATGGTCGGCGCGTGTGCGTCGTGACTGGCTTGCCGAATCTCTCGCGCGAGGCCTGGCGCTTTGCCTCGCGCGACGATGTTGAGCTCGTGGCTGTCGCTCCTCGCGGACACGAATACTTTTCACCACAGCATCGGGCACTGCGAGTAGACCGTGTAGATTTCACGACGAACGACGAGGTGAAGGTTTCGTCGTCGCTCACTAGCCGCCAGGACGTGCCTGGGGATGGGGACGTCACGCGGGAGAGCATCGTCGGTCTCGTGTGGCGATGTTCGCGCGAGCACGACGCCGTGTACCTTGCGGCGTCGAATATGGTGCGCGTTGCCGACATGCGGGTTGGGGCGAGCGATATTCCGGTGTTTTCCCATCGTGGGCTCGCCGGGATCGATGGCACGATCTCCGCAGCGTCAGGTGTGGCCATGTCGTGGCGCTCAAACTGCGTGAGTAATTCAGATGAGTCGGGACGTCTGGACGTGGTAGGTGCCGGGCCCATCGTACGGCTCATCATTGGTGACCTCGCTTTTGCCCACGACATCGGAGGCCTCCTCAGACCATCGCCAGAAAGCCAACCGCAACTTCAGATCGTCGTCGTCAACGATCACGGTGGAAGTATCTTCGCGGGCCTGGAAGTCGCTAACGCCGATCCGGAATTGTACGAACGAGTTGTGCGAACTGCGCAACCTCTCGATGTCCAGGCAGTTGCCGCTGCGTACGGCTGGAATTATCAGTTAGCGACGACGAACGACGAGGTACGTGCCTTCCTCGACTCGCGCACACCGGGAATCGTCGAGGTACGTATCTCGGACGCCATTTAGGCGAGGGCATCTCGAATAGGAGCGAGCTTGGCGTAGGTTTCGTCGAACTCGCGTTCGGGTTTGCTCCCAGCGACAATTCCGCCACCGGCCCATGCTTCAAGTCGGGTGCCGACGATTTGAGCTGAACGCAAGCCGATAGCGAGTTCGCCATCGGCGTGTGCGCCGAGCCAGCCGACAGGGCCGGCATAGCGGCCACGGTCCTCTGATTCGAGGCTGAGAATCGCATCGAGAGCGGCCGCACGCGGCGTACCGGCCACGGCAGCGGTGGGATGGAGATCATCGACGAGCGCGAGAAGGCTCGCCCCTTCGAGCTGGGCGTAGACATCTGTAGCCAAATGCCACACGTTCGGCAGATCTAATACATGAGGGCCATCCGTATGGACGCTCGCCGCGAAGGATGCAAGCGAATCGACGACCGAATTTACTGCAAAGGTGTGCTCGGCCAGCTCTTTCGCGTCTCCCAAGAGGAGGCACGTGGCGGGATCGGCGGAGATGTCCGGCTTGGGTTGGGTGCCGGCAAGCACGCGAGCGTGAAGCCGCCCCGAATGAGACTCGATAAGGGTTTCCGGGCTCGCACCGAAGAAGCCGTCCACACTGAACACTTGGCACGTGGGGTAGGTTGCGGCGAGGCGGCGAAGAACCTGCGGTAGGGAGAAAGTATGCGGAAGATTCGCTGTCGCTTTGCGAGCGAGAACTACCTTATCGAGCATGCCCGTGTGGATAAGATCAAGCGCACGTCGTACAGCTTCTTCGTGGTCGGGGCGCGCATTTTCCGCGTTTGCCAGAGTGACGGAGGCTGTTGCGGCCGTGTCACGCGTGTGCGCAGCAGAAGCTATCGCAGCAGACGGCGTCGCCTTCGCCTCTTTCGATATGGCCTTCACTCCCTCCCCTGTGGAGGCAATGAGTTCGCGAACGGCAACGGCAATATCTTCTGGTGACGGTTCCGGGTCACCGGCATGCCACACCTGGGTTGCCCAGAGCAGACCCTCCGTCATCCCGATCATCAGCTCGGGGAC
Organism: Arcanobacterium haemolyticum; assembly: GCA_021532125.1. Classification (GTDB taxonomy): domain Bacteria; phylum Actinomycetota; class Actinomycetes; order Actinomycetales; family Actinomycetaceae; genus Changpingibacter; species Changpingibacter haemolyticus_A. The sequence continues at coordinate 274,428 of JADYUX010000003.1, forward strand.
CACAATCACCGAACTCGCTGGCGACCCACCAGCGAAAGCAAACGCGGAAAATGCGCGCAGGCCCAACGGTAGGGCATGGTGCGGAACCTCGTCGTCGAGAATCTCGCAAGCGGAAGAAGTATCGTGCTCCAGTGTCTCGTCGCGCGTATCGGCGGCACCGTCGTCGCAAACACGAGAGGAACGCAGTAGCTCATCCCACGCCTGGCTCGCCTCGATGAAGCGCTGCGGCCCATGGAATTGGAGTGAGAGGATACGCCCACGCCCCACCATCCACGAATTTCCACGCCACCACAGGAGTGGGTCGGACGGGTCGAGCAGAGCGAAAGGATCGGGCTGGTCTGACACGCTTCCGGGCAGCTCGTGGCTGAGCGCAACAGTTCGAGTAATCAGTTCAAGCACCCCATGAGCATACGAGGTTAGCTGGGCTTGGGGCGAATATCCGGCCGGCAATCCGGTGACGATGACTGCACATTTTGCCCGAACGACGAGCGAGCGGTATCCTTGAGAGCACGTCTTGCGGGCGTAGTTCATCGGTAGAATGGAAGCTTCCCAAGCTTCAGAGGCGGGTTCGACTCCCGTCGCCCGCTCCAACTGAACGTCACTCTGGATACGAAGATTCCCGGCCCGGTCGGGAAGTGTCTGGAGTGGCGTTTTTTGTTCCGGGGTGAATTTTGAGTCTCCCTCCGGTTACGGGAAGTGAATAGTTAGCTCCTCAAGGCGCTCGATGCTGTTTGAAGCAATTGCGTCTATTGCACTTGTTGTTTGATGAAGATCATCATTCTGTCAAATGCGTCTTTTGCAACGTTATCAACGCGTTCCGAGGCCACGAATCCGTGTGGCATTTCCAAGCCACGTTCAGCAAGAGGGTCAACTAAAGCGTGTTCAACGTTAGCGTTGTTTAAGGCCTGGTCCATCGCTCGCATGTCCGCGTGATATTCGCTCCCCAATAGGAATGCGGGTGGATAGTGAGAATCGACCCATGGGATGTTGTTGTACTTTCGAACCTCTTCGCGGTTCAGAAAAATTGATCCTTTCACATAGTTCCCCACAAGGATCTTAGTACCTAGAGAGAACTTATCGTAGTCGAGTGGTGCGTCGTCAAGAACAACCGCTTTAACCTGCTCGGGCGTTAGCGTAGGAGCAATATTCAAGGTTTCAGCGTACTCAGGGTTGGTGATGATACTCCCCAGCTGACTCGCCATAATTCCACCCGCGGATGAGCCCATGATCACCACTCGGCCCATATCCAAGCGGTATTCGTCCGCGTGGTCGATCAAAAACTGGAAGGCTTCATTGGCTTGCGCCAGTGGTGCCGGAAAGTGATACTCGGGTACCAGCACGTAATCAATGTTGACGAGATTGAACCCCTCAGCACACATGTCATCCAGTAGTGCGGTTGCATCGCTGCCTGCGAGTGGATCTCCTACGTTCTTGCTGCCGCCAAAGAATCCACCGCCATGGAAGTAGATAAGAGTGGGGCGCGCCTTATCCCTATTTTCGTCAGGGTATGTAATGTCCAGAAAACTGTTTGGATAATTATCAGAATATTTTATTTCAGTGACTGTGTACTGGCCATTGTCCTTGACCGCTTCTAACGGTTCACCGAGGGGGTCGTAGGAGTTGATGGTATTGACTGTACCGGCAGAGAATTTTTGGATCGCTCCAACGATGATCTGCGTATGCGTAAGCGCAACGAGACCAGCCGTTGCGGAAATAGCTAATAAAACTAAGGAAACGATCAAAAACGTGCGCATTTTTCTCCGTGCCACTATCGTCGCATACCTCTCTTCTGTATCGTTCCAGGCAGAATTATCGAAATTTAGTGCGCCGAGTCAACGACGACCATTCGAGGTTCGTTTCTATTGCAAAGACATCCACGTGACAAACGCAGATTTTCTCCACATGTCTAACTGTTATGGAGCAGGTCAAGCCCAAAGGATTCGATTTTGCCGTTTACTGCATCGTGTATCCACTCTGCGACGCTTTTTCCTTCTTCTAGTTCATCAAATACGTTGGAAGAAATGATGGTGTGCTGAGTGTTGCCTGTGTCGCTGTCCGCTCCATAGTTCCAGATGTAGACACCGATGTTTGGGATGTTCTTTTGCAGTTCACTGACCATCTCGGCGAGGTCCTTCTGGAACCGGTCGCCACTCTCCTTGTCCACATTCATGGCGCCATTGCGGATAAATTCCTGGTACTGCTGTAGCGTATCGTCGCGATAGGAGCAGTCAAACAAAATTTTGACACTATCGCCGCGCTTCTGATGAAGGGCCGTCAGGCTATCCAACACCAGATTATTGCTGGTCAGTCGATCAGATATCACCTTTGGCGATTGCCAGAGATCGGTCGCTGTTTCATGCCAATCATCATAGAGAAGCAATGCACTATCTACGTTGACTGTCACATTCTCGGCAGAAGGAAAACGGTCAATTACATCGTCCGCAAGAAGAGAAGTCGCGAATCCACCGGCGGAGAAACCAGTGACGAGTAGCGTATCTGGCTCTCCAACATAAGATTTAGCCGCTTCCATAAAAGCAGAATAATTTTCGTAACCGTTATGGTAAACGCTCTTCTCTTGATCCCCATCCATGTAACGATAGGTTCCAGTGCCACTATGAAAATCCCCAGAAGCGTACGGAAGGACAAGGAAAGTCCAATCTTTGAAGGGATTTCTCTCGTCGTCACTGGAAATTCCTCCAGAGGCAACAAAATCTTGTATTTGAGCGGTTGTAGCGAAAAATTCCTTACCTCGCTCAGAAGTATAGCCGTTAATGCTCACCCCACCGCCGAAGAAATATACGGCAACCTTATTCTCTGTTCCAAGCTTTAGAAGTCCGTGCCACTCACTACCATCCGACGACTTCGTCCCCTCCGGAGAAATCCGATACCACTCCCCGATCTCCGGTTTCCCTTCGAGCTCCGGATGCTTGACGAGAACAGTTTTGTGAAGAATCACCGCCACTACGATGCCGACCACCACTACTACGGCGACAGTGATAATTCCGATGATTTTCATAGCCTTCCGCACGAATACCTCCCTTGACAATCCGTCTCAACAAGTACAGCATAAAGGTTCCGACAATACAAATGTTTCAGCAAAATGAAACATAGATAGGTGGCTTTTCGGCGCATGGGCATGAATAACGAGCAGAAAAACACTTACCTTAAAAGTTAGATCACTGCCACACTTCTCCACCTTCTGAAAGAGAAGCCCTCTCTGACATTTCCTTTAGTGAGCTGACAAGCGTGGCGAAGGTAGGACGCGTCTCCTTTTGTCGCAACTACAGAAATAAAGAAGACATCCTGAAAAGTGAATCAGATCAACTCGTTGAAGAATGAGGTAAATTATACGAATCGAAACCCGAATCAGGACCGGGAACACTATTCCCCTCATTATTTGACTTTTATAGGGCACACAAAGCCTTTTGCCTAACTCTATACAACGCCGGAATGCCGTCCGTCATAATGGAGACAATCGTTACAACTATAGAAACTACACCCGAAATGCCCGACCTCGAGGCCTACCTGAAATCCTTGTGGGCATATGGCATCTATGGATGGATGTTGGAATGGATCAAACGCGGCATGAAAGAAGACGGAGCTGAACTGCTCTCACTGTTTTTAAGCCATAACCAGTGAACAACCCCACTCATTTCTCCATGAGTGCGGGCCATCTTGCAACTGATCGTCGTTCAACTCTGAAAACTTAATACCGCTTACGATCACAACCGACGATTTCGCATCCCCTTGCGGACCACTCAATTCAATACCCGAGTGCACCGAACTGCATCCCCTCCATCCAAGAATCGCCGCCACCCAATCTACAAAACGATGCATCCATTGCCTCGATCGAGGCATCCAGCGCTGCGAGCTATGCACCCACCGGACTCCACAAATGCACCCACTAGTCCTCACAGCGCACCCACCCCCTAGCTTTGTATCCATCGTGACCACCTTTGGTCCAACTGAACGTCACTTTGGATACACAGAATCCTGGACCTGCCGGGAAGGATCCGGGGTGGCGTTTTTGCTGTAATGGCACGGTTTCCTGAAGCGTTGCTCAAAATGCGAGCATCCTAAGGCGTAGGTGCCTGCTCATGGTTTCCAAGACAACGACCAAATCGTTCATTGCACGTTTACTTGGGAGTCAAGTTGCCACATCAGAGTGGTTGCGCGGACCATCAGGCGAGCATATTTCAGTCGTCACTTGAGAGAGAGGCCTGCACCCCGATGTTAAGAACGTTCTTTGAGAGGATGGAAGGGCTTGAGGAGTGGCTTGAGGGACTTGAGGACAATCCGTGGTTCGTGGGGGTCTTCTTCACGGTAACTGTGATCATCATACTGATCTCAGTTGTGCCCGGACCTTTTATCCGTTTGTTTTCTTCTGGAAGATCGAAAGCGGAGAAATACTGTACCGAAGCCACTGTGGGGGTCATTCGTTCAACTCGTCAAACTGAGTATTACGTCAATGAGAATCCTGAGCTTCGCGTTGAGCTTGACGCGATTAGTCCGGACGGTTCTACGTTCGTGACAACTGTCAAACAGGTGATCCACCTGTCGAAACTGGCAGACATCACCAAGGGAACCTACCTTCCAATACGTTTCAATCCTCAAAGGCCAACCGAGGCGATATTTGATGAGGCTCCCAACCCAGGTCGGATACAAGAACTCGTACAGCGCCAGCAGACTTTCAAACATCCTCGGGACTTCACTTTCGAGCAGCGCATGGAGATAGTTCGTCACGGAGTGGAGAGGAAAGCACTGCTTAAAGACCTCCGACTCACCGGTGTAGTAGAAGCTGGTGAACATGAGGCAGTCGTAACTGTTGAGCCAGCGGGGCCAGAATTCGAAGGGCGCACCCTCACGCGAACTACGTATCTCACCGATGACATGCTCGAATACTTCGTCCCCGGGCGCTACATCGACATCACCGTCGTCCCCTATCAACCCGAACTTTTCAGCCTGAACTTCAGCTTCCCCTTTGTTACCGCAATCTCCTAAGCATCACCACCGCCAGCCAGATACCTTGACGGATGAGGGATCGACGCCCCACTACCCTTTCACTCGACGACAGTAACTGATCCACACGTTTGCTCCCTTGGTGCTGATGAGGTGGCCTGCGTTTCTACGCCGCTCTTATTTGAGGCGGTTCAGCATGGGTTGTGCATCTATTGCGACTAGCGTTGATCCCAGAGAACGCGGCTCGAAGCATAAAAATTGGGAGGCCTCCACGGGAGGCCTCCCAACAATCGTGAGTTAGCGGAGATCAGCCAATTACAGCGTCGTCGCCACTGTGTCCACCAAGCGAGCCAGCCTTCACCTGAACGCAGGCGTACTTCAGGCCATTGTCGCCCGCGAAAATCTGACGCTTAACTGGTGGAGCCACGCGCAGCGCGTCACCCGCGGCGAGTTCAACATCTTCACCATCGAGCTCAATGCGCCCCGCCCCAGACAACACCAGGTAAATCTCTTCATTGTTCGTATGCGCGTGCACAAACGGAACAGACGCTCCGCCAGGCATCACATTGAATGACACCTGTGCCCCAGTCAAGCCGAGCACATCATGGAGCTCGGTACGCGGTTCGTCGCCAATTGTAGTTTTTGCGTAGTCAGCCATATTGACCCTCCTGTTGCATTCCAGCGGTACGCAGGCCTCACTCAAAGATCCAAGTAGCCATCGCATAGGCTCGGATCGAAGTAACGAAGCACCCTACCATTACTTGACATGGAATGTTATTTAGATATGCTTTCCATGTCAAGTAATGATGAGAGAGGAGACGACATGCCTCGGAACGACCTCGAACTATTCCTCACCCTCGTATCAGCTCAAACCGAGGCATGGAATGCCGTCGACGCCCACGTTAAGGCAGTTCCTAACATGAGTGCAGCACGACTAACCGTCCTCAATGAGCTCTCCCAATTCCCCGCAGGAATTAGCGTGACCGAACTTGCCAAACGTCAAAACATTAGCGACGGAGCAGCCTCAAAATTCTGCGACCGCCTCGTCAAAGACGGCCTCATCACTCGCGAGCGCTCAGACATCGACAAGCGAGTGCAAGTCCTTCTCCTCACCGAAGCTGGCGCAACCGCGCTAAAAGAGGGGGTCCGCCGCGCCCAGCACGCCTCCGCAGAATTCTTTTCCACACTCAGCCCCGACCAGCGCAATGACCTTCAACATCTGCTCACTAGCCTCCGCCACACGCCCGTTGAAGAATAGGAGCCTGCAAACACTCCACACATTCCAACAATCCCGGAATCTACCCGTTTTCCCGCTCGCAAGAGTCGAAACGAAAACTTCGCAAAAGTGAAAACAAAATAGTCGCAAAAGTCGAAAATAAAACCCCGCAAAAGTGAACAAAACAGGCAGCGATATAGTAATATGATGCCGTGGGCTACTTACCTCGAGCGGTCGATCAGACACTACGCATGGATCTCGAATCAATGGGAGGTGTACTCCTTGAAGGCGTGCGTGGGTGCGGAAAAACCGAAAGCGGTATGCAACAGTCTCATTCACACTTCCGAGTCGACCAAGCGCAGAATCGCCGTCTCGCCGAGTTAAATCCGGCTTCCGCGCTCGCTGGCAATACCCCTCGACTCATTGACGAGTGGCAACTTGCACCAGACCTCTGGAACGAAATCCGCCACGAGATAGATTTTCGGAAAAACGCCGGCCAGTTCATCATCTCCGGTTCAGCCACACCCTGCGACGACATCACGAGGCACACTGGCGCGGGACGCATTTCGCGCATCAAAATGCGTCCGATGGCGCTTGCAGAAAGCCACCCAGCACCCGACCTTGTTACCCTCTCCCACTTGCGCGAGCATTCCGCAATTCCGCCGATTGCTGGACGGCTGTCTTACGACGAGCTCGCTATCGAAGCTGTCCGCGGCGGTTGGCCAGCACTCGTTGCAACCCAGCAACGTGGATTTGTACGGTTCGTGAGGAACTACCTCGACAACATCGTTCACACAGACCTGTTGCAGCTTGGAACCGTTTTTTCAACGGAACGTATCGAGAGGCTACTGCGCAGCATTTCCCGAAACATCGCTTCAGAAACAACCGCCACAACTCTGGCGCAGGACGTCTCCGCAGACGGCGGTACGTTAAGTGCCGCCAGTGTCCGGACATATCTCGACGCACTCACGCAAATCTTCGTCGTCGAGGAACTCCCAGCATGGTCCGGTTCACTTCGCTCAAAGTCCAGACTGCGCAAGCAGTCAAAACTCCACTTCTGCGACCCATCGTTAGCCTGTGCCTCCCTGCGAGCAACACCAGAAAGACTCGCGAACGAACCGGAATACTTCGGGCAGATATTCGAGTCAATGGCAGTTCGCGACATCCGAACCTACGCCGAGCAAATCGACGCGAGCTGCTTCGGATATCGAGACGAGTCCGGCCTCGAAGTTGATATCGTCATCGAGTTCGCCGAAGGTGGCTGGGCTGGCATCGAGGTCAAACTTGGAGAAAGTGATCGGATTATCCAGGCTGCCGAGCACAACCTGCTCCGCCTCAAAAATGATCGACTCGTGCGCGAACCAGATTTCCTTGCTGTTGTCACCGGAGGAATGACTGCGTTCACTCTCCCGAGCGGGGTCCATGTGATTCCACTCAGCGCGATGGGGATGATGAACTAAGCACACCCTGGATTGCAGGATCATCATCTGCGTTCAAGACGCGATCCCATCACATACAGCCATTCACCACCGCTCGCAAGTTTCACGATCTTTGTTTCCGTCAACCAGTGCACGGTGACGTACACGTGATTCCATCACAGCCGCAGTCGTTACAAGCCAGCCTCTTTCTTCAAGCGACGAGCCAGGAGCGCGTCATAAATCGGCGGCGTGCGCAGGGCATCTGCCGTGAACATTGCCAGAATGACGACAGTAGCCACAGGCAGAAGATTCGTCAGGGTTCCGCTCATTTCGGCCGTGAGCAAGATAGACGTGAGGGGCGTCCTCACCGATGCGGCCAGCACCCCCGCCATTCCACAAATCGCCAGAAGCACATGTGCTCGTCCAGGCATCCCCACCGCCTGCAACGCCAACGAATACGCCGCACCAGTGAGGGCCCCGATAGCTAAAATTGGCATAAAGATTCCGCCAGGTGTTCCAGAACCAAAACTCACGGTCGTCAGCGCTATCTTCGCCACCAATGCGAGAATTACACACCCCAGACCTGTTGCAACACTCTCGGCCCATCCCACAAGGTGCTCACCACCGCCAAGGACGGCCGGATATATCAAGCCAGCAATCGTCGCAACAAGAAGAGCAATAAAAATTCCGGTGGGGCCCGGCAACGCCGCAAGTCTTTGCGAGGCAAGCAAGAGCCTATTCACACCGGCACCCACAAGCCCCGTCACAACTCCGAGGGGAAGAATCACCCACAGAAGCGATATTCGAAGCGGCTCCACCGAAGCAAACGCAAGAATCGGTTTACTGCCGAAGATCATCGTTGAAATCGCACTCGCAGAAAGCGCTCCCGTTGCTGCAGAAGCGATGGCCAACGGCGAAAATGCCTTATGCAGCCCCTCTAAACCAAACAGGATTCCCGAAACCGGCGCATTAAACGCCGCTGCCAACCCCGCCGAAGCTCCGCTGGTCAACAGTTGCCGTTCTTCTTCTGGGGTCGCACGTAAAGGCTTTGCCAGAAGCTCAGCCCCCGAAGCACCCAGATGAATCGAAGGCCCTTCGCGCCCCAGCGACAACCCAAAAAGCGAACCGAGACTACCACCTGCTAGACGCGCAACAATCACCGGAACCGGGCGAATCCCCATTTTCCCCGCAAGCACGCCCTTGACCTGTGGGATTCCCGAACCGGACGCCTGCGGTTCCCATCTCAGTGCCAACCACATGAGAACTGATACAAGGCCAGCGGACGCAATCCACAAGAAGAGGAACAGTGGACGCTGCCTCATAAAGGCATAAGCCTCAACCGCAAAGCCTGTACCCTCCTCAATGACATAGCGATAAAGCAGCGCAATCGAGCCACCGACAAAGCCTGCCAAAACCCCGTTCCGCGTCACCCTCCATCGGCGAGAATTCCCTAATTGATGGATGCGTTCAGCGAGCTTCGACCACACGGCGTGACATTCTCCCGTTGACATATGTTGGTATGGGCGTATCTCTATCGTAGTCCGCCACCACAAAGCTCAGGTCACGGGGTTCGTCGTCGCTGACCGTCGCACCACGATAGGGATTGAAGCGAACTGCCCGCACGGCCACACTGCCCTACCGCCCACCCTACGGAATCCACGACCAGGTTCCGCCGGCGCATGTGCTACAGCCGCCGAAAAGCCGTGCGGTTTCCGTTGAGGGAAACCGCCTTCCGCTCGCGTAAGTACTCCACCAGATAGCGGATTAACGTTATTAATCTCACCCTATCACCTACACCCGCATCGCGAGACAGATATTCCCTCGTCCACATCGAAGGGCTAACCTAATATAAATGCACGTAAAAATACTTACGCAATTAAGTTAATGCACATGGTTTACCACGAACATTATATCACTGCGTAAGGAGAGATTGGGGAACTGATGTCCGTACAGCGGATACGAACACAGATACGCACATTCATCACTGCACTCGCCGCCTTCGCCATGATCCTCAGCGTTGGAGTCACGGCAACAACGCCCACATGGGCCGCCGAACAAGAAGGCATCGTCCTCACGCACGAGGCGAAAAGCTCCGGCAACGCAGACCCGTCAGCATTCGCCACCGGCGAGCTCATGCAATCACAGGCAACATTCAAAGCCAACCTGCCAAGCAGCGAGTACGCCGGCGCCTACCTCGCAATCAGTTACCCACGCGAGGCAGCGAGCTTCGTCGGCAGTATCGAACCTGTGATCAACTACGCCTCATCCGAAGTATTCGACCACGGACAACTCGTTGGAAACGAATACCGGATTTACCTCAAGGATTCCGACGACGCCCGCGACACGTCATTCCCCATCCTCACCAAGTTCTCGACTTTCATCACGCCCGATGGCTACGAGCTTCCACTCACACTGTCACTGAAGAAGGCTGACGGAAGCCTCGTCAAGAGCGCCAACGTCGTGACATATAAAGCCATCGCCGGCGGCGCCGACTATTCCTACAGCATCGTTGGCGGCCAAAACCAAATCGGAGGAAAGAGCAGCGACGGCAAGGTTCTCGATAGCACAGGCCTCGTCGACGTCACCTTTACATACGCACCCGATTTCCGTGTCTTCAACAAGAAAGACCCTTACTCAACCTTCGCCGACGAAAAGGGAGCCCGGCTCTACAATCCGCTCAATCTTGTTCAGCCACTTCCTGAACACGCAAGCTTCGATCCGGCGAAGAATCCTGGTTGGAGCCTCAATGACGCCACCAAAGAACTCACCTACACGCTCGATCGTAAAGATTTTGACGACGATCATTACCGCCCGGTATCTCTGAAGCTCACCTTCCCAGGCGCACCCGTCGATCAGACGTTCACGACGACGTCCACGATGACCTTCAACCTCGTTGACCCTGCCGCTAACGAAACGCCAGTCGTCCAAACCAAGACGGTCAGCTACCGCTTCCGCTCGGCACCTCCCGAAGGCAGCCCAATCCACAAGACCTTCATCAAAGCCGATAACGATCCTGCAGATCAATACGGTACGCACAACGCCACCCTCAACGATTCGTCGCGCCTCAACGCCGGCCTCAAGTGGGGACTCACGCTACAGAACACCCACACAGCTCCCCTCACCATCACGAGCTTTACTGACCACGACCTCGATCCCCGCCTCTACTACGCCGGCGTTTCCCTCCCCTATGACGAGAGCAGCGAGGAAAACTCTGGAATCTTCGCCAGCTACGAGAACTTCAAGGTACTGCCCAGCGTCACGGTAGTAGCGCAGCTGGAGGACGGCACAACCCAAACTATGGGAACCGTGCGCCGCGGGCGCACGCTCACCTTCTCCAACACGGACACAGCCAAGAAAATCACAAGCCTGAGTTTCACACTCCCCGACGGCTTCACTCTCAACACGAACCAGTACTCTTCGATCGGGGTTGTTACCAAGTTCAAGGACGCCCCCTCGCTCTCCAGCGATCAGGCGCAAAACCGCTACAGCAACTCCGTCTCCTACGAGGGGCACCACGAGAACGCTCATGGTGACACCTACGATGTCCACAACCAGGCAAGCGAATACTTCACCCTTGTCCCGAAGAAGATCGACATTGGCTTCCAAAAGACACTGAGTGACAAGCTCGGTACCGGCTGGTTCGCTCAGACGCGCGATGAACCCGTCCGAGCTGACGGCGAATTGGCACTGTGGAACTGGGGATCGTGGTTCTCAGGAATGTCGAGTGACGCGATTAAGGGAGTTCCCGGTAGCGAGGTCATCGAAAACCTCGAAATCATCGATCTTCTCCCCGAGGGCGTAACCTACGACGAAGCTACAACAAAGGCACAGTCGCGAGGCATCACAAGCTACGGCACGATCACGTACCACGAGAACTACGAAGACTCCGGCCTCAATGCTGTTGTCATCTCCTTCCCCAGGATCTCTGTCTCGCGTTTCAATCGCCTAGTCGACAACGAGTCACTGGCGATCGCCACCCGAGTGAATTCCGATTCGCTGCCAGGCAAGAACGTCAACACGATGCTCGTCAAGGTGGGCGGACAGTTCGTCGCAAACTCTGACACGCACCACATGTCGGGCCAGGGATACAGCTTCAGTGGCCTGAATGAGTACGCCGATACACGCGACCTCGACCACGACGGCGACACCAACGAGAAGTTCGCCTACGCCTCGGCACACTATGAGTACACGGCCAAGCAGGAACTCATCGCCCGCACATACATCGCACGCGCTGACGTTGACAACTTCAACCGTGACGGCCTCAAAACCGGAGTGGACACACCATTCCGCTACAAGCTGTACAACTACAACAACAAAGTCAGCGCCATCAGGCAATACGAACTAGTGAGCCTACTCCCGTATATCGGCGATCATTCGTCAGCTAAAGACGCAACAAGCAACGACTACAAGCCCCGTAACTCCCAGTTCGCCAACACACTCACAGGCCCTGCGGAAATTACGACGAAGAATGCCTCGAAGTTCGTCGTTCTCTACACGACGGACAAACTCGAAGGCGCAGTTGCCGATGCGTCGACGTCACTCACGTGGACAGAATCGGTCGATGACTACTCGAAGGTCACCGGAATTAAGGTTGCCCTCAAAGACGGCCAGAGCTTCGCCTCCGGTGAAGAACTCGACGTTATCGCCCCAATGAAGGCCCCCTCCGACGCGGCGCTTGCCGACCGTGCCTACGCCGACTTTGCTATTTCCAGCGACGGCAGCGACTTCGTCCCAACGAACCGCGTATGGAACGAGATTTACGAGCCGTCTAGCGACCTCATCATTACGAAGACAGACGACAACAATGCGCCGTTGGCTGGCGCAAAGTTCCGCGTCACCAACAAAGCCGACGATAAGGACACCCGCGAGATAACAACAGGATCCGACGGCAAGGCACAAGTAACACTGCCGTTGGGCCAATACACAGTAACCGAAAGCGAGGCACCCACGGGGTACGTCTTGTCCGAGACAACGTACGACGCCGACATCGTCGAAGACGTACCCACCGAACTCTCGGTAACGAACCAGCCGCGCAACCTCGTCGTCACAAAGGTCGATTCTGCCGACGCCACAAAGAAACTCGCGGGCGCAACATTCGAGTTGCGCACGGCAGGCGGCACCGTTGTTGGCCAACCACAAACGACGAATGACGACGGCCAGGTGACATTTAGCAAGCTCGCTATCGGAACGTATCAGCTCGTCGAGACACAAGAACCCGGCGGATACGTCCTGGCAAGTACGCCTGTGTCCGTGACTGTCGAGAATGCCGGCGCTACAGTGCAGGTCACGAATACACTCATTGAGAAGGGCGACATCACTGCGACAAAGGTCTGGGCCGATGGGCCAACGGATCGTCCCGAGATTCGCTTTGCGCTCTATCGCCAGATTGCCGACGGCCAAGCTGAACGCGTGCCAGGAGCAGACATTCAGATCGTTCCAACCGAGGGCTCTGTCACTTGGAACGCCATCGACAAGACGGACAACCACGGCGCCGCCTACACCTTCTCCGTGAAGGAGGTTGACGCAAACGGCGACGACTACACACCATCCGGCTACACCAAAACCGAGGATGGTCTGACCGTGACGAATACCTACGTGCCTGAGCTGACCACCGTGACCGCACGCAAGGTATGGGTTGGCGGGCCTGAGGCCGACCACACCGACGTCAGTCTCCAGCTCTGGCAGGCTATCGGAGACGACGAACCCACCAAGGTCGGAGAACCCGTCACCACGACGGGCCTCACAGCCACATGGGAGAACATTCCCATCACCAACACCAAGGGCGAAGCAATCACCTACTCCGTCACAGAGGAAAACATCCCCACTCATTACGCCGTCTCCTACGATGTCGATGAGAACGGATTTACCGTGACGAATACTCTTGTGAACCCCGAGATCACGGTTCCCGTGACTAAGGTGTGGGATGACGCTGATAATCAGGACGGCATCCGGCCCGATTCGGTGAAGGTGAAACTTCAAACCTGGGTTGAGGAGGATCCCGACCAACTCAACGACGCCATCGACCAGAACGGAAACACCGTTGAACCCTTGACTCTCAGCGCCACATCAAACTGGACAGGCGAATTCACGAACCTTCCGTTGTATGACTCGAAGGGTCGAGTACTCACATACTCAGTCGTCGAAGACACTGTGGAAGGCTACCAATCCACAGTCGATATCGACGAGAACGGCGTGACTGTCACGAATACACACGAGGTGGCCAAGACAAACGTCGACGTCTCGAAGGTGTGGGTTGATGCTGAGGATAAGGATGGTATTCGCCCGGGTTCGGTGACGTTCAAGCTCCTGGCTGATGGTGAAGATACTGGTAAGACTCTTACGGTGGATGCTCAACGTGAGTGGAAGGGCGCGTTTGAGGGGCTTGCCAAGTTCAAGACCGGTAAGGAGATTGTGTACACGATTTCCGAGGTTCCGGTTGAGGGCTACACCTCTGAAGTTGCTGGCAACGCGGCTGACGGCTTCGTCGTGACGAATACACACGAGATTAAGCCAGAGCCAACTCCGTCAGAGGAGCCATCCCCCTCAGATGAACCGACAGATCCGACGACGCCAAGCGAGCCGGCAACTCCGTCAGAAGAGCCCACAACACCAGTCAATCCGACTACTCCAAGCAAACCCGCCTCACCCGAAACGCCACGCACGCTCCCGTTCAGCGGCACGAGCGTCGTGTCGCTTGGTGTGTTGGCCATGGCAGCGCTTGTGGGTGGTGTGGTGATTCTGCGTCGCCGTGAGGAGGCATGATCTGTGAGGATGTATGAGCTGCGCTAAGTATGCGCGGTGAGTAATAGGGGTGGCCGGTCTTTCGAGACCGGCCACTTCTTGTATTCAATCCCTGTGCGTTGGGGCGGTATCCGGCTTTCTTATCGTTAAGTGGTGGCGCAGCTGGCACCGTGAAGCTCGCCCGGTCAGGTGCGCCAGACGGGAGTAACCTGCGCCAGGCCGCATCGGTCGCGACGGGAGAAAGAACGAGAGGTGTGGTAGCTGCGCCAGTTCGATACTTCGTCGTCTCAGTGCGTTAGTGGCTCAGTGGGCACCGCGCAACTCACCCGGCAGGCTGCTCCGGATTGGTGTTGAGTGCGCCAGGCCGCATCAGGCACACCAAGGCGCTTGGGTTTGGAGGCGCGGAGGGAGTGCGAGGGTGGCTCGGTGCGCTGGGGCAAGCGAAGCGCATTGCGCACATGGCGGCCGGCGAACACGGAGTTTTGTTAGCCTTCGTGTTAGTCAATTCGTAGCTTCCGGCGACGACTGATCCGATTGAGAGCAGCGCGCCACGGGTGGGAGGCCACGTGCAGTTTGTGGCGAAATAACGCGCTTTTCCTCATTTCAACAAAAAAAGCCGAATGGCTTGTGTACCATTCGGCTTTTGTCGTTGTGGAGCTAAGGGGATTCGAACCCCTGACCTTCTCATTGCGAACGAGACGCGCTACCAACTGCGCCATAGCCCCAAAGACCAAAATATTCTAGCACCACAACACAACGTCCCGCACCTCAGACAGTACTGGGCCACGTGCGAATCTCGTCACCTAACCGGCCGCGTCCTCGCACACCACACCAACCTGTCAC
This sequence comes from Arcanobacterium haemolyticum, assembly GCA_021532125.1. GTDB lineage: Bacteria > Actinomycetota > Actinomycetes > Actinomycetales > Actinomycetaceae > Changpingibacter > Changpingibacter haemolyticus_A. The sequence goes on from JADYUX010000003.1 coordinate 289,605, forward strand.
GCCCGTACATCCCGTATATCAACGAGGGGTGCAGCCCCTCTCCGGCCACGCCCCTCGTTTGAGTCACGATGTTTTATGTACTCTCTACACGCACCGTATGGTCGCGCGCCACGCATTTATGGCACTACGCAGCTACGCGCGGCGACGATTGAGCATCTGGTCGAGCGTCGCACCGCCACCTAAGCCATCGGCCGCATGAGTCGATGCTGCCGCCGTGTTATCGACGTCGTCGAAACGTTCACCCACATTCTTCGGGCGGTACGGCACCGCGCTAGCTGCAACTTCCGGCGGCGCATACGGCGTCACAGTCCGGCGGGCGAAAGCTCGTGGCTTGAGGGTGTAGCTCGGAACCGCAGCCTCGGCAGCTTCCCGCTTCCGCGCGGCGGGGACAACCTCACGACGCTCGGTCGCTGCTACTGAACCAGCCTGAGCCACGTTCATCGTGACGGCATGCTCGGCACCATCCGCCGCCTCATCCGCCGCCTGAGCAGTACCTTCAGCAGTCGCATCTCGTTCAGCAGCCTGATCGATCGTCAGAGTGGCGCTCTCATTCGCTTCAGTCTCGACGGCGAGTTCTTTGGCGACTGCGGTTCCAGCATCTTGCGCGGCCTCATGCCGCATCGCCTTGCTCGCTTCGGCAGCCGCGTGCGAGCCGTCGGCTCGCGCTCGATCACCCTTGGCGCCAGCCACCTTCCGTACGCCCTCGTCTCGGCGAATTCCGCCTAGGCGCTTATCGATGGATGCGATCGCTTGACGGTCTGCGGCATCAGCCTGCGCCATCGCGCTTGTGAGGTAGCTCAGCCCCACGAGGTACACCCCAAGGAGGATAGAGATAGTAATCGGAACGGCGACGGGGATCGTCGTCAAGGCTGTCAGAACCCAGCCGAGTGCGGCAAAGCCGCCGAGCGCTCCACCTCCGACGTAGCCTAGTCGGCGGTGCGCTCCTCGTTTGGACATGCGCGCTTTGCGGCGGGCCCGGTCACGCGCTAGAGCACGCACGTCTCCGACAGGCGCCTTGCTGGTTCGGGCCTTGTCGTTCTGGCTCATGATGACCTCCGGTTGGCGGAAAAAGATTGTTCCGTGCGGTTCGTTTGCGTGCTCGCGGTTTTCTGATTCTCGGACATCAAGGATGCGCAGCTCTTCGGCATAGCGTTCGTCGATGCGAGCCTCAGCTAAGACTTCGCGGCGTCGCAGGAGTGCGGGCAACACGACGCATAGCAGGACCGCTACAACAATCGCTAACGCATACCCTTCGACACCCACGCTTCTAAGGTAGACGTTTGCCTGCGAACTACTTGGTATCTGGGAGCGTGTGTTGCTGTGATTGTGGCGTAAATCTGGCGATTGATACCACGGATGGAAGGCGGGACGATGATGAACAGCTTACGTACGTCATGGCTTCGTCGTGTTTGTGTTACGACGACGAAGAACGTGCATCGCCGTGACTAGGTGTCGCCAGGTTTAGCCTGCGAAGATGATGCACTCAAGTGGTTCGCCTTCGCGTACCTGCTCCATGCTTTCTGGCACGATTGCGAGGCCGTTTGCTGCGGCGAGGCCGGTGAGGAGTGCGAGGCCACCGTCTGCGACTGGTTCACACACGTAGCCTTCGCTCGGCGTTCCGGAGACGCGCACGCGCACGTAGTCACGCACGCCCGGCATAGACACCATGGATTGTGTCATCTGTGCACGCAAGATCCGGCCCTTTGTGGAGTGGCCAGCCATCTGGCGTAGTGCCGGCCTGACGAATACCTCGAAGGCGATGAGTGCTGCGACGGGATCTCCGGGGAGGCAGAAGATGAGGGTGCCGTCGCCAATGGTGCCGACGCCGAATTGGCGGCCGGGATTCATGGAGACGTTGTCGAAGCGGACGGAACCTAGGGGCGAGAGGACTTCTTTAACGGTGTCTCCACCACCGTAGGAGAGGCCTCCCGTGGTGATGATGACATCAGCGCGCACCAACTGATCTTCGAGTGCGTCACGGAGGATGGTCTTGTCGTCAGAGACAGCGGGTACGCGGTAGACGACGCCGCCTACATTCTTCACGGCAGCAGCGAGCGCATGTGAGTTCGCATCGTATGTCTTACCGGGGGTGATGGCTTGCCCGGGGGCGACGAGTTCGTCGCCAATACTCATAACGACGACCCGTGGTGCTGGGCGTACTCGGACGCGGTCACGTCCGGCGGAGGCGAGTAGTGCGACGTGGCGGGCCGAGACTCGGGTTCCGGTTTCGCAGACGATATCACCGGCCCCCATATCTTGTCCTTGAGCGCGCACGTTCTCGAGTGGTCGCACTTCGTGAAAGACCTGAACTTGGGCGGTGCCGTGGTCGGTGAAGTCGAGGGGGACGACAGCATTTGCTCCGATGGGCAAACGTGCGCCGGATGCGATCCGAATGGCGGTTCCGGGAAGGTGGCGTGGGGTGTCTGTCGAGTTGGCGTACACATCTTCCATGACGCGGAAGGATGTGGGTGAGGCGGCTCCGGCACCGGTGGTTTCTTCGGCGATGAGGGCGTAGCCGTCGCGGGCAGCAAGGTCGGCGTAGGGGACGTCGTGGGTGGCGCGGACGTCTTCGGCAAGCATGCAACCGACGGCGTCGGGAAGTTCGGCGTCAAATGGTGGGAGTGGCTGCGCAATTTCTAGGCAATCTGCAAGATGTGTTTCCACAGATTTCATTGACTACCTCCCTTGAGTGTCTCGGCTTTCTACTCTTGCCGAGAGCAGGCACTTCTACAAGACTACCGTGTGGCGCTAGGAGGCGCGCAGTTGTTGTGCTCGGTGCTGATTTTGCCGGCTCCGACACTGTGAGTACCCGTAAATTCTCAACCAGCGGAATAGTGCTTTGAGCCCTGACATCGTCTCTGGGGCATGAAAGAATGGGGTTATGCGAACAACTATGGTGGCACTTCCGCCTGTCGCCGGCCTGGATGTCGAAGATGCCAAACAGGATTTACGTACAACTGTGCGTGCTCATCGTGCGCGCCGTCCAGCTTATGAGCGTGATCAGTTAGCTGAATCGTGGGTTGCTACGGCCCTGGACTTCATTGGCGATGCCCAGACCGTTGCATGTTATGTCTCTGTGAACGACGAGCCTCCTACTCGCCTCATTTGCGACGCAATCGCTGAGAGTGGTCGTAAGGTTTTGCTCCCGAAGCTCGGTCCGGGCCTTGCCCGGGAGTGGGCGTGGTACGAAGGTGCGGACGATTTGCGGGTGTGTGCGCCGGGCCGTCCGCCTGAGCCGAGCGGCGCTGCGGTAGGCCCGGAGGTTCTCGCGGAGGTCGATGCGCTTCTCATTCCGGCGCTCCTTATTGATCGCCACGGGCATAGGATCGGCCAGGGTGGCGGGTGGTATGACCGCGTGCTCAAACAGATCAAGCCGTCAACGCCTGTTGGTGCGTTGGTGTATCCGGAAGAATATGTCGACACCGATCTGCCCCAAGATGAGATGGATCGGCCCGTGCCGTTCGTCGTTCTCCCCGATCGTTGGGGGGCGTGCGGTCGCGCAGCTGCGTGATTGGCCAGGTTTGTCCGGCGCCGTGGGCTATCGTCGTCGTTTCGCGTTATCGCGCACATTCTCTCTGTCGTGCCTCCACTCCGGGGTAACATAAACGCTCGGAATTAGTGGAAGGGAAGATTGTGCCCACGTACTCGTACCGCTGCACGTCATGCGGCAATGAATTCGATATTCGCCAGTCAATGACCGACGATCCTTTGCGTATTTGCGAGAAGTGTGGCGGAGATCTTCGCAAGATCATTAATTCTGTAGGCATTGTGTTTAAGGGTTCGGGTTTCTACCACACGGATTCGAAGTCGAAGGATAATTCGGCGATGCATGCTCAGCCGAGTAGTCATGATCATTCGGCGTCTGATTCTGGTACGACGAAGGGTGGTTCCGGTTCGTCGGAGAGCGCGTCGGCTCCGGCAGCGGATTCGTCGGCTTCAGCGACGACAAAGGCGGCTGTCAGCGCACCTGGACGTCAAGCGTAAGTAGCGATCTGCCGTGAGTTAGGGCTGACCTCTTGACGGGGAGGACGACGATCAGCGTTGTTCTCCACAGCCTTGTGGGCGGGCTTGCTTTTCCACAGGTCGACGATACAGTGGGCCTGGTATTCGTAGCCACAGCTAGGCTCACGCCATGAAGATCCTTCGTATCCGCGCCGCTTTGTGGCGCTTGCGCCATGTCTGCGTCGCACTTGCGCTCCTCGCTTTTGGCAGTGCCGTATTTACGTCGCTCAGTTCCCTCGCTCCCCCGCGTTCTCCTGCCATTGTCCTTGCAAGGGATGTACCTGCTGGCCACCGGCTTGCGAGCGAGGACGTTTCCGTCGTCGACATTCCTGACGACATCCGACCAGAAGGTTCAGTAGCATCCGTCGACGATGCCGTTGGCCAGGTTTCCACAGCCGCGCTACCTCGCGGCATGCCGGTAACAAGCCGAGTGTTTCTTTCGTCGGAATTCCTTTCACACGCGCCGATTGGGCACACGATCGTGGCCGTGACGGTACGCGCTGACGGCGTCGAAGAATTCCTTGTTCCGGGTGCGCGGGCGGCCGTCTATGCGCCATCGTCAGATTCGGCGATTGGGGCAGAGCTTGTTGCCCCGATGGCAGTCATCAGTGGCATTGGAGGCCAGAAAAGTGGCGGCGGTTTTATGTCGCGAGACAATCCGGACATGACCGTATACGTCGCGGTTCCTTCCGACGAGGCGGCCGGGCTCCTGAAATACGATGCACTTACGCCTATGCGACTTGTTATTCATTCATCGGGATCTACACCAGCTCATAGCACATCCGCGCCGACTCATAGCATGGCTAGTGAAAACAACTCACAGCGAAAATAGGTCTTTTGGCCCATATTGCGATGAGTATCACCGCACATACCACTGCCGCTAGCCTATGTACTCTCGGTATAGTTCTCGACGGTAATAGTCCGCTGTCGCGCGAAATTCCGCGGCAAAACAGTTAGGAATCTGAGATGCTTAAGGGCTTCAAAGAGTTTATTTCCCGCGGCAATGTCGTGGACATGGCCGTCGGTATCATCATCGGTGGTGCTTTCACCCCTATCGTCACGGCACTCACTGAGAACGTGCTCATGCCGATCATTGCCGGCCTCGTTGGCCAGCCGAACTTCGATCAGGTTCTCGCCTTCACGATTGGTGACTCTATCGTTCAGCCCGGCACGATCATCACCGCGCTCATCAACTTCCTACTCATCGCCGCTGCGCTGTACTTCTGCATCGTGCTCCCGATGAACAAGCTCCGCGAGCGCCAGAACGCTAAGAAGCCGGTCGAAGTTGAGGCTCCCCCGGCAGACATCGCTCTCCTTGAGGAGATCCGCGACCTCCTGGCAGGCAAGGACCACCCCTACAAGAACTGACGCGCAAGACGCGAACGGGGCGGGAAGCTTCACAGCTTCCCGCCCTTTTTGTATGCCACACCTGTATGGATGCCATACCTGCCGTTTATGTCACTCTTACGCCTCGGGCACTGTGACTCTTCCTTTCCCCACTCCGGAAAAGTAGCCGTTTAACTCGGGCAGCATGCGTTCCGCAGACGCGTTGCGGTAGCTTCTTCCCGCTGCCGAGGCCGCTGAGACACCTGATGATTCTGCACATCCCCGGCTAGGATTCCTGCATTTTCCTGTCTAGGACGCCTGCAAAATACATCCTAGAACCAGGGTGACCCACGCATTAAGTCCCAGCACCAAGAACAATACTCAACGACAAGAAGCTCCTGACCCTACAGCATGCAGCCCACTTTGCCAGCGTGACACATCACAAAAACACGATGATTGTTCAATATTCACTTTTCACACACCATTAGTGAAAACGTGCCCCCTTGCGCACAATTCTCACTAAAATTACGTGGATCACATCAACAAAACTGCTGGTCGAAACTTATTTTTCACATAAGTCCTGTTCAAAAGGAAACTGGCTACCCGCTCCTAACGCCTCCCGCAAACCGCATAATAAAGCCAAAAAACTTCACCTTAAGATAGGGTTTGAGGGAACAGAATCTCTTGACCTTCATGCGTCAAAGCCGATATCTTCTAAAGGCATGCGTCGTATTTCTCATTTGAGAAGAATTTCTATTCTCAGTAGCGAAATCCGACGGCAACTACAAAATACAGATCCGCCAGCTGGCGGATCTGTCATTCCTTCGGCGTGTCTCGCGCAGTGGGAATCTGACACCACGAAAGAGGAAACTCTGATGAGTTCGACGAGTCGCTGGCGTTCGACGCCATTGCGTTTCGTTGCGGCACTCATTGCCTTCTGTTTAGCCGCAATGATGACACCCCCCCGCTGCGTTAGCAGCTGACGAAGGCAATGCCTGGGCTGTCTACGACAGCTCAACTACAACGCTCACATTCCTCACAACAACCGAGGGACACACCGACAAAGAGGTCGATGGAACAAAAACGTGGTACGACGTCACTCACTGGTCGTCGTCGCACGGCGATATCGCTAGCAATGTAACTAAGGTCGTCTTCGAGTCACGAATCTCGCCGACAAGTACGAATTTCTGGTTTTCTGGCATGTCTTCGCTGACGGAGATCCAAAACCTAAACAACCTTGATATGAGTAACGTGACCACTGCCGGATCTATGTTCAGCGGCGCTTCGTCACTCACAAGCCTTGACCTTTCAGGGTGGGATACAAGCAAGATAACGGCTATGGACGGAATGTTCGCCAACACGTCCTCGCTTAGTTCTCTGAATGTTTCCGGCTGGGACACATCGAACGCTACAGATCTCAGTCGCATGTTCAATGGCAGCGGTGTCACTGAACTCGACCTTTCATCGTGGGACACAAGCCACGCACCGAATATGTCCGCTTTTTTCCCTAGCAGCACTGGAATTCCCTCTCTCAAGAAGGTGACATTCGGACCGAAATGGGCATTCAATGGCGAGATGCTTCCACTAGTCAGCCCGGCTAACCTCTTGAAAGATCCGGAAACGGGAAGCTGGGCATTAGAGAATCCCTACAGCCCTGAAGCATATTCCCCATCCGCCTTGACCAGTACATTCGCCAAAAAGTACGCCGGGGAGACAACAACCTGGGTTCATGGACTCAAGGTCACATACACCATCGTCTACGACGCAAATGGCGGCACAGGCGCTCCAAGTAACTTTGTATATACGACCCCCTCAAATCGTTGGCCAACCTACGCTCAAAAGGTAGCTATCCAGTCACCAACCCGTGCAGGATTCGGCTTCAAATCATGGAATACAAAAGCTGACGGTACTGGAACGTCCTACCAGCCTGGCGAAGAGGTGAACCTTACGTGGGATAAACCTGCGCTAACCCTCTACGCTCAATGGGGAGATCCGCAACCAGTAAAATACGTCATTCCGTACGACACGACTGGCGGCGATCCCATTGCGCCAACTGTGTATGTAGATCAAAATGGCGGAAACTACGCCACCATCGCCCTCACATCAGAAATACCAACCCGCGAAGGCTACGTATTCCTCGGATGGACATACGGCCCTAACGGAATCGACGTTTACCCTCCCGGCAAAGTGTTCAGGTTTAGTGCAGCTAGGGCGAATGAAGGCTACAAATTCTACGCCAAGTGGCATAAAGGCCCGATCCGCTACACGTTGAATTTCGACGCTAACGGTGGCGAGAACGCGCCAGACTCCGAAGTCAACGATTACGAGTATCGAGGCATTCAATGGACACTAAGTCAACAGCCTCCTACACGCAGCGGGTACACCTTCACATCATGGAATACAGAACCCGATGGCAGCGGAACGTCGTATAAGACGGGAGATCCTTTCGTACTCTGGCATCCCACAACCACTGGCACGCTCTACGCCCAGTGGACCGAGGGCGAATCATCTGACCGTTGGACCATTACGTATGACGCAAACGGCGGAACTGGAGCCCCTGAAGATACCGTTATTATCTGGCCACCGAACCAGACAGCAGCCTACGGAAATTTGAGCGAGAAAGTTCCCACACGTCCTGGTTACACCTTCAAGAACTGGAACGTTGAGCAAGACGGCAGTGGCCTTGAATTCAATCCCGGCGATTCATATTCAGTGCGACCTGAAAATATCGCTCCTGAAGGACGAAGTTCCCTTTACGCTCAATGGGTTCTCAACGGAGCTTCAACCGTCACGTACAACAGCAACGGCGGCACCGGAAAGGCGCCCGCGCCAGTCGAATCGCGAGAGGGCGCAGTTATTAAGCTCGCCACGGGCGATGGACTCACCAGAGCCGGATACACGTTCGCTGGCTGGAATACAAAGGCCGACGGCACAGGCGACACCTACCAAGCTGGTGCCGACTTCACGGTGCCTGAGGGTAACCCCACGTTGTACACGCAGTGGAGAGAAAATGACCCATCCACAGTCTCCTTTAACCCGAACGGAGGCAGCGGTACAGCCCCGGCAGCTATTGCCTCGAAAGAAGGCCTAACCGTCAAGCTCCCCGCGGCCGACGGCCTCACACGTGAGGGCTACACCTTCGCAGGGTGGAATACGAAGGCCGACAGCACAGGCGACACCTACCAGGCCGGCGCAGACTTCGTCGTCCCAGCAGGAAACCCAACCTTGCACGCGATCTGGACAGCCAACCCAGCCACGGTGAGCTTCGACCTCAACGGAGCAAACGGTTCGATTGAATCAATCACCTCGACAACTGGCGGAACGGTGACTCTTCCGCAGGCGACTGGAGTTTCTTACCCTGGCTTCGTCTTCGCAGGATGGACCACCGTCAAGAACAGCGACGATGTCCTAGCAGCAGGATCTAGCTTCACTGTTCCGGCTGGAGGCGCAACACTCTACGCCAAGTGGAACGATGCTCCAGCTTCCACAGTTTCCTTTAACCCGAACGGAGGCAGCGGTACAGCCCCGACAGCTATCGCCTCGAAAGAAGGCCTAACCATCAAGCTCCCCGCGGCCGACGGCCTCACACGTGAGGGCTACACCTTCGCAGGGTGGAATACAAAGGCCGACAGCACAGGCGACACCTACCAGGCCGGCGCAGACTTCGTCGTCCCAGCAGGAAACCCAACCTTGCACGCGATCTGGACAGCCAACCCAGCCACGGTGAGCTTCGACCTCAACGG